>MGNI01000020.1:5926-13003 GCA_001795115.1 Chloroflexi bacterium RBG_16_48_8 | reverse complement strand
TGGACTCTTCCGCTCGGGTGCGGTTGCCCACACCCTCCCGAACAGGAAAGAAACACACCAGACGCAAAGGCGTCTCCGTGGCATTGAGGGTCATATGCACGACTCCAGCCGGGATGATGATCGCATCTCCCTCTTCAATATCCATGAATTGACCTTCAACCCAGATCTTCCCTTCCCCTTTGAGGACAAAAATCGCCTCTTCGAAATCCTGGTGCGCGTGTGGATGGCGCTGTTTCTGCTGAGAGCGAGGCACCAAATCGACGATTCGCAGGGTCACAGCCTGCGATCCGAGCGATTCTCCTGAAATTAATTCAGCGATCATCCGGTTCGGGGCGGGTTGAAACTCGACATCTCTCAAATTTTGTTTTTTTATCATTCGAAATCACCTTTCAACAAAACAAGAAGCATAAAACTTCAAGAACAAGAGATCACCCTATACGACTTGCTCATCGATAGAATGAAACTCCATTTCAGTGGGTATTCTATCCGTGTTAAATATCGTCAAGGCAATTCTGCGGACCAGCCAAAATCGTCTTGGCCCCTAAGAAATGAAAATCTTCTCCGCTCAAGAACCTGGTTACGACATCAAAGCGCGATCTCATCAAATCTGGTGTTTCAAGCCCACAAATAGGAAGGACATCATACAAGAGATAGGAAGCAGCCATTTTCTCCGAGGCATTTTCATAAAGCTGATTCCGGATCTTACGTGTGTTCTTGATCTCTGAAATAACCACATCTGTACGCTGACCCTCAATCCGTGGGAAGAGCAAGAGAACATCTGGGTTCAGAATCTCGTCCACATCCGGAGCAGCTACGGTGAGGTCAAGGGTGATTTTGCTTCCCCACACATCCTCAACATTCGGTAGCTCTATCCCGAGTTGCTTAGCCACATCAGGAAAGTCGATGGTGAGGCTGCCAGTTCGAACATTGTCCAATAAGGCACCTTTGAAGAAAGCGCAACCACTTTCCCGAAATTGATAGTAGAGCATCTCCGTGCTTAGGATTTGAAAACCCTTCCTTAGCGCTGCCAACAACATGGCGGTCTTGCCCACCCCAGGAGGGCCTGCCAGAATGATGAGACGACGCCGGTCTGCATCAAATAACGCTGCCGAGTGAAATCCAAAGATCTTATGATCCCTCTCCAGAACTCGAAGACAAAAGCGAAAGAACAGCCCTTTATTGCCAAACAAGGTATTCCTTCGGTCGACAGACTCTTTATCCAACTTGCTGATATCCCCGCGCAGGATCAGAGATCGCTCATCCAGAGTCAATTCCAGTGGAAGGTCCTCGCTATCAATGACTGTCACTAAGGCATCCAGGTTCTCACCATAGGGCACTTCATTCAAGCGATAGAAGTTCGTACGCTGGGATTGGACGATCTGATCTTCAAAGAACTCCGGGGTGTAGATCAACTCTCGATTGTTGGAAGCCAGGCCGAAACGCGCTCCTAAAATTTCAATCCCGCGCGTGTACCAGGCCTCTCCTTGGGTTGCCATCATGGTTCCTTCCCTCATGCCCTATCAAGACCTTCCATGGTTTAACATCGGATCTTCTCCCATCGGGAAGGAACCTTGGTTCCTTCCTGTTCGGAGGGTCTGGATAGAGCTAATCTATACTTACAATGTGATAAAAGCCCCTAAAAGGGATATCGCTACAAAGCTCACCACACCGACGATAAGCGCAGCTCCCAATCCCACGATGAAAGGTTTGATGCCCAATCCCTTTAGAATCTTGAAGCTCGTGGTCAAACCTACCGCCGCCAGAGCCACGACAAGCAAGTTTACAGCCCAGGTCGCGGTGAAACCCACAACATCGGTCCACGCCTCGCCCGCCCATAAGGCATCGCCTAGGGAGCGAATGACAGCCAGGATCAAGAAGCCAATGATGAACTGGGGCAGAAGCTTGGCGATATTGGTCTTTTTCCCAACACTCTCCTCAGCACTCTTTGTCTTGCTGGTATAGTAAAAAGCCATGAAGGGGATCACGGCCACCATGAAGACATTTCGAACCAGCTTCGTCACCATGGCAACATCCAAGGCCTTTGGCAGGCTGAAGACCTGCGAGAAGACCAGGGCGGCTCCAGTAACCTGGGAAGTGTCGTGGACCGAGGTTCCCAAGAAGAGACCAACTTTGGTTGGATCACCGGCGAAGATCACATTGGCAAGATAGGGATAGACCAGGGTAGCGAAGATCCCGAAGATGGTGATCACGGCTACCGCGTAAGCCACTTCCTCATCCTCCGCGTCGATGGCTGGTCCTGTAGCTACAATGGCTGAGACACCACAGATGGAAGTGCCAACGGCAATGAGCGCACCTAATCGTTCAGGAAGCTTGAGCCATTTGTTCAAACGGGTGGTGAAGAAGAGGGCACCGATGATGCACAGTAAGACAATGGGCACACCGTAAGCACCCAGTTTGAAAACGTCGAAGATGCTCAAACGGATGCCCAGCAAAATAATTCCAAAACGCAGCACCTTTTTTACAGCAAAGTCAAAACCCGGCTTAAGCCAGGATGGGAGGGTAAGGATATTCCCAATGATCAGACCCAGCAGGATGGCCATCATCACAGCCGAAATGGGTGACTTCTCGAAAGGCAACACATCAACCCCAAGGAATTCACTCAGCCATGTACTCAACCAGGCTAATAATGACGCCACAACAAGTCCCGGGATGATCTTCGGGACCTGGTCGACCTTGACCCCCAGAACGTTCTTCTCGATCAGGTTCATCTCACGTGCAGGTTTTTCAACTTTCGCATCGCTCATTGGATGCACCTCCAAGAAAAATTTTTTCCTTATGACCCGGTATCCATAACGTTGAAGCATCGGCTCCAATGATAACAGACCCTTTTTAACCTTCACCTACTCCCCACACACATAAAATCCCATGGGATATTTCTGCATCGAAACAGCTCCGTCGGCAGTGATCCGTACCAGGTTTCCCAACTGGAGCCCCGCCCCCGTCTCAGGGTCGTAGACATTGGGCTGGACAACAACCGCCATGTTCTCCTCAAAGACAAAGTCTTCCGGTTGGGGGCTATTGGCCGTGGCACGCGTCCGCAGCACAGGCGCAAGATAACCCAGGCCATAGCCATGGAAAAGGTCATCGCAAACCGTAAGTCCGGCTTTCTCAATGAGGTCCGCCTCATCCAATACCTGCTTGGTCGTCGCTCCCGCCTTCAGCACTGCCAGGATGCGCTCATAGGCCTCCAGCGCCACATCATAGACATGCTGGTAGTTGGCGGTGGGTTTCTGGCCGATGGCGATGGGGCGTTGGATCTGCCCGGCGTAGCCTCCCACGCCTGCGCTGAGTTCGGAGATGACTGCATCCCCCACCTCAAGGCGGCGGGAGGTCTGCGTTTGAGCCGGGACGTAGGATTTGGGTGAAGCCATGGGTGTGGAGCTCAGAAAATGAATGCCATGGTCGCCTCCCGCTGCAGTGTAGGCAGCCTCGATCGCCGCCGCTAACTCGAACTCACTGACACCTGGAGCTGCAGCCTTAATCAGAGCATCGACAGCAGCATCCGTGAAGTCCGCTCCCTGCTGCAGCCACGCCATCTCCTCCTGGCTCTTAACCAAGCGTAAAGCGGTGTAACCTTTATTGGCTGGGATGAAATCAACATTTGGAAATCGAGAAACGAATTTGTTAAAATCGGTGTAGGGAACCTTCCCGATGACACCCACTCGTCCTCTCTCCACACCTTTCTCAGCTAATGCCTCAGCTGCTGTGACTGCTGAATCGGAACCCGCCCAGCGAGTATCCTCAATGACAGAGACCCTCTGTGCATTGGGAACATGATTGAACAGCTGCGTGAGCAAGGTCGGCTCTCCTTCAAATGGCCAGATGAGATACGTGTCATGGCGTGGGGAAAAGTTCGTCAGCCAAAGGATCCCAGCCCCACCATAAGGATTTCCGTAAAACAATAAGGCTGCGAACCCTTCTTTTTCCATCCATTCACGCGTCAATCGATATCGCCTGTGGTACTCTTGATCTGAGAATCTTCGTACATTTGGATCTTTTATCATCAGTCGGTCTCCCAGCTTCTTTAGCCTTCTTATCGCCCAACGGTTTTGAAGTCTAATGGGTACTTCGTCAGCACCTCCACGCCACCGGCTGTGATGGCGACCGTGTTTCCAATCTGAAGTCCAGCGCCTGAAGCCTCATCGACGATATTGGGTTGGATGACCAAAACCATATTCTCTTGATATTGAAAATCTTCCTGATGGCTTCCATGTACAGTTGCTCGCGTTCGACCTCCAGGAGGGGGACTAATCCCCATGCCGTAGCCATGGAAGAGACCATCGTTAATGGTGAAGCCTTCTTTGTGGATCGTATCTCCAACATCGAGGATCTCTCTGATCGTGGCACCAGGACGAAGGAGGTTTAAGATCTCATTATGGACCCTCACAGCTACATCGTATAATCGTTGATAGAGGGGTGTTGGCTTCACGCCTACAGCAAAAGCGCGATGCTCCTGGGTGGTATAGCCTCCCCATCCCACCCCGATCTCGTTGATGATGACATCGCCTCTTTTCAGGACACGATCCTTCTGCACTTGAGCGGGCACGAAGGCTTCCGGAGCTTCCATGGAGGTGGTGCTGAAGAAATGCAGGACGTGCTCACCCCCCTCTTTCACATAGGCATGTTCTAGGGCTGCGATCAGCTCAAACTCGGTCGCGCCCAGCACAGCAGCTTGCGCCAGGGCTTCCATGGTGGCATCGTTGATCTCGCCCGCTTTACGCAGCCATGCCAGCTCTTCCTCACTCTTTGTCACGTGCAGCCTGCTGAAGTCCCGATCTCTATCCACAAATTCGACTTTCGGAATCTTGGAGCGGAAGGCGTTGAAATCCTTGTAAGGGATACGCCCTACCAACCCGATCTTTCCGCTGGTGAAGCCTTTCTCCAGGAGCACCTTGGCTGTAGTCACCCCCGAGTTTTCTCCACCCCAGCGGGTGTCCACCACATTTGACACGATCTTCGCATCCGGGACATGATTGAAATGCCGGACAAGCAGGGTAGGCTCACCCTCCGCCGGCCAAATCAAATAGGTGTCGTGGCGGGGCGGAAAATCGGAAAGCCAGCGCACTTCTGTACCCCTGTAGGTATCTCCGTAGATCACGAGGGCTTCCAAATTAGCCTGCTCCATGAGATCCGAAACCAGGTTGTATCGCCGCTGGTACTCCTCCTTCGAGAAGCTCTTGATCACGTCCTTTTCCTTCATCTTTCTCCTCCCTGTAACTTTACGAGATATCTCCAACCTGAAGCGAAAGGCTTACTTTTCTTAAACCTGGAGGACCTTGGATGGGGCTACCACCCTTCGAACAGGTCCAGATGCATACTCCTTCGTTCTGAGTTTCTCTGCCCTCTTCTCTTCCGCCAGGTAGGTGTCCAGACCATCTTTGTAGTAGAAGTAATTCAGCGCTTCCGGATGTGGTTCCAAGAGCATGCCGTACATCTCAGGACGGCGCTGGATCTGCTGCCCTGGTCGACATCGGGCGAAGGTGTCGCCTGGCTCCGGTTCTTTCAGGAATTCCTCGGTGTGATAACGACTGCGCATGTAGTTCAGGCGATCGTAATCCAGCTCCGCCACCAGAATCCCTGCCTCTGTTGAACTTGCCAGCATCTCCTCCGGTCCTGCAATGACAGCCCGACCCGGTGCACCTTCCATAAAGATATTCTGGGTCATAATGACAAACATCAGATTCTCTGCCGCCCGAGCACGAGCGATAGCCAACCAGGTTTCCCTGCCTCGGAAGAGATGGTTGGAATGCGGTCCGTTGACTGGCACAATGGTGATGTCCGCTCCCAGCAACATGTGGATGCGGGAAATCTCTGGGACCAACACCTCAGAACAGATCTGCAATCCGATATCGCCAATGGGTGTAGGTACCACCATGATCTCATCACCCGGGAGCACATGCATGCGCCCATTCATCAGGTATCCATTGAAGGTGGGATTATCGGGCTGTATCCGTTTGTAGTTCGCCAGAATCTCACCTTCGGGAGAAATAAGTTTGTGCGTAAGAAAATAGGTGTCTGGGATCTCTGGATTGGGCTCGAGATCGCTTGCGCTCACATACACCCTCGATTGACGGGTCTTCTCCTGTACCATCTCAATCGGCGTTGAAGACAATTTCCCAGCACTATCCATGGGGCCATGGCACGGTCCAGGATAGCCCTCTGGAAAGCAGACCAACTGGGCGCCTTGATCGACGGCTTCCCCTAAATAGTCCAGGCATCGATCTGCGTTCTTGTATTCTTCCTCTCCCCAAAAAGCTCTTGGCTGTACAGCTGCAACTTTGACTTTCATTCCATCCTTCCTTCCCAATGTGATCATTTTCGCTTGTCGATCTGGGTCATTTCCAACCTATCCTGAAGGATCGGATAGGATCCTGTCTTTTCCCTCTTTCGAAGCGATAAATTTCGTTACAGGGGTGTCGCTCACCGATGTACGTACATCCAATACAACCGAGCCTTCATGCGCCAGAGCATGGGCAACCGCGTCCCAAAGCTCATTCGGTTCGGTCACACGTGAGGCCTCACATCCCAAGCCCTTTGCCACCAAGGAGAAATCCACTTCTCCCAAGTCGGTGGAAATGAATTTCCCATCCCAGGAAACAGCTTGATCCCATTTGATCCAACCCATGGCGCAATTGTTGAGGACAACAACTTTGACATTCATGCCTTCCTGGGCAAGGGTCGCTAGCTCCCCCAAGGAGAAAGTCATAGCCCCATCACCTGCCAGGACGATGATGTTGGCATCCGGTCGAGCTACTTGTGCTCCGATCGCTGCTGGCAAGCCCCAACCCAAGCCCGCCAAACCCCTGGGGAAGAGAGCCCGTCTGTTCTCTCGCATCTCAAAATACATAGACCCCCATCCACTGGCAAAACTGGCGTCGCATACAAGAATATCTTCCGGTCCGACCAAATCATTGATCACAGACATGACATGTTGGGGCTTGATGGGCTTTGCCTCGACCGCCTGTGCCTCGATTTCACGCTTCCATTCCGCTTTCAACTCCGCAACTACCTTTGCCACAGGCTCCACCTGGCGCGCTGGCGGATCTGCTTCCAACA
>MGNI01000020.1:4057-5896 GCA_001795115.1 Chloroflexi bacterium RBG_16_48_8 | reverse complement strand
CATCCCCACTTCGACGGGGAAGACCTTTCCGATCTCAGAACCATCGATATCCATTTGAAGGATGCGCTGATTCGCCTTGGGCAGCTGCCAGCGGAAGGTGGGATTCTGCCCAAATTTATATCCGACCGCCAGGATGACATCCGCCTCTTCTACATAGGTCTTGGCAGCTGTTGATCCGCCCAATGCTCCCAGGACGCCCAGGGCGAGAGGGTGGGAGTCCTGGATCACGCCCATTCCAGAGTGTGTTGTGGCGACAGGCATAGCCAAACGTTCGGCCACTTTTTGAATGGCTTCCCCAGCTCCGGAAAGGTTTGCACCTCCGCCAGCAATCATCACGGGTTGGGAGGCAGTCTTGAGAATCGTCAGTGCTTCACGCACAGAAACAGCGTCCGGTGCTGGTCGATGCGGAGGCACTTCTCCAAAACGAGGGTCAATATCCAATAGAGGTGCATCACTCTCTTGCTTGAAAAGGTCTTCGGGGAATTCGATGACAACAGGTCCCGGTCTCCCTGAGGTCGCCATCTGAAAGGCTCGGCGGACCATTTCGGGGATCAAGTCTGTCTGAGGCAAACGACAGGTCCATTTGCTCACCGGTGCCAGGATGGCCTTTTGATCGACGAGTTGATTTCCACCGCCGCGATAACGCACAGACAGCCAATCGCTGGGCATATCACTCACGATGGCAAGGATGGGGATAGAGGCATTAAAGGCCTCCCCCAGAGCAGATACGAAATTTATTGCCCCCGGCCCAACAGTCGCATCACAGACACCCACTTTCCTCGTCAGACGCGCATAAGCATCTGCGGCATAACCGGCGTTACGTTCATCACGGAATGGGATATGTCGAATGCGTGGTGCCCGGGACCTTATCCCGTCGTACAGAGGCAGGGTCTGTCCCCCGGCGATGCCGAAAACAACAGACACCCCATGCCTGAGGAGCATTTCAACCAGAAGATCACCACCATGAGTCATGGCTTGATCACCACCCGGATCGCCCCACCTTCCCTTCTCCTAAAAACATCGAAGGCCTCCTCGATCTGCTCTAGTGGATAAACCCTGGAGACGAGCTTCTTGACGTTGACCTTTCCCGCACCGACCAATGTGATCAACTCTGGATAGGCGTTGGGGCTGGATCGCACTCCAAAGACATCGATCTCATCCAGCACAAGACGATCGGTTGTGAGCTCAACGGGTTTATTCCCCGTCAAACCTGCCAGAGCGACGCGTCCCCCTCTTTTGACGCATCGAATGGCCGTCTGTACTGCCAAGGAGGTACCGGCACATTCAAAAGCACAGTCCACGCCATCTCCACCAGTAAGCTTTTGAATCTGTTCCACAACATCAACCGCGGTATAGTCGATGACCTCATCCGCGCCCAGCTCCCGAGCCATCTCAAGACGTGGTCCACGACCGACAACGATCACATCCGTTGCACCCATAGCTTTCGCAAGCTGAATAGTGATCAACCCGACCAACCCGGGACCAATCACCGCAACTTTGTCCGCAAGCTCGATGCGGCAGCGCCGCACAGCATGAAGCCCAAGGGCTCCTTGATTGACGATAGCACTCTCTTCGAAAGAAACTGGATCTGGGAGTTTATGCAGGATGGTGGCCGGACGGGCGGCATACTCCGCAAAGGCTCCTGGTGCACTGTGTCCATACAACTTATAAGCGGGGTCTCTCGTGCGAGCGACCTCACACAGGTTGTAGCGACCCCGCCGACACATGGAGCATTCTCCGCAGCCCTTGTGGTTCTCGGCTGCTACCCGATCGCCGATCTTCAGGCTCTTAACACCCTCTCCTAAAGCCACAACCGTCCCACCCCATTCATGGCCCTGA
>MGNI01000020.1:3705-3991 GCA_001795115.1 Chloroflexi bacterium RBG_16_48_8 | reverse complement strand
CCCCAACTCTCATTAGCGCTTCACCCGGCTCAGGCACGGGTACTGGCACCTCTTCCACACGCATATCATTCCATGCATGCGTTACTGCTGCTCGCATGGTCGATGGAATTTCAGACATAACACCCTCCAAATGGGTTTAGAACGGACGCTCCCGTTCGAACTCAATCGTAGCTCGCTCAACAATGAAATGAGATACTTTTTCAAGATATTCAGCCGCCAACTCTGGCGTCCCCTCTTCAGGCTTGCCATACCATCCTGTGGAAGCAACCTCTCGGAAATCCCGCAG
>MGNI01000020.1:324-3608 GCA_001795115.1 Chloroflexi bacterium RBG_16_48_8 | reverse complement strand
GGGTCATACATCATGGCTGCAGCTGTCTCCATCCCGCCCGCGTGGGTCAGAGGCGCACGTTCGCCAAAGAGATGGTTTGTGATCAGATGGCCTTCTGCGATGACGACCCGGAAGTTGAATTTCTGTTGAACGATGCTTCCGGCCAGACGGAGCGTGGGCGAGTTGCCCTCATGCCAGTTGACAAGGAGAAGCTTTTCGACACCATGGGGCACAAGGCATTCACAAATATCTTCAACGACTGCCAGGAACGTCTGCGGCTTGAAGGACAGGCTTCCGGCCCAAGGAAGATGGTAGGGCGAAACGCCCACCAAGGGGAGCGGGACGACTACCGTCTCAAATTTTCGAGCCGCTTCTTTCGCTAAAGCGATGGCAGCAAAGGCATCCGTACCCATGGGCAGGTGGGGCCCATGCTGCTCGACACTACCTGGTGCAAGAACTACCATTTTTGTTCGCGAGAGTCGTTTCTCGACCTCAGGTTGTGCTAGGCGTTCTAAAAGCACTTCTGAAACCATCATTTACTCCTTCAATGACGTACATGTGTTCATCCAATTACTCTTAACTCTGCATGCCATCCATAAGTGATGGCTATGCTAAACCTGAGCAACTGCGATCCCATTCACAGGGAGGGGAGTTCATTCCCGTTTTCATTCCTCCGTGATGACAGAAAAGCAAACTCGCATTCCAATCGTTAGCTTTATCCCTCTCTCTTCCACTCTCCTCACACCTGAGATGTTCATGGATTACTGGATTTCATCCATCCATGAACATCTCAGGGAAGGTCGAAGCTCCATAAAGGGTAGTCTTCTAAACCATCACTTTTGTCTTGCATGGAGTTATACTTTCACAACCGCCAGCTCATCCAGCGGGTAGTGCACAATATTCCGCTGTCCTCCTTCCACCATGACATACGTGCGAGATAAGAACATTCCAAAGGTGCCATCCGCATTGATGATTGTAATCTCAATGACATAGGCGTTTCCAGGCCGAATAACTTCATCACCGGGCTGTGCCCTCACTTGATCGGTATGGATGTTGGGCGGGGCTGTGATTAAATCCAGACCATGGATCATGATGGGACGAGATTGAGCGCCTTTCTCACGGAACTTCGAGGCTGCCTTACGGACGTCTTCCAGAGTATTCCCGGGAACCAGCTTTGCCTCAAGGGCGCGGTACCCTTCCAAAACAACCTCCTTGAAGAAACGATCAGCCTCCTTGGACGGGCGACCAATGGCTATTGGATGGCCAATTTTGGCGGAATAACCTTTATAGGTGGCTACCATCTCATTGAGAATGATGTCGCCCTTTTTCAAGACCCGTGCAGAGGGTAAGGGGTTGGGGAAAACCATCTTAGGGTCACTCATCGAGGTCGACCCGATCATCATAAGATGCACACGTCCATTGCCCTTCATAATGGCGTGTGTCCCAGCTGCGGCCAGGTCATACTCGTGGACACCGGGGCGTGCAGTCTCGATCAAGGCTTCCAAAGCGTCAACAACAAGCTCCCCAGCCCGTTCCATGGCCTCAATCTCCTCCGCGCTCTTATATCTGGTGAGCTCATGAAGCAGATTGGGCAAGAATACGAACGTGGCTTTCGGGAGGAGTTTCACCAGGTCCTGATAGACCTTCACCCCCATATACTCAGGTCCAACACGATCAATGGAGGTAATACCAATGCGCCCTTCCTGCGCGCCAACCTCCGCCAGCTTTTCTGCCATAACTTGCGCATATTGCCCACTTCGTGAGCCGCGCACATCCTTTATGCTAACCATTTGACGAGCTGCCTCGATGTGACAGCCGGCATGTGGGTAAACCAGCATAGGCTCCCCCTCTTTAGGGAATACCACATATTGGCACATACCGCGATCATCGAATAAGCCTGTAGCCCAAGACACCGCTCCACCCATGCTATAAATATTTTGCCCGCCGGTAAAGATGAAAGCGTCGAATCCGTCTCTCGCCATGATTTCACGGGCATGTGCATAGCGTCTCTTGTACTCAGCCTCAGAGAATTTTTCATAGACCGTGTCAGTGTACCAGGGCGAGTTGTAGATATCTCTAAAATTTTCGGACTTGTCTAATTCGTAACGAACTTCTTCCCAATTATTAGCCATGTCTTTTATCTCCTGAAAAATGATTTGGGGGGGATGCCTCGACGCATCCTTCCCTGGGATATTCGGATTATTGTGATCGGTATTTTACAGAGGTCCTGAGCCTCAAGACTCCTCACACCATGTTCAAGGATCTTCCGGATCCACCCAGACGGTATCCTTGGCGGCTGGTATCCAGAACTCCAGAAAAGCAAGATCTTCTCCTGGACCGGTCCTACAATGATGAACTTCTCCAGGTTTGAGTACAATGATATGTCCCTCTCTTAAATGATGATCCTGGCCGCTGATGTTAAAAGTTGCGCTTCCCCTCAGGAGATATTTGATTTCGGCAGCACCCCTATGAAAATGGGGTGATCCTATGTTCTCAGGAGGGTAGACGATCATATCACCAAGGATAGCTTGCGTACCTTGCAACTCCTCCGTGATCAGATCAATACGCTTGCGCTTGTCTCGGGTGGAGCTCAAATGAGGCAGTTCATCCGGAGCGAAGATCTTCGCCATGCTCCTCTCCTTATACCTTTGATCAATCCAGGACTTCGGCGATCGTCACCGGTCGATGCTCATCCGCCGATCGGATGGCAGCTTCCACCACTGCCAGGGCTTGCATGGCCTCTTCCAATCCAACTTCTGGCTTTCGTCCGGAACGCACGGCATCGGCAAATTCATTCAGTTCGTCAGAGAACATATCCGTTTTAGGAATCTCGACCGGGGTGCGTTCTGAAGACCCGTGCAAATGCTGGAACAATGTCGTGTATTTGTCGACCTCTGGATCGGTCCAAAAATTAAAATCGAGTTCATGATAGAGATTGGCTTTGGTGCCATAAACGTTGATCCAATAGATCCCTGGTGAGACCCAGCTGCTCCCAAAGTAACTTAGAGCCCTGTTTTCAAAAGTGGCGACCAACGCGGCAACGTCATCCACTTCTGCTTTTGCGTGACAGCTACATTTGTAGGCCATCACCTCTGAGATCGGGCCAAGAAGATACTGAGCGGTATCAAAATGATGGACCAGAAGCTGAATGAGCGGTCCTCCCGGCGTACTGTCACTGTAGAAACGCCACATATCAGGCGTCAATTCCAGGGCGCGTTCGTTGGACCAGTTGGCTTCGATAAGGCTCACACTTCCCAAAGCTTCTGAGGCGATGAGTTCTTTCATCTTACGGCTGGCACCCAGCA
>MGNI01000020.1:0-315 GCA_001795115.1 Chloroflexi bacterium RBG_16_48_8 | reverse complement strand
CGCATTGAAAAGGCTGTCAAGGGTCACCCCCGCCTCCCTGACAGCCTTTTCAATGCGTTTGGCATCGGCCAATTTGTGGGCGATGGGTTTTTCCGTCCAGATGTGCTTTCCAGCTGCTGCGGCCTGTGTGATGGTGTTGGCATGTTCGGTATTCGGTGTTGTGCATAAGATCGCTTCCACGCGCTCGTCAGCCAGCAGTTCCTCATAGGAAAGCGCGGTATCACATCCAAATTTGGCTGCAAAGTCATCACGCTTCTCAGGACTGCGTGAGAAGCAACTTACGATCTCAACCTTATCCGTCCGAGCCGCTGCTTT
>MGNI01000019.1:23541-23706 GCA_001795115.1 Chloroflexi bacterium RBG_16_48_8 | reverse complement strand
GGCCCGTCCCCTACAGACGAGCCATGGGAACCACCGGAACCGACTGATACTCCAGCTGTACCTATAGACACACCTACTCCAACAAACACACCAAAGCCTCCATCAGATTAGGGCAAGCTGGTAAATCGTCACAAGATCTTTAGAATGGAATTACGGTTCCTGAAG
>MGNI01000019.1:20401-23391 GCA_001795115.1 Chloroflexi bacterium RBG_16_48_8 | reverse complement strand
CCCGGAGTACGACAAGTATTGTGTTCGCGACATCAGCGTAGATTCGAGTGAGGTTGACACTGCAACCAGTACATTCACAGCAGGTCCCTCGCCGACGAAGTATGTGGCGCCAGCCACCAATACACCTTATATGGTACCAACGGTTGGCGGGCTTACACCACCAGGAGGTCCGACTGCTCCTCTAGATTAACCGGGATTAAAATCAATCTGTTAAGAAGCTGTTGCACAGACTCCAGGATAGTGATGTTTTTGAAGCTTTGCATTGAATCTCACTACCTATAACCGATGAGAAATAATCATAAAACAGCGATCATTGATCAGATTGAACGATCATTTGGGTCTTTTTACTGCCTCTTAAGCGCATGTGTACTTACCGCTGCGCCACAATTTAAGCAGATTATGTGTTGCGGTAATCAGACGCCATTCGCTTTGAACTGAACGATGCCCCCGTTGCATAAAACAATCACAGCCTCTGCCATACTAAATATGCCTGAACACGGGTTCCACAATACAGCCGCGCTGCTTGTAGAGCCTCCATCCTCGTTTGGTGCGCACGCCCAGACAATAAGCCTAAAGCAGCAGACAAACCATCATCACAGGATCATAGGCGGCATTTCCCCACCCATCGCGACGATACCTGGCATAGAAGGGCTTCAGATTCATCTGAGATACCGCATCGATGACAAACCAGGCTAAATCTCCCTCAGGGAGCCATTCTCTCAGGCTGGGCGGAAGCAGAAGGTTTTGATCACGGTGGATAGGGATAAAATTGTAATGACTCATTGGATGTTCCTGATCATAATTTATCGGAGCTTTGATTATTTTACTGATAAATGCATAAAACGCGAATCTGGGGTTTGTGCAACAGGCTCATAGATCAAGAGCAATTTGAGATCTTTAATTACTTAACTCGAAGATCAGATGCCAGGATCCGCTCTGTGATTTTTAGCTTTCGATGAAAGCTGATTGTATGTTCGTTAAGGGGGAGAAGAGAGGATAATGATAGAGGCAATCTTATGATCTTATTGGAAAAAACATGAGAACGGACGAGATCCATACCAAGAAGTTTTTTAAATGCCCGGATTCGCTCCAACCTGCGCAAGTTTTTCCATCCAGGGGATGAAGCGTTGGGGAAAGAAAGATCCTGGCATCATACATTCGCGCCCTTGCGTTGGTTGATCATCCTTCCGGTGATATTTTTATTGATCTCCATTTCCAGTGAATTAGCACTTGCAATTGGATTTCAGCTGGAAACCGCAGGACTTCGTTCAAATCTCTATGCAGATTATCGTCCTTGGAAGATGCTCACCCTTCCAAGAGTGGAGGATGGGATTATTGAGGAGATCAGAAAAGACCTTGAGCATTCCGGGTACTCTACCGAAGATACTTTAGCACGATTATCAGACCCCATAGAACATCCTGGTGAGTTCCTTCAGACCGAAGGAAATAAATCTGACCATTCCTCAACCCCCCTTATGCCTAATGAACATGAGGATCAGCAAACCGCATTGCCTATTGCCACTTCCACTCCAAGATCTGATAATCCTCTTGAAGCAACAGGAACGGAAACTAAGCCCTCACCTTTAACAGAAACACATACTCCAACCTGGGCGCATACATCGACTCCTACACGAACCCCATCGCCATCATCAACGTCAACGCCAGCGAAAATCGAAACATCCACGGCTACGTCAAGCCCAACGCCGACAAGTTCCCCGTCTCCATCTCAAACGCCAGCGCTCTGTCAATCCTGGTATGACTTTCATTCTCATGACGGTTGGGGAGCAGAGAATTATATTGGCATGGTCGTCCATGAAGGACATGGATGGCCTGATGGTCCGGCTTTGGATCGAGTTGTCTTATTCGAAGTTAGAGTCCAACAGGTAGATGTCGACGTAGTAGAAAGAATAGAAAAATTGGAGGTTGGACATCCTCCTAATCCGATTATCACCATCCCATGGCAGAAGGAGACATCTGAAGATGTAACCATCCCTGTAGGTATTGATCTTGTTTACTGCTATCCCGGCTACTGCTCGGATACCTATCGAGCTTCGTATGCGACAGCTTATTTTCGAGGCAATATAAGTGGGACATATGTAATTACCTCTACGATTTATATCCCCCAATACGATAAGACTTGTTCCATCGAAAGGACTATAACCACCGATTAGCCTTGTCTCTCAACAAATTAAGTTGAACGGTCTTTTTACATTGCAGCCACCTTTCAACGGTTTGTGGGTACACCCTCCAAAAGTTATTTTGATAGCTGATTGTAGGTCCTAAAATTGTATTGAGAGAAGATAATGGCTCTGGAGAGATGACGTATGTATAAGTGGAATCGGTGGATAAGAATGAAAAAAGACTGGCCTTCATCCCGGGCGCAAGGATTGGTGGAATTTGCCATTGTCCTGCCTGTGATTCTGGTCTCGATCTTTGTGTTGATCGAGGTTGGCAGGCTCTTTCATGCCTGGTTGGCCATTGAAAACGGTGTGCGTCAGGGGGTTCGATATGCCGTTGTCGCTGAGTATGATCCAGTCTATTGCGCGCACGGCACCACAGCGGATGGCAGGTGCCAGTTGGAATCGGATGAACCTGCAGCCCGAGTGCAGTCCAGCCATGATGTTGTTTGGAGGACTTCCTCTTCGATTGTGCGAGAAGAGGAGGGAGGAGTTGCTGCAGACCAGTCCAAGTATTTCAATGTTCTTGTCTGTGATCCAGCCGCTCTTATTCTCCCAGGATTCACATATGACACACATGCCTGTCCGCCGAGTGAGGATCCAGGTAATCCGGGGGATAAAGTTCTTGTCGTGGTTGAGTTCAACCACCCATTGATCGTACCTATCCTCAATTCCATTTGGCCGCAGCTGCGATTGACATCCATGCGGGAGGCGACGGTGGAGACCTTCCGTATGGAGCAGGTCAAGGGAACAGGATTTCCTTTCAATTCCCCCACCCCGATCCCCACCCAAACTCCGGGGCCGACGAATACA
>MGNI01000019.1:14003-20325 GCA_001795115.1 Chloroflexi bacterium RBG_16_48_8 | reverse complement strand
CATATAAGTATGTAGGCGCAGAATTTCATGAAGGCCATGGGCTTCCAGGGGGACCCATGGCACTGAGTTCGGTTATTATCGAGAGTGTGAACCTCAAACAGGAATATGTAGATACGGTTGAGAAGGTTAATAAGGTTGAGGTCGGGTGGCGTAATGAAGGTACAGTTTTTTATTCCTGGTTTGGGGATACAAGTGATGATGTCACCATTCCCATTGGTATGGAAATGCCCTATGCGGATCTCTGGTGTGCTTACCGGGCAACCTACGTGACTTTTTACCTTCGGGGAGAGATTGATGGTAACTATAAGGTCACATTAAATGTCTATATCCCAGAGTATGATCGTAGATGTACCATGACCGCGGCCTATTATACTGTCCCTCCTACACCAGAACCGCCCAAACCTACCCCAACGGGACCCACGCCGACATCTGGTCCGAAACCTACCGCAACCCCATGGTCAGGGGGTCCTTACCCAACAGCAACGACGGATCCGAGCGGGCCAAGCGATTAGGATAAGTAAGGAAGGTTGTCCTCGAAAAGATCCTCGTTCTTCTCGTGGACTGGCATACTCGCAGCACGGAGCCATCCTTCCTTTCTCTACACCAACATTCCATATCGCCGCGGTTGAGTTGATTTCACAAGAAGAAGGGTCACTTTAATCTCAGGTTTTAATCCAGTTTGAGATTGGAAGAACCACCATCTGTAACAACTAGGACAAAAGGAGGAAACCTTTTCTCGTTCTGATGATGATATGATCCATTTAGATTCAATGCGTTCAAGCCAGTGGTTTTTGCCAGGACCTCTCCAAAGAATATTTGTCAATCAAGACGGATCATAACATCAAGGAAGCGCTTCTCTTTCAAATCGAGACCATCTTGTTAGTCTTGGGCAATCGATCGTTTTAGGCTCTTGGCGCGTCTATCATAGGCAATGGTGCTATTTGAAGTACGATATCCTGGTTAATATATCTCGTCTCTAAAAGAAGGAAGCATAAAACATCTTCAAATTCCAACAGATAACACTGTGAGCAACTGTTCGTAATGAGTTGGAGTCGGCCGAGAGAAATTCCATGATCCAGCAGTGTCTGACACGCGTGGTTCTAGAAGAAGGTGCCCAATGTCTAAGTTCTCAAGAATCCGACTTTTGCCTTGCAAGAAGCATTCAAGGAGTTTTGCCTCTCAAAGCCTCACAGAATTCGCCATTGTTCTGCCGTTTGTGCTTCTTGTTTTGTTTGTGATCATCGAGATCGCGCGATTGATACATGCCTGGATGGCAATTGAGAATGGGGCTCGATTCGGTGTTCGATACGCGGTCACTGGAGAATATAATCCAGATAAGTGTCCACTTGGGGGTTGTTCGGATGATACAGACTTCGATTTGGCCAGGATTGATTCCATTCATGACACAGTCTGGGCTGGTTCCAGTTCGATTGTCCGTGTGAAAGAGGGTCAGGTCGATGCCACGCAACCCAGTTTCTTTCATGTGGTCGTTTGTAGACCCAAAGACCTGATAGAACCGGATTCAACAGATCCTTCCAGCATGTATGAATGTGTGCCAGCAGAGAATGGAGGGCGTCCAAGTGAACGTGTAATGGTGGTGGTAGAGAATAACCACCCTGTGCTTACCCCATTCCTAAGCGCAATCTGGCCGCATCTACGCTTATCAGCCAAGAGCGAGGCCGTTGTCGAAGGATATCGAGTGATGCATCCTGAAATTGAACCTCCAGATTTCGTGCCTCCATCCCCTCAACCGACGAACACGGCTCAAAATCCAACCATAACTCCAACTGCTTCTATCACACCAACTACCACGCCCACTCCTACGCCTGATTGTGATCTCATCAGGATATCAGCAGGTTTACGTTTCCAGGGTGAAGATCTTGTTATGAGGGTCAGAAATGATAATCCGATGAATGCTTATTTATCCAACTCCGAACTGCACGCTCGTAATGTCACCAACTCCCCTCCAGCCTATTTGGATTGGATGAGTTTTGGATTCTCGAAATATTACATTGCTAAACCACCTGTTTATTTCAATCCAGCTGGAGATGTTGTGACGGGTGGATTATGGATACCCTTGGGAGGGCGTTCCACTGGAGTGTGGAGAGGGGATTTCGAGGATGCCTTATCCCCATTCGGTGGTGATTTTTCTGTAAGGTTGGTTTTTAAATTTGATAATTGGCCTCAGGAATGTCCCTTAGCAGACGCAGCACATTTAGAGATTCAGCCCACCAGAACCCCATGGCCGACATGGACACCTGGTCCAACGAATACACCTCGACCGACCAACACCCCAGGTCCAAGCCCGACGCCTTATCCTACCAGGGCGCCCAGACCTACGAAAACCCAAAAGCCAACAAATACGCCAAGTCCTACATGGACTCCCCAACCCACCAAGACCAATACGCCCATTCCTACTGTCTTAAACTCTCCTGTGCCACCACCGGATTGATCTTGTGAGGTGTTCTGGGAGACAGGATTTTGAAAAAGTACGATCTCTGATCGCTCTACTGCAGTGGGGAGCTGTTGGATTCCATGAGCATTATTTTTATTCTGCAATATCCCTATCGTGCTAAGTAAAGAAAGGCGTGAGACGACAATACGGTCTCACACCTCCCATCTTTCGACCTGAGCGTAGATGATGCAACATTTTTTGGACTACATCATTGGATTTCAGCTATCTTGCGGGGGTATTGGCTGGGCCATATAATCACACTATGGCTAAATTGGCATTCCTCCGAAGTCGCATATTGAATTTCTGGCCATATACAGGGACTGCAGCCATCTTCCTGTTTGGCATTCTACAGTTGGTTCTGAATACCTCCATTGTTTTACACGTCTTCGGTTCACTGGGTGTGATAGGCGTATTTACGGGTGCCGTGCTGATTACATTTAAGGCATCGCGTGAATTTTCACCGGGTGAAATCAGCCGCTCGTGGATGGTTCTTGGCATTGGATTGTTATTATGGGTCCTGGCATACCTTCTTGAGGCTCTAATAAGGCTTGTGTATTTCTCAGAGTTGCCCATACCTTCCATTGCAGACTTACTGAGAAATGCAGGCTCGATTGCAATCTTTGTAACGTTTGTGATTTACCCGGGTTCGAAGGAAAGGCTATTTGGGCGGATTCGGGCTTGGCTGGATGTTAGTCTGCTTTGCGTAGGAACGATGATCCTCTTTTGGTTGATCTTTCTAAGACCTATTATCCGGGTTGGATTTGCAGACCCAATTACGGCAACATGGATAGAGGCAAGGGTGGCTTTTGATTTGCTGTTGGTTGCCTTGCTTTTTAGATTACTTCTCATCACCAATTCATCCATAGAAAGGATGGGTTTTTTAATCTTAGGTGCAGCAGCAATCCTTCTTACAACAATTGACTTATTCTACAGTTATCAACAGTTCGGGATTTTCAACTTTACTTATGGTTTTTTCGAAGCGGGTTGGATGCTTGTGGGTCTTCTCATAATCGTTGGTTTTGGCCATTTCCATCGTGTTGTGGAGTCTGAAGGACATCTTATCTTCGATCTCATACGACGATTTCAAGTCCGATTTGAATCGCTACTTCCCCTTGCTATGGTTTCGATCGTCATAAGTTTCGTAGCTGTGGATTGGAGTCTTTCAGGGGAACTTGATGAGATCTCTTTACCTGGACTTATCCTTATGGCATTCCTCATGATTGCTCGTCAGGGAGCGATCGCTGGGCAATCGGAAATTCGACAGCATGCCGAGCTGGTAAATTCAACGACTGATTTTGCCTTTACTGTTGATTCTAAAGGGAGGATTCGTTTGGTAAATCCAGCACTGCAATCTTTTCTCGGTATGGATCCAGATCAGAAGTCGCTTCCTAAGGTTGAGGACTTTTTACGAGCCAATGCATCCTTAGATGAGATTCTTGTCGTCGCCTCCGAGATGGGTTGGTCTGGCGATGCCCAATTTTTCCATATGGATGGAATAACCCTTCCAGTTTCGCTTTCCATTAGGCGTATTCTGGATGAACAACATGATACGCAGCTATTTGCAGCCATCGCTCATGACCTGACAGAGACGAAACTTCGGGAAGCGGAGCTTCGAAATGCACTACAGCAATTGGCTGAAACAGAGGAGGACCTTCGACGCTTAAACCGTGAATTGGAGGCGAAGGTAGAGGATCGAACCCAAGAGCTAGAAGACATGGTCTCGCACCTGGCACAATTGAACGAAGAATTGAAAGCCTTGGACCAATTGAAATCAGATTTTGTCGCCCTCGTCTCTCACGAGCTTCGGGCACCGCTAACGAACATACGGACTGGATTGGAAGTCCTTTTGCGGGGTGCACCCGAACTCATTCAGAACGCTCGTGATTCGCTCGAATTGATTTTACAGGAAACTGAAAGGCTCTCGAGTTTTGTCGAGATGATCCTGGATTTATCCGCTTTAGAGGCTGGGAAATTTCAGCTTCAGATCCGGCCAATCTCGGCAGCTAAAATCATTGAGGATGTGGTTAAGAGATTTTCCAATCAATCTGGGTATGATCGGTTACGTGTAGATATCCCAAAATCATTACCATTGATCTCGGCAGATGAGCAGGCTTTGCATAGCATCGTATTCCATTTGGTCGACAATGCTCTTAAATATGCCCCTGCGGGTGATGTGATAATTCGGGTTTCGGAACAGGACTCGAAGATCCTGTTTCATGTGATGGATTGTGGTCCAGGAATCCCCGAACATGAGCGAGAGGACGTCTTTGAGATGTTCTATCGATTGGATACGAGGGATTCCCGAAAAGTCTATGGTCGAGGTTTGGGGTTAAATCTGGCAAAACGTTTTCTCGATCTTATGGGTGGAGGCATACGGATTATAGGAAGCCCAAAGGGCGGGACGATCGTTGAATTCTGGTTGCCTGGTCGTTCCGTGGAGGCATAAAGACTACTCATATGGAATGGCTTGGAACTGCACTGTTTCGGCCTACAGGACGAAAACCTCCTGTGATTTCTCGAAGTCAGGAACTACGATGTCGTCTAAACTGCTGATTATTGATGATGATAAAACGCTTCTAAAGTTTTTAAAGGAATATTTAGAAGGGGATGGTTTTAACGTCATCACCGTCGATGGGGGCACCAAGGCCTTAAAAGCCTTCTATTCAGAGCGACCTGATCTCGTTGTTCTGGATATCATGATGCCCGGCATGGACGGATGGGAAGTTTGCGCACGCATTCGTGAGATGGCGGATACACCCATCATCCTGCTCACGGCTAAGTCCAATGAAGCGGATAAGATGAGGGGATTTCGCCTCGGTGTTGATGATTATGTGGTCAAGCCTTTCAGTTTAGCTGAGCTGACAGCTAGGGTGAAGGCCGTCCTTGCTCGGACCTTGAAGGGGTTTAAGGAAGACGAGAAAATCTTGTCTGCTGGCCCTGTCACTGTTGACCTCCGCAGGAGGGAGGTTAGGTTGAAGGATGAACTTCTCACCTTAACCCAAACGGAATTCCGTCTCTTAACCGCACTTTGCCGCAGAGCCGGTGAGGCCGTCTCTCGTCAACAGTTGACCCTTGAGGTCTGGGGAGCACATTATGATCCCAAAGGGAGCGCGCTGCGAAGGTTTATCTGGCTTCTCCGTCAAAAAATCGAAGCGGATCCCCTTCATCCTCAACATATCCTGAGCGTACGTAGCTATGGTTATCGATTTGAGCCCTAAGCCCGTCATGGATAAGACCTGGCGATCCATGTCTGGGAGAATGGAAGTGCACGCTCAAACTTAAGACCACTTTCCACTGCTACTTTTCAATTACCTAACGACTCAAGTAATAAATCCCACTCAAGACCTTGCCTTGAAAATGGATTGTAAGGCTCTACCGCTCTGAAGTAGATAAACTGTATGTGTTGAAGCTTTTTTTTAATAGTTTTGTTTTTGTAGGAGACGTATTGAATACGTTGAATATGTTTAGAGGGTATCGGAAATCCGCAGGGCAAGCATTGGTTGAATTTTTGCTTATAATGCCTTTATTATTGGCTCTGATTCTGGGCATCATCGAGGTAGGTCGGATCGTCTTCAGCTTTCTGAGTGTCGAGAATGCAGCCAGACATGGAATCCGGTATGCTGTAACTGGGGAATGGAACCCTGAAGAATGCATGGCATTATTTGGGGGGGAATGTGTAAACGAGGACCAGGAACAAGAGGCTCGCGTCGTCTCTGTTAAGAAAGTTGCTGTTGCAGGTTCTTCGTCCATTTATATGGATGAGATGGCTGATTCGAATGGCCCCGGGTTTTTTCATGTGACAACATGCTCTCAGCCGGGTATCATCATCGCACCCGCCTCACCCTCTGAGCCTCATCGGTGTGTCGA
>MGNI01000019.1:0-13972 GCA_001795115.1 Chloroflexi bacterium RBG_16_48_8 | reverse complement strand
GTATGCTGGGGATCCGGGGGAAGATGTGGTGGTTGTGGTCGATTACAATTTTCCTGTGCTTGTCCCCTTCCTCAACCAGATATGGCCAACCTTGCACTTCAGCTCTGCACGTCTTGCGAGAGTAGAGGATTATCGGATGTCAGAACCTCTACCACCTCCACCCTTTACAACAGCGACTTACACATTAGAACCGACGCCAACGGTGGATGGAACAGCGACATTCACGCCTACGCTGTCCTTAACACCCACCATCACCAACACACCAGGGCCGGATTGCAACGATCTCATCGTGAGTAATGTCGACTTCGATCAAGATAGCTTCAATTTTTCGATTCAAAATGCAGGTTCGATTGAAGCCTATTTAGAGCAGACGGATCTTATATGGCCAATGGATGCCATACATAGCTTCGATGCCTTTTATATGTATCCTCAGGGTGCTGCTCAATATTATGATCCAATGAATCCGATTTACACCTCTCCTATATCGACAACAGTCTTTCCCGAGAGGCTTTTAGCCAATTGGATGGGGGTGCAGAACTGGGAGGCCATATTCGATCAAGTTCCTGGAGGCAATTACCAGGCCACGTTGACCTATGGTTTTTCGGGGAGCAGTGTTACATGCGATGTTGTCGTGAACGCCGTTCCTCCCACACCCACACCGTCACCCACACCGAACTGTAGTTGGATAATAGATGGACCATTAACATATAATGAAGATCTTCTCCGCTTCCATATCAATCTTGGCAATGCTTCCTTCCAAGCGAGGCAATTAACCGATACGAACTTCGAATGGTCTAAACTCTGGGACAGCTATTATTTAGACTGGATGGAATGGGGTGGTGCCATCTATTACAACGGTGATGACTATGAAGGGCCGACATTGGTGAATTCCGATCCACCCCTAAATTTCCCAGCATTAGGGAATTACCATTGGTATGCAGACTTCTATGCCGATGATCCACCCGGGCCGTTGATGGATTACGATGTCGATTATATTGTCACCCTCACCTTTGATGATGGATGTCAGGTGATTAAGGAACATCAAAAAACGTATCCAACACCCACCCCAGGACCAACGCCGGATTGTTCGAATCTCGTTGTGTCGGACGTGCGCGTTGTCGATGATGACTTTGAAATCGTGGTGGACAATCAGACACAAGCAGATTTGACATTCGAAGAGGCGACAGTCATCTGGCCGGACAACATGGGGATGCATATCAATTCTTTCAGCTTCCGGTCGCAGGTTTATGATTATTTCAATTATTTCTCTTCACCAACCACGTCTCAAAGTACACACCGTGTCTTTCCTGCGAATTACACGGGGGTATTCGAGGTTGACTTTGACAATATCCCCATTGAAGGTCTTTGGGGATATTTCAAGGGGGATCTGACCTTCTTTGATCCCAATAATGGTTTTTATTGCCCAGTATCGGCGGACATTGATGTCGAACAGCCACCTACGCCAACTCCCACCAACACGCCCACCATCACACCGACACCGACGATCACGAATACACCCACGATAACGCCCACACCTACCAACACGCCAACACCGGATTGCAGCAAACTGACAGTGAGCAACATTGGCTTTGGACCCAATGACTTCCGCTTCAATATTCGCAATCTCAACGCGCATGATGCTTATATGCAGTACACTGGACTTATTTGGCCTGTCGATGGCAGCAGCGGCTTCGATAATTTCTACATCGGCCCGACGAATGGAACGACCTATTACAACCCCGTTTCTCCCGTTTATACCTCGCCGATTACGACGAACGTAAGCCCGGAGATCCGCTTGGCGAATGGGATGGGGAACCAGACTTGGGAAGCCAACTTCCTTCAGCTTCCGACCGGTGCCTACCAAGCCACCCTGCGATACGGTTTTTCGGGGACAAGCCTTACGTGCAATGTTGTCGCCAATGGATCCTTTAGCCCACCTACACCTACCAACACGCCTACGCCCACCAACACACCTGCCCCGACCAACACACCTGCACCCACGAACACCCCGGGTTCTTCGCCGGATTGCAGCAAGCTCGTGGTCAACAACGTGCAATTCAACGGCAGTGACTTCGAGTTTTACGTGCGTAATGACAATTCAGAGGACGCCTATTTGACTCATTCCACTTTGTATTTCCCAGTTGCGCCACCGATGAAATTCAATCGAAAGACTTTTAACGGTTCCACGTATTATTCAACGAGAACGTATTTCTCACCTGTGGACGCTTCCGCACCTTCCATAACCCTGGCTACAGGGACGAATCGCTTGTGGGAGGCGAATTTCCTCTATGCGAATTTCAATGGCACCTACCAGGCTGTTCTCACCTTGGATTTCCCCGGATGGGGTACATGCCAGGTCTCTGCGATAAAAACAACAGGCGAAGCAAATACGCCCACGCCGACCAACACCTCTCCCCCAGCACCAACCCATACCCCCACGCCCACAAAAACCAGCACGCCTCCGCCTGGTCCAACCAATACGCCTACCCGTACACAGACCTCGACACCCCCACCCACGAATACACCTATTGGGGGACCACCGGATTAGTGTATTCGTGATATGGGTTGATCCTCCTCGTCATATCTCGAGTGGTCAAACCTGTCTTAGGCTCCTCTCCATAAAAGAGTGTTGAATTCATTTTGGATGAATGCCAAACGTGATGTTGATCAAGAAAGTACCGGAATCCAAGTCCATTACTCACTGATTTTCTAGTAAGGAGCCTATCCGCCTCTATCCCATCCCACAAGTACAAGTGACCACCTTTAAATCCTCTCGCTGTCATATCTCTGATTTTCACTATCCACTTTCTATTTTCCTCTTTCAATGATGGGCTCAGCAGGACTAAAGTACTATGTTCTCAGAATAAAGCATAAGGGGATTGTAAGGAATATTATCGCCATTTTCTATAAACTGAATATGCTGGCCTTTGTACTACTTCTTGGGTCCTTATGGTAGAGGATGAGTAAAACGGATCAATCAAATCATAATCGTTCTTGGATCATCACATGGTCTAGATCTTTTTCACCTCGGACATGGGGGATGATCTCCGTTGTGATTATTCTGGCAGTGCTGTTAAGTTCTGGGGTTGCCTTCGCCGGTCTTCTTCAGGAAGACAGAAGTTTTTCGCAAGCAGCGGTGAATGTCGCGGTATCCCAGGAACTTCCCTATTACGAGCGGTTCATGCAAGAGAACTATGATAAGCGAACGACTTTCGAACAACGGAAGCAGGCATATCTCACGGACAATGGCGCCTATTTCGTTGATGATCACTATTTTCAGGGCTTGTGGGCATGGCTGGAGAATGATGATCCCCGGATTTCCGACGGGATTCAAATGCTTCTAGATAACTGGGGATCCGAGACGTGTGTAGCAATGGCAGCTGCCATGCGAGCCATGCAGCATCCCAACACGCCTGCAACGGATCGTGAGAAGATCTACCAGAGCTATCTCCAGGAAATCGAATTTGCGAAAAATGGGGAGGGAGTATTTGGGGGAGCCAATGTAAATGCTGGCATCCAAAAAGTCGTTGGGCTGTATTTATTTCTTCAGGAATTTCCTGAGGAGAATATCCCTGACATCGTATATACCTATCCGGAAGGAGATCCAACCTTTAAAGAATTTTGCTACAACAGTCGTTGTTATCAGAAAGGGTCTCGATACGACTTTTTCCAGCTTTTGGAGGATTACATCCAGTATCGCTACGATTGGTATGTCAAGGACGATTTCGGCAGCAACGAATTCGATGTCGGTGCTTATATGTGGACGTATGTGGAAGCTGCGGTGCTTGTGCATGATCTCGTCGATGAAACGCCGCTTCGCAGATACACCACCGCTGAGAAGATGCGTGCTAAATCAAAAATGATCATCGATTTCCTGCTTCTGGATATGGGCATGGAGTTCTCAGCCAATCAGTGGGGTGGAGCCAAGGGAGCCCGAGAGTACTACAACTATTGGACGAGCAAGAAGGATATTACAGCCCAACAGTGTATTTTCTTGGGATTGGGATGTGCCTTTTCGGCTCCTTATAAACCCTATTACGATATCTATCTATCCAATTACCGCGCTCCTGATGTCATCCTGGATGTGACGGACATCAGCGATGAGCCGGATGCCTATTGGCATCAGCACATGGAGTACAACGCCAGCGCCAGCCGCGAAGGCAAGGCCACCTTTGTCACCAAGTTCTACAACCTGGGCGGTGGCTTCGATTACAGCTGGGTGCTGAACGTCAAGTCCGATGAAGTTGATGGGGACGGGGTACATATCGGGGTTCCATTCCGTCTCTGGACGAGGGACACTCCTATACATGATGATGTCAGCGAGTATGTCTACCCAGAGATGGTTCCCGGCGGCAATCACAGCCAATATCGCAATGCCATCTTCTCCAAGGAGAGCAACCAGAACCTGCATATGTTCACTGCCCTTCACCAAAGCGGCGAAGGGGCTTACGAACAACGACTCCAACAATGGGATTATTACACACAAGAAGGGAACCGTTATTTCTTCCAGGAAGGTCGGACGATGGTCATTCTCGAATTGGATGATGGAGGTGCTTTTCTGGAAGTCGCTGTTCAAGGCGTCGATTACCCCGATATGGAGGCTTTTAAGCAAGCATTTGTCGGGGGTACCACGACAAGCCGTGGCGATGTGCTCTCGAAGAGCGGCAGCACGGGGGAGGTGCTTGTGAACGGCCAGCCAGCCTATGATTACCCCTTCGATCGATTGGAGACCATGGATTACCAGGGGAACTACATCATCGAGTGGGATCAGAAGGTCATGACCGTTAGCAAGCATGGCCGAACCTGTACTTATGATTTTAATGTCTGGACCTACCAGGGAGATTGTGGTGCGGCTTCGCCCCCGCCCACATGCGATTTCGATATCAATGGCGATGGAGCCGTGAATGTCTTGGACGTGCAGGAAATGGTCAATGCGCTGCTCCACGATAACCCCAAGGGACTTTGTATCGATCTGGATGGAGATGGGGCTGGTGATGGCCAGGATCTCCAAACGCTGGTTGAACTTATTCTGGAGAATTGAGGGCGGAAATCATCACAAGTGTTGGAAAAGGTATGATGAACATGATGGCTACATTCACAAATATTAGGAAATCTTCAATCCTGGTGCTCATCCTGGGATCCATCGCGATCTTTCTGGCTACCCATGTTAGCCGTGCGGCATCGGGCGTTCCTCCCTGTCCTTATAACACCTGCTCCTCCGGACAATCATGCAGACAATGGGATCATGATGATCCGGGCAGTCTTTGCTGTGTGACTGTATGTGATGCGGATTCGCTCCAGACCAATTTCTACCCCTCTTTTCCCAAAGTAATGCGACATGGCGCAGGACATCCTCAGAGTAACTACTCCAATTCTTATGATTCCGATGGAGCGACACCCTGGATCTTCTCTCAGTATGATGCTGTGAAGTTCTCAACCGGGCAATTGGGCGCAGTAGATGAGGGGCGAAAGCCCCAGAATCTCTTTGCGGAGGAGATCAAATGGTTTGATCCCTCTACCATCGTTCTTGGCATACGAGAATCCATCTGGAACCTACCCGATGACGTGCCGCAAGATTATATGGGCAGCGGCAGTTATTACGCTCACCAGCCGGATGGAGAAATCCCCCTCATTTATCGCAATCCATTTCCAAACTACACCAAGATAGAAGCTGGCGAGTACGCAATCAGTAACGCCAACAAAACGGGCTACTATGACAGTTTGACTAGTGAGGATTTCCGCTTTTTTGACGGCGTCTTCTTTCCAGATAGTCGTTCAGGGTTTGCTCCTTATGATCTCTGCGTCGATTGGCCCAACATCGATTTCGATGAAAATGGGATCCCAGATACCCAGGAATATGGGAACACCTGTGCAGGCGCCGGCAATGTTGATGAGATCAACCGCAGGTGGCGCGATGGTTACGATTCAAGGTTGTTGGAGGAACGCCAAACGGGAATCCTGCTATCTGGAAAATCGGATTGGAAAATCGTTATCAATGATGGTGGGCCACCAGCAGGTGCTCAATACACTCCACTAAACAGCACAGCTGATTTTATGAAAGAGGTTGTCGATGGCTTCTCAATCGAGAATGCTCCTGAGTGGAATGGAATGCGAGAGATCTTGATGGATTGGGATGATAACGGGAAGAAGCCCTCGCTTGTGAGTTGGGTGGATACGATAGGACCCGGTCGTTGGTACGAGGCCTGGATTGGCGATAACCAAAATGACTTTGCCACCATGCGCTTTCATCTTGCCACTACAATGTTAGGGGATGCCTATTACGGACGTTGTGTGGGTGAGGGCAACATGGTGTGCTTCTGGTATGACGAATTCGAGGCGGATCTGGGCCAACCGATCGGGGATAAAGATAAAGAACCGGTTGAACTGACTCAGTACTGCATCAATCCCTGTCCGGGAAATTGGGGATGCGCGTACTACTGTCCATATGTTCGTTTCTTCGAACGCGGCGCCATTATCCTGAACCCAATCGGAGAAAAATTAACCATCACGGATGATGATCTGAGAGCAGCCTGGCAAAAAGCTGGATTAGCGGCTAATGATTACCCTGGATATTACCGCTTCTCCGGCGGTCAGGATCCAGTGATGAATAATGGTGAACCTTTCACCAGCGTGACCCTCTCCGGTGCGCATACCTTGGACAAGAATGGTGTCCGTGAATTAGCCTCTGGCGATGCGGTACTCTTGGTCACGCAGCCGAATATTTACCATGTGAGTGACATCCTGGTCGGCAACTGCAACCATGACGACACCTCCCCAGGAAGTGAACCTGTCGAATTGAGTGGGAAATGGGTCGAAGAATGGGACCACGGTGACATTGATGGGAAGGGAAACCCGTATTTCGTGCAGTATCTGGCCAATTGGCTGCCGGATGTCTGTGAGAAGAAGCCTTCTATGCAATGCTCGTCAAACTCGGATTGTGTGAATGGAAGCGAAGATTTCGGACCATGTGTTGAGATCAATAATGGCTATGCAGCAAAGTATACAACAGAAGCAGGTGCTATCGCGACCTTCCGTCCCACCATCGGGCTAAGCGGAGAATATCATGTCTATGAATGGCATGGCTGGCGAGGGAGCTATGCCGATTCATACCAGGAAGTTCGGAACGTACAGGTTGAGATCCGACATGCTCAAGGATCAGATCTGACAACCGTTAGCCAAAGGGTTAACTATGGGCAGTGGAATTATCTGGGCACTTATACCTTCCACCAGGGGACAGATGGGTACGTGAAATTTACCTATCCTGGTGGTGGAGACTACATGATCGCGGATGTGGTCATGTTCCAGTTCGCTGGGGGAGCGGCAGGACCAAAGTGCGATAGCGATCTAAACCGGGATGGTGATAATAATGTATTGGACATACAAGTAATGGTCAACGCTCTACTTGGGGATATCCCCGAAGGGCTTTGTGCGGACCTGAATAGTGACGGAAAGGTGGATACGCTAGATCTTGAAATTCTGGTCCAAAGGGTATTGGGATTTTAAGTGGTCTGGATGTGCACATGGTCGGATTTGAAGCTTTGTTGAAATAACTGGAGGAAACTTGGATAAGGAGTTAACTCTCCATCGCAATCAACAGCAAGATTTCTTCCCTGTCGCCACAAGCAGCTTTCCTATGGAAAATGGCAGACTGCACGGTGATAGTGAAAAAACCTTTGGTGATGATACCTTCGATGAGTGGCGGAGTTCTTTCACTACTGTCCTGTTGATCTCAATGATTTGTGGAAAATTCTTTGCCCTTGCTCTCAGGCAACAGGAGGTAAAGCGATGCGTATAGGTTTGAAATCTCGTTTGTTTACTTGGTTGGTAATCTTGATATTGTTTGCAACAATGGCTCAGCTTTTAGGTCAGTCTATGGCTAGCGCCAGCGTTCCAAAACCCCAGTGGGCAGATTTACAATTGCAATTAATTCAAGAAACAGGGACCTTTATAGAGAAGCTTCAAAGTTTCCAGAAACCTGATGGTTCCCTTTTCAGTGAAACAAGCATCTGGTCTGCAGATGATGAAATTGAGTACTTCTATTACTTCCCTGCATACATTTATGCCTCTGGGGATCAGGTGGCTTATGACTTTTACAGCGACGAAGTGATGTATTACTGGCACCGTATTGTCAATGGGGATGCGAATAATGGGTATTTTGCGAGCCCCACCTACGATACGGAACACACGCTTGAAGCGTTGATGGGGTTGGCCAATTTGGCTTACATCGACCCGACGGACACCGAGATCACCAGCCGCCTGGAAGATCTGATGGAGCACGTGGGCAATTGGGATTCTAGTATAGTCGATTGGTATGACTGGGATACTCATCACATGCTGAGTACCAGGCTGGGAACCTCAGATATCTTTACCGGCTGTCCAGAGGGGATCGATTCACCCTGGAACCTTCGCTTCGTCCCCATGGCAATTGCTGCAGCTTTAGATGATTACGCAACAGGGAATAATGGTCGCTATGAGACCTGGATGTCGGATTATTTGAACGGATGGATCGATGCCAAAGCTCGCATGAATTCCAGTCATGGATATGATGTGATTCCCTCCTCAGTTAATCCTGCTACGGGTGAACCCGGTTTCTGTGGAGAATGGCATGAAGGGGTTGCGGGCAGCTGGTCGGATGGAGGTTTCCCATCAGAGCGCTCTTTCAGGCAGGCATTCATCGGGTACTGGATGATAAGCCAAGATGAGACTTATTTGAACGCGGCCAAGGAGATGGTGATAGAGCTCATGCGGCTCGGTGATGGCACATGCCCAGCTTCAGTATTCGATGGGAGCAGCTGGATTGTGGATTGTGAAGATGATCATATCGCTCGATTGGCGGTTCAGGCAGCTGCGCATGATAACCAGGTCGATCAAGCCTTTGATTCATTGATTAATGAATGGTTCAACAGTGGACGAATCAATGAGCCTATTGTCGATTTGTGGAAATACAGGAATTCAGGTGACATCAGCATTGTTAGCAATCATCTGAGCTCTGCCCTTTCGGATATCCGCAATAAGATCAATAGACTGCAAGGTTTGGATAACAACAGTGAATTCCAGGATTATCTGAGGAATAATTGCAGCGGGAAAAACATGGGAGATAAGCTAATCAGCTGCTTCTCCATCGAGAAGCAGGCCACCGCCCTGGCATTCTCGGCCTTCATGGGATTCCGACCTAATGAAGCTGATCTTCCGGAGATGGAAGTGAAATACCATGACAGCGATCTTTCCTTGGGTCTACCCAATGGAGTGGCAGGTCTGGTGTTGTCCGGTGATGAGGACTCGAAGAAATTCCTCCTGTATAACGATAGCGGACAAACTCAAACGATCAAAGTGCAAGCTGAGTATATCGCCAGAGGCATCACATCCCTCAGAATCAATGGAGCTAACAGTGGCTCTTTCAACCCTCAGTATGCGAGTATAACGATTGAGCCTCAAAATTTGCTCGATGTGGAAATTTTCCTTTCTTCCGTTACACCTCAATGCAGCGGAGATCTGACGGGTGATGGCAAGATCGACCAGCAGGATGTAAGTCGCATGGTCAATGCCGTCCTCATGGGCAACCCCGACAACCTCTGCATTGATCTCAATGGTGATAGCAAAGAAAATATCCTGGATCTGCAAGAGCTGATCAATCGCACCTTGGGCAAATAGGGCACTTGATCCCGTGTCTTATAAAGGAGTGCATGTGGATGATTCTTCACTGCACTCTTTTTATGTTCTTCATCCGAATTGTTAAGGGGACGATTCGGATCTGTCATTAGATTAGAAGCAAGGCCAAAAACCAGGGCTTCGAGTGATGATTTTCAATAAAAAATGAAGACAAGAGCCTCGCTGCCCTTTAGATAACATAAAATTCTTCTTACAAGCACATTCAGAGGTGAAAAGAAAATAGGCTGTGTTTCTATTCGACCCTGCTCGGTTCCCATTTCCCGCATTGTCCTTGCGATCAATGAAAAAGTAGCGATTGTTGCTGCCATTAAGACCTGAAAACAGGTCTCGGAGCGCCCAAAGAAGCGCGCTTGATGCATGCCCAGTTGAATCGTACGTACCAGGCGATGTTCGGCAGCTTACCGCATCTCCTGGTACTCTTGGAAAAGTGGGCTATTCTGCAACGCCCAAGCTTCTAGGAGCAGTCTTTCCTGGGGATGTAGATGTGCTATCTGACCTTTTCCCGGCCCAGCCAGGGTACATAATGGTCTTAGTTGACCAAGCTCACCGATCGCCCCATTAAAATGGCTTCCCTTTTTTGCAATCTTCTGGGCGATCCTTCCGGCTTTTGGTGGGATCGGCTTTTGAATGGCCTGCCCTGCTGGACAGGTACAACTCATCGCTTCCAGATCAAACTTGAATCCATCCTTGGGGAACTGTCCACGATTCAAACGGCGATGCATTCGGGCCACCAGTACCCAGCCTTCCTGTTGGTATTTGGGTACTCTGGTTTTCCAATACCTGTTCCCATACAAAGAGATCACCTCAGCAGCGGCAGGACACTGCACAATTTCAGGGGTCTGCCGGTCTAAATTCCGTGATAGGCATGAAAATGTCTGCAGTGTAGAGGTAGTACTGGTTGCCAACGATCTAAAAGGTAACAGTGGGCAACTCCATTCGTATATTAAAGAGGTCCGAGTTAAAAAGGTGGATATTTATCAGATTGTTGGAAGAACTCGTCCTGACTGAAATTAATGAGCAAAATGGAATGGGCTGATTAGGGTGAAGAATATACGAAAACGAGGTGTGGCAATCCTACCCTTGATTAGGATGGTTGCTAGCGTAATTGGCAATCAAGTTTTAACTGCGACCGCTGCATCACAGAGCTTTGTCGATGTGCCACCAGACAACCCCTATTTTCCTTATATCGAAGCCCTTTGCTGCTTGGGGTATGTGACGGGATGCGCGGCACCAATCCGCTCATCTTCTGCCCTACCCAGTGGCACAAACGCAAGGAAGCTGTGGATTACTTCTTCCAGATGATGTACGGAGCGGACTACCAGCCACCGGAAGCGAAGCATTATTTCAGCGATGTGGATTACCAGAATTGGGCTGGCAAGTGGATCGATGCCGCCCAGGATGCAGGGATCGTCGAACCAGGTAGGACGAATCCATTAAGTTTGTGCCCAGAGGAAAGGCTCAAGCGTGAGGTGGCGGCTTATAGGATGTATCAAGCCAAGGGGTTAAAGTGAAATGCATGCGGGCGGTTATTTCCTGCATGGAGCGTAAATACGGGTAGTAAAGCAGGGCACGCTGAGGCAATATCGAGTTTTCATTAGGGCTGGTCGATCGAGCGTCATAAGAAAAGTCCTCTAAAAGAGTATTGCTGTTGGACAGCGTTACACCCAAATGAGATTATTTCGAAGGTACTTATGTCCTCTATAGTTGAGAACCTCCAGCCTCTATAATGGGATGGGAGTAAAAACTTAGAGATGAGTTTATTGAAAAGAGCCATCTACAGTCTATCTATTCTCGGCGCGTTTATTTTGGTGTTTACATGCCTCAGTAACGCATCATGGGGGACGGATGCGGTCCTGGCTGATGTTATCCCATCGGATTCTCGCGATGAGATTCTGCCGGGCATTCACAGTTTGGCAGCCTGCATGCCGACGGAGTTGCGGACCTCCCAGGACACCCTCCTCCCTCCTGAATACAGCACCTTCACCCCTCCTCCCATCGGGGGCAGCTATTGCGATGAAACCTTCGGCACCGAGGTGAAACACCTCACAGATTCAAGCAAGGCGCAGATGACGAATAGTGAGATCTCCTATTTCAATATTGACAATTCCTATTTCTTGGCTGTAGACGATAACATCACCTACCTGATGGATGGTCTTACCGGGGAGAAAATTAAGCCGCTCAGTGGACAGGGCGTCCGCCCCTGGTGGATGCGTTGGCCACGAGCGGATTATTACACCTCTGGAGGAGCCAAGATGCAATTCGATCCCGTGCAGCATTTTTACAAATATGATGGCAACGAGGTCCGCTTATATGACCTCAACACGATGGACTATATCGTGCTGCATAAGTTCAACGAATACACCGAGATCGGACCCGCTGGAGGGGAAGGAGATCTCTCGAACGATGGCCGTTATTGGGTCTTGCATGGTGTTAAAGCCGATGGTGGTCTCACTCTCTTTGTTTATGACTTGCTTGAAGATCTTAAAGGAGCCGAATCTCCGTTTAACGTAGGAATGATTGGCGGGAATGGGCCAGGTGTCGATTACGCTACCATCAGCCCCAGTGGGATGTATGTTGTCATCGCCTGGGATGCTGGGTCTGAAGACCCCTTCGAAGGGCGTTATGGAGTGGAAGTTTATCAGCGTGCAACCTGGGAATTCGTCCGGCGCGTGCACCCGTCACGCATCCATTATGAATTGGGTTATGATGCCTTTGGATATGAGACCTTCTTCGCCACTGCTGGTAACTCCTCAACAGATCTGGCCAGCTTTAACGTCCCTGACCTTGCCTTAGGGGATGTTGTCGCAGTTCGCCTGGATGATGGCGTTGGAACAAAATTGTTGGATGTGCCACGGTGGGTATATCAGACCTCGAGTTTTCCAATCGTGCAAAACGGTTATGTATTCTTCGCCTTTGAGGTGAAATCCGAAGTGCCAGAGCAGGATTGGGCTCCCTATTGGGGAGAGATCGTCGCCGTTCCTACGGATGGATCGGGCAAAGCGATCCGCCTGGTACGCCATCGCACGCGTCAAACCGGTGATCTATCCCATAAAGCTTACCAGCCGGATTTCATCACCAGCAGTACCGGAGAGATCATTGTTTATCAGAGCACATATGGGATCGCAGGGACCGATCTCTACATGTTCAACTCCGGGCTGGGCGGGGAGACCTTTTTCGTGGATGTGCCCCCTGAGCATCCCTACCGGCAGGATATCGAACTGCTTTATATGCAAGGATATGTGAAAGGATGTAATTTATTCCCGCTCATGTATTGCCCGGAGAGGATCATGGATCGAGCCGAAACCACCGTTTTTGTCGAACGCGGGATTCATAATGCGGATTACACCCCGACCAATCCGACCCAAGTAGTTTTCACGGATGTGGCTTTGGATGCTTGGTATGCCAATTGGGTGCATGGCCTGTGGGAAGATGGCTACACGGATGGGTGTGATCCGGATACGCTCAAATATTGTCCAGAGGAAGAGCATACACGCGCCGAAGGATGTGTCTTCTACTTGCGGATGAAGTATGGCAAGGATTACCAACCGCCAGAACCGCCGAAGGGTTATTTCAAAGATGTCGATCCGAACATATGGTATGCGAAGTGGGTGGATGCCTGTTGGGAGGCAGGGATTGCAGAGCCATGTGCCACGCAACCGGATCGTTTTTTCTGCCCAGAGGAAGGTCTGACGCGGGCGGTGGGGGCCTATATGATGGTCCAGGCGAAAGGATTGTCTTTACCTTAGCAAGCGGTATGATCATTTTTGAAATGTGAAGGGTATAACCATGAAACAGCGACGAAACAACATCAAAGCATTGATCCTCGCGATCACAATCATTATTGCTCTCTCACTTGCACTAAGTGGGATTGCTGCAGCTTGGACGGCTGGGGATGATTCATTTTCGAATCCCTCGGCTGTCTCTGCACAGGGGTCGAATTTGGTCGAAATTTATCCGGGGGGTGCACAAGCGGGGCATTATCTTCAGTGGAAAGGGAAGCCGATACTGCTCATTGGCGATTCGGTCACCCAGGGGTGGATGGAGAGCGGCAAGAATTTCAACATCCACGGCTATGTTGATGCGCTCGCGGCGCGTGGCATCAACGTGCTCATGATCTGGTCCTACATGGGCACTAGCGCCGCCAAGCAACAGAGCGACACGCGCATCGCCTATGATGCGCCTGAACTATGGTCCTGGGCAGGCTCTCCGGATGATCAGTCTTTTGATCTCACGCAGTTCAATCCGACATACTTCGAAGAACTGAAAAAACTCGTGAGTTACGCCGAGAGCAAGAGTATCGTGG
>MGNI01000018.1:12366-14157 GCA_001795115.1 Chloroflexi bacterium RBG_16_48_8 | reverse complement strand
AGCCTCGAACGGTAACTCTAACTCGTACTTTGCTCCTTTCCTCCTCCGCGATGCCCCATGAACGAATCCTTTCTCGAATCAAATCCGTGATATACGCCTTTTCGTCCTCGACAGGCAGCATCACAAAGTCTTCATCGAAGTAAATCACATCCGTGTTGGCACTCCTCTCCTCGACCTTGTCCTGCTCGGTGTCGTATAGAAGAAATCGCCTCTTGCCGTATTCCGTGATATCCAACCCGCAAGGTGAACCAGCATAATGAACCCGATCCCCATCCATAGGTGCATGAATATGACCCAAGAAAACACGCCTGGGTTGATAGCGTTGGATATCTGCGTTGGTTAAGGGCATATAGACCCCTGGCTCATAGGGATTGGGTTGACGTAATCCCTCGGACCAATCCCCATGACCCACCATAATCCATGGTCGCTCCTTCAAGGTCTCGGCTTCTGCTTCCAGGCAGTCTCCCATGGTCATCTCTTCTGCATAGGGAACCATGAAAAAGCACAGGCCTTCGGGAGACACCTCCAGGATGGTTGGATGTTCGAAAATGCGGACATTTTCGGCCACGATGGAGGAAGGGCTCAGACCAGCGTCGTGGTTCCCGGGGATGATGGAGAAACGGATGTCTTTGTATTTTTTCTGGGTACATAACTCTTCAAAATCGCTGAAGTTTTTTAGGGAAGTATCGAAGAGATCCCCGGCAATCATAAGGTTATACACATGCGCTTCAAGCATTTGATCGAGAATATTGCTTAAGGCGTTATACCGTTCTGGGTGATCGGCTTTACTCGTGAGATGCAGATCTGCGGTAATGGCGATTTTCATCAAGCCTCCAATGGTTTCTCACTCACTTCCTTCTCCACTGATGTCGATCAGAAAAAATAAACGAAAGGATTGTTTCTTCTCGCACTTGTCACAAATATCATCCCCTGAGTTCAAGTTCTTGATCCGGTACTGATATCTTCGAAGAATAAGACACTTATAAAGTAATCATTTGGTGAATGAAGAATGATGAAGACTGTTTCGAAGCCAGGTTTACGCTAAGAGATTGAGAGCAGCGAAGAGATGGAATTGTGATTTCAACTTGATAGTATTTCACATTTAGGAAAGGAGCAAGTAGAACCTGTGCTATAAAAACGACGCCTTTATCAGATTTCTACGCGATGCCACAGGATAGATCCTTTTCTCGGCTCAATCTAGGTTAATATCCTAAAATCATCTTTCATCTTCAATAATGATTTTTCCCCACGATTCCGGTAGTTTCCTGGCATTTCTGGAATCACCCTTGGTTTATGCTTAGAATAGAAAGGTCCAATCCCCAATGGAAAACCTGATTATGAAGGATTTCGAGAGGTTTCGCCTATGAAAAAAATCAAAAGATACACCTCATCCTGCTGATCCTGCTGCTTCTCATCCTGATTGGAATTATAGCCTTGGGCTTATCAGGCCCCTATTTCGGAGAGACCTTTTAAGTCGGAAGTTGAATGCCATGAGGGAGTTACAAAATGTTAAATGTAAAGGTCTATCCAGCATACCGATGGGAGTTGTTCACCGCAGGCTATAGGCGAAAGATATTCCAAGCAGGAGTGAGTTTGGATAGGGAGCCATGAAAATCCCTGGATGGATACTGCCGTTAAAAGCTCCGAAATTTATCCCTTTTTGCAAAATGCAGTTGGCTGCAACGGTTCTACGGGACCGGCGACCAATCGGAATAGAAAGCCCCGTAGTAAAGGTCCGTACTTTTGCTGTCGATCAGCTGCATCTCGCCTGACCCATCCGCATTAATAATG
>MGNI01000018.1:7743-12333 GCA_001795115.1 Chloroflexi bacterium RBG_16_48_8 | reverse complement strand
CGGATCTCGATCACTGGAGTGGAAGACGATCTGCGTCCCATCCAGAGACCAGGCAGGATCACGGTCATCCCCTCGGCTTTGGGTGAGATTGCGGGGACGAGCTGGCCTCTTCATTGATGGTTTGTGAAAAGTAGCATACGAAACTGAATGGTATCGCTCGACCTCGAAATGGGACTGCCAATAGGAGCAGCCAGAACCCCCGGGTTTTTCCATCTTTGAGCACTCCCACATATTTGGTATGCCTGGCTCCTCGCCGCTCGATTTCGGTTGGATCGCCTATGACAAATTTGGCTTCCTCCCAAAAAAGTCGTTGAAGGGCGGTTTTGGGATCAGCTGTGGCAAGAAAACGCTGAATACGCTTGTAATTGGCGTCGGGGTTGGATGTCATCTTGTACGACAGATCAGATAAGCGAGGTGAACGCCCCTCCAAAATCGCTTGAAGGATCAGAGCAGCTGTCCCGGCTTGTTTATCGTTATCGAATAGGTATTGGCAGAAATCTTGCATCCAGATAAACTCAAACTAGGCCTCCTCCTGGACGTTTTGTGTAAAAGGGTTATCCAGGATGGAGGCCAGTTTTATGCCATAATGAACTTTCATCTCCTTTTTCCAATGAGCAATTCATAATGTCCGAACTCGCGTCCGAAGTTGAGCATCTAGATTGCGTTTTTTCATAATAAAAGTAAAATGGGATCGATTAGCTGGGGTCTCCGAACCATCCATTATAAACCTCTCCTTAGCCACAAAAGAACAACTACCAGGGAGCTACAATGTTAGTGCCTAGACGTCTTCAGGCAATTTTAGGAAAAGCATATTGGCTCTGACCTTGCTCGCTCTCTCAGGTTGTGCATTCGATTATGACCACTCGATTACCCCCATGGTATGGTACACACCTCCACCGCAAAACGTGCCTAATACCCCTGCCCTACAAACACCCATTTTCACGCCATTTCCAACTCCAACATTACCTTTTTCTGTGACTCCTCCTCCGCCAGCCTTTCGTGGAATAGATAGCTTGGATTGTATGGAGCCCATGGAAGGCGATAACCAGTATGGATATTGCAGAGGCCCCGGAAGCGACAAATATTACGTTTGGGGAAGGTGCGAAGCATCTTGCCCTGACGGACCCTACCCCGGAATCGAAATATTCACTGTTGAACATTCTGATACCTTTTTCGACTATAAATCGGTGATTGATGAGCTTATGCAAGAGACTGATGATATGAATAAATCTTTTCGATTGGGAGGTGGCTTGGGTTCTTTGGGCGTTGCAGGAGGCATTGTTGGAATTACCGAGACATGTATTACAGCTGGAGCTTTTACAGGTGGATGGGCTGCGCCGTGGTAATAATTGCGGTCATCGCAGATGGAATTTTCGTGGGAGCGGAAGTACCTGATGGCTATGTCTCCAGGAGGGAGATCAACGCTCCTAATGGATTAGAGGCGAGTGCTCAAGATCTATTTGACATGCTGCGCCTAGAAGCGAATTCTACCGACCTAGAATAGGAGAGATTGAATGAAGCATATATTCATGGAGGACAGGCGATGAGTCAAAACGCCCCGAATAGTAGAGGTCTTTATCCACGCTTCAAGCGTATCTATCCGATTAGTCTAATCATCTTCCTTGCCTGGGAAGCGTTTTCAACTGGTGGCCTGCTTCTGTATTTGGGCGCTCAAAATGGGTTGATCTTTTTGTTGATTGGGGCCTGTCTGATCGCCTTGCCATTTATTAAATCATTCCGCAAGTTCCAAAGTAAGCCTATTAATTCATCTTTATACCCAGTTCTTATACTCGTGGGATATGTCTTGATCATTGCACTCAACTTTGGTTTTGCATGGCTTTTATATGGTGATCCATACGCCATCTATAACCCTCAAACCAAGCTCAATATCATTTACTGGTTCGCCTCCTCCATAATAGGAATGGTGATGCTTATCGTTAACCTAATTGCATTTTGGATGGATCGAAAAGCTCAAGGGGCAATTTAAGGAAACTAATGACTAATAAAGCCTACCTTCGAATATCTCATGTAGAATAAGCTGCATCGAATTTTTTGTTCATAGACCACCACTCTCAACCATTATTCCCATAGCTGTTATGTTCATCTCTTCCTTCCTCACCTCATGTAAGAGAGCTTCTTAAACCCACATCTTCAAACCGGCCTCTCTCGATTCATTCGTAATCCAATAATAGCGCTCTCGCGCATCGTCAAATCCTCCGGACTCTAACCAAATTAGATCATGATTTTGCACAAAAGGCTGACTCACGCCCCCCTGCCTGCAGGGAGGATTGAGGGGGATATCCCCCCCGCTCGGGGGGGATTTAGGGGGGTCATCCCCCCTTTTCCAAGGGGGGAAAGAGGGGGGATTGATGGCCACCGGCAACACCGTCTGATGTTGCGAAATCAGCCTGCCAAAATGATCTCTGTCTCCAACAGCTCCGCTGTTGCCCATCGGCAGAGCCGATGGACACCATGGCAGTCCACGAAGGCAGCCTCCGCCAATTTTAGGATTAGAACTTAGGAGTCCACGCAGGTGGACTTCGTAGCAGTAGCCGGCGACTTCAGTCGCTGGCGAACTCCATACGATCTACCATGGCAGCCTGAGCCGATATTTTCCCCCTGCTTGCGAGGGGGGGGATTGAAACCGAATCCCCCAGGATTCTCCACATGGCAAATAATCGCACATAAATCCGGCACTTTCCCGGCACTTCCTGAGTTGCGGTTGTCGTATGCTTTGAATGGAAATGTCCGCAGATTGGCTTAGAACCTGGCGGTGCAAGATGTGTGGAGGATCGATGATGAAGAAAGTCGATCCCTTGGGTCTGACCCTGATTACGCGCTGATTCCCATCTATCCCGGTATCCCGGCGATGTCCTTGCTGGGTCGCCCAATGGGAAGATCCCTCCCACATCCTGCTGCCCTCCGAAGGCAGCCAACCATTCATTTTATTGAACGGTAATCGGTAAACATACTGTCGAGGTGCTCATATGGAAAATAAGAAGGCTTGGAAAAATACACTCCTGGCGATGACTCTGGTTGTCATCACCGTGGGAGGGATGACGATGATTGGGCTGGCGCTGATCGGCCCTGCCGTGGGTAATGTCTTCTCCAATATCGTCTCCAACTACGATCCCAACTATTATAGTCACTATTCCGCCACCTCACTCCCTGCAACGCCCATCAGCCCCACTGGAGTGAAATATCCTATTTTTGAGGAGGCTGTTTGGGAGATGACCTTCGAGAGTTACGGGGTCAACCCCTTTATCGACACCTACGCCGATCCTTTCTCCACCTTCGCCCTGGACGTCGATACTGGCTCCTACACCATCATGCGGAACTACCTGCAGGAGGGACTCCTGCCACCGGAGGAGGCCGTACGGGTAGAGGAGTTCATCAATTACTTCGACATGGATGATCCCCCACCCCAAGATGCCACCTTCGCCATCCACCTGGAGGGCGGACCCACGCCCTTCACCCAGGACGAGCAGCACCAGATCCTGCGCATCGGAATCCAGGGCATGCAGGTCTCGGATGAAGACCGCAAGGACGCCGTGCTGACCTTCGTAGTGGATGTCTCTGGGTCTATGGCGGAAGGCAATCGCCTGGGGATGGTCAAATCAGCGTTATCCGCACTGGTCCACAACCTGCGGTCCACCGATCAGGTCGGGATCGTGGCTTTCAGCACCTTCGCCGAAGTCGTCCTCCCCACAACGCCTGTATCCGATTCGGATGCGATCCTGGCCTCCCTCCAAAACCTCGCCCCCAAAAACACTACCGATGCCGGAGCCGGTTTGAAGCTGGGCTACCAGATGGCCTTCCAATCCTATATCCTTGGAAACATCAACCGCGTCATCCTATGTTCGGACGGGGTGGCCAATGTCGGGATCATCTATCACGACCAGATCCTGCAGATGATTCAGGACCATTCCGAGGGCGGGATCACGCTCACCACCGTGGGCGTCGGGATGGGCAACTACAACGACGTGCTCATGGAGCAGTTGGCGGATGAGGGCGATGGGGTCTACTTCTATGTCGACACGATGAAAGAAGCCCAGAAGGTCTTCGTGCAGGACCTCACCCAGACCCTGCAGACCATCGCACGAGATGCAAAAGTCCAGTTGACCTTCAACCCACAGGTCGTCTCCCGCTACCGTTTGATCGGTTTCGAGAACCGCGCCCTAGTGGATGAGGACTTTGATAACGATCGCGCCGACGCCGGCGAAGTTGGCGCCGGGCACAACATCACCGCCCTATATGAGATCGAGCTTGTGGAGGGCACCAGCGGGGATATCGCTGCAGTCGCCCTGCGCTGGAAGGATCCGGATACAAATGAAAACATGGAACTTGTGGAAAGCATAAGCCGCGCCGATCTCGCCTCCAGTTTCGAAGCGACCTCGCCCTCCTTCCGGTTGGCGGTCTTGGTGGCCGAGTTCGCTGAGCTCCTGCGGAACAGCTACTGGGCGCAGGAGGGTACACTTCGAGATCTTTATGGTGCCTTACAGTTTTTGGATCCAAGCTTTCTGGAAGATCCTGATATCTACGAATTCACCCATTTGGTCCGCAAGGCAGCCATCCTCTCTGGCGAAACCC
>MGNI01000018.1:6778-7727 GCA_001795115.1 Chloroflexi bacterium RBG_16_48_8 | reverse complement strand
ACCCCTGCCGACCTCTATCCCTTCCTCTCAACCAACCTCCCTGCCAACAGCGACCCTATCGACCTCTGTCCCACCGCCTCAACCGACCTCCATGCCAACAGCAACTCCGCCTCCCTTGGCCGATGAAGCAGGCTACGGTTTCTCGGAAGCGGATCCCATCCGGGTTGGAGGCGGTCCCGACCATGGCCCATGGCGAGAAGCATGGTACTTCCAATCCTTGAAGGGACCGCAAGGCCAGCTTATCGAGTTCCATCGGCTCGGAAGCTGCTGCACCTTCGACCTCCCAGACTTGCCATGGAGCACTGGCGCGCTGGATATCTACGAAGTCACCTATGACGGGCTGGATGAACCGCTCAAGATGTACATCGACATGTACCAATGCGAAGCGCCCACTGCCCCGCAGGATTTTACCTTTGCCCACGATTTCCCTGTATCGCGGGGAAACCTCTTCTTCGCCAGTTCCTCCGTTGTGCTGCAGGAGGACATCGCCTACAACCTCTTCTATTTTGAGGGCGAGACTCAGTGTCTGCATCGCCTCCCCGTCGAGGTCAATGGGGGATGGCCCTTCGCCGTATCTCCCGATGGCCAAAAGGTCGCCTTTACCTGGTTTGAAGGTGAGGTGATTGGGCACCTTACCGTCACTACGATGGACGGCACAGAGCGGATCCAGCGTACCGATGCAGCCGCAATGGACGTCCTTCCCGCCTGGTCACCCGATGGGAGCCAGTTGGCCTTCACCCGCATGGAGGATGTGAGCGCCCATCTCTACCTTCTCACGCTCAAGACGGGCAAGGTTTCACGGCTGACAAACGGCGATGCTTATCAGACCTGGCCCTCTTGGTCCCCGGATGGCAGCCGGATCGCGTTCAGCACAGATCAGGACAGCGATGAGGAGATCTACCTGATCTACCGGAATGGGTCAGGGTTGCAGCGCCTCACAGATAATAGA
>MGNI01000018.1:5169-6769 GCA_001795115.1 Chloroflexi bacterium RBG_16_48_8 | reverse complement strand
ACAGCCCCGGCCTGGTCGCCGGATGGCCAGCACATCCTTTTCGTATCCGATCGGGATGGGTCCTATGACATTTATCGCATGGACATGGATGGAAGCCATGTCGTCCAGTTGACGGATTCTGACAATTACGACTTTTACCCGACCTGGTCACCGGATGGCCAGCAGATCGCCTTCTGTTCTGGAGATGACAATGTCGATATCTACATCATGAACGCTGATGGCAGCGGGTTGCAGCGCATGACGGAGGCTTCGAGTTGGGATTGTTTTCCGGTATGGGTGGAGTGAGTTAAATCCCCCTCGTTTCCCGTATGACATTGGGATCGTGTTTTGTGCAAAGTCAACGAAAGTGGACTTTAAGGAATGGGAGCCGAATTACCCCTTCACCCGACCATGCAAGCGGCTTTGGGGCGAGCTTGTATTAGAAGATCCGTTTTCGTCGCTTCTATGCCAGTGAATTCAATCATTGGTAATGGTGAGAGGTCCGCGTGTATCAAGATCGCAGCTGATCATACGAAATTAACCTTGTTGGATCGTTGTGGAGTCCATCGGCTTTGCCGATGGGTAACAGCGGAGCTGTTGGACTCAGAGAGCATTATCGCAGGCCGATTTTGCGAAATTGAAAAGTCCTGTCAGTGGCCAAGCTTTCTTAAATCCTCATCGATCCAAGAGGGGAATCCTTTCGAGATTACGCTTGTTAAAATGAAGTCCACGAAAGTGCATCTACTCAAGCCTACCCAACCGCTCAGCCCGTTCGCTTGAGCACCTTCGTTTTATGTCTTTCATGGCAGTTGGGACAACGCAGCAGTAACCAGGCGCCATCGCGGTCAAACCCATGGGGGGCAGTCAAATCGACAAGGAAAGAGATCTCATAGACATAGCCGCAAATGGGGCAGGAATAAACGGTTTTCTCCTTGTGCCAGTTCACCAGAAGCGCCAATCCCACGACCACCACCAATGCCCAGATGTACCAATACTTCAGCAACAGGAAATACGCGCCCACACTAATCGCAAGGATGTAGAGCAGGATGTATACAATGGATTGGATATAATCCTTGCGGGTTGGTTCGGTAACCCTCTTCATCCCTACCTCCATGAATAACGAACATCGTATGAAATGTTCCCGGAATTTCATTAGTGATAACCGATATTATTGTTGAGTCTCATATTTTAATATTCGGTTCATGAACCACACTATTGCCTTATCCTGAAGGATAACCCATAACTCATGCGTTCATACGTACCTGTGACAGCTGAAACTATGTTATCCATGATGGAAGCGAAACCCTCGCCAGGGCTGATTTCGACAAGCTCAATCGACGTACTGGCTCTCACGTTGGTTGAGCGATTCCCCCAGCGCCGATTGAGTGCCCGAAGCTAAGTGAAGCGAAGGGCTTCGGGCATCTCGAAATCAGCGTTGGACAAGGCCTCCGCCGCTGGTTGAGCTTGTCCTAAGCCTGTCGAAGGGCTTGTCGAAACCAGCGTGGGTACGGATTGTCTCTTATGGATACTTGGAATTTTGCCTATTCGTGGTTTTGATACGCCGCGAGACTCAACCGAAGAGTGATCTCCCCCTCTCCCGTGCTCCCCTTCTCCCAGGCTC
>MGNI01000018.1:4035-5021 GCA_001795115.1 Chloroflexi bacterium RBG_16_48_8 | reverse complement strand
AATGTCTCGATCACACCTTTCCCCCGCTCCCATTGTTCGCTATCCAGTGTGATCAAGGGAGCACCGAATCGCCATGCGGTTGCCACATACACTGCATCGCTCCCACGTAAAGCATGCGTAGCTGCAATATCAATTGCATGGTTTGTCAATGTCTCATCCAGCGGTATGAGGATGAAATTTGGGAGTCTTTTCAGGGCATAAGTGAATTCACGAGCCAGCCTCGCATCCTCCCTCCCGCGACGGATGACGGCCGCAATCTCAACCAAACACAACGTGGGAACCACAAGAGGCGTCCCCTCCTCTTGAAATTGCGATAATAACCTTTTGCTCCCCTCATGACCTTCTTCATTCGGGTTAAATGCATTCAAATAGACGCTTGCGTCAATCGTATAGAGACTAGCCATTGAACTCCCCTAGCGTCGTAGCTCCGTTAATATCTCAAGACTGTCCTTCTCCGAAACCCAACCCTGGGCGATCTTTTCACCCAGTCTTTCCAACTCATCCCAGGCTTTGGAGGTTTCTGATGCAGGACTGATCGCTAAATCTTCCGGTTTCTCCACAGGCTGTAAAGTAGCAATGGGTTTCCCACGAAAAGTGATGACGTAGCGTGCACGCTGTTCCCGGATCTCTTTCAAGATCTCTGAGGCTTTCGCTTTAAGCTCTCGCACACCAATATCTGGCATCCTAGTCTCCTATAATGTGACTACATTCGTGACTACATTATATCCACAATTTTTCTATTGTTCAATCCTGCTTATAACTTCCGGCACAGTTCAGCTACCTCCACCCTTACCCCACACGATCGAACAAGTGGGCACCCGCCAATAGAGTACCGTCTCTACGTATGTCTAAATCACATTGAAATAAGAGGCGAATGCTACTATAAGGTCTCTTTACAAAAAAAGGAAAAACGGGGTTAAATTTTGGTCTCCTGGAGCCACAAATGGTCTTACTTTGTGAAGTCTCCTTGCTCTTGACGACTGCTT
>MGNI01000018.1:0-3967 GCA_001795115.1 Chloroflexi bacterium RBG_16_48_8 | reverse complement strand
GACCAGGATCTCCTCCATCGGAAAACGCGTCAAATCGCGCTTCCCGTCCTCGGTCATGACGTAGGTGCGAGCCATAAACACCGCCAGTAGCCCCTCAGAATCGATTGGGGAGATCTCGATCGCATAGGCCTTCCCCGGCAGGATGTCCTCATCCCCCGCCAAGGCTGCAACCCGATCGATATAGATGAACGGAAGGGCGGTGATCAAGTCCAAACCATGCACGATCATCGGCAGCGATTGGGCGCCCTTCTCCCGGAAAATCTTCGCCGCCCGGCGAACATCCTCCAGGGTCTTACCAGGCATGAGCTGCGCTTCGAGAGCCCGATAACCCCCCAATACGACCTCTTTAAAAAAGGTCTCAACCTCTTCTGTTGGCGGACCAACAGTGATGGGATGCCCAATCTTGGCGGAATAGCCCTTGTAAGTTGCAACGATCTCGTTCAAGATGAGATCGCCTTCCTTCAGGACCCGGTGAGAAGGAATGGGATTGGGATAAACGCCCTTTGGATCACGCATCGAGGTCGATCCGATCATCATCAAATGAACGTCCCCTCCGCCATTCAAGATAGCATACGTCCCGGCAGCCTCAAGCTGATACTCTCGAACTCCAGGTTGCGCCGCGGCGACCAAGGCTTTTAAAGCCTCAACGGCCAGCTCCCCCGCTTTCGCCATGGCCTGGATCTCCTCCTCGCTCTTGATGGCAGTCAACTCATGCAGCAGATGAGGCACAAACTCCAAGGTCGCCCTCGGGAGGAGCTGCACCAGATCGTGGTAAGTCTTCACACCCATGTACTCTGGACCCATCCGATCGATAGCTGTGATCCCGATGCGTCCTTCCTCTAATCCGCGTTCCTTGAGGAAATCGGCGATCACCTTGGCGAACTGGCCCCCTTGGTCCCCGCGCACATCCCGGATCCCGACCATTTGTCGCGCAGCTTCGATATGACACCCTGCATGCGGGTAGATCAACATCGGCTCTCCTTCTTTGGGCATGACGACGTATTGGCATACTCCCCGTTGGTCGATCAGGCCAGTCGCCCAGGTCACAGCTCCGCCAAAACTATAAATATTCTTGCCCCCGGTGAGGATCAACGCATCCAATCCATCTCTCTCCATTACCTGCTGGGCATGCTTTTTTCGTCGTTGGTACTCAGCTGGGGAAAACTTGTCGTAAACGGTATCCGAATACCAGGGCGAGTTGCAGATCTCAATGAAATTGGGTGATTTATCGAGGTCGTATCGAACCTCATTCCAGTTGTTAACCATGTCACTTTTCTCCTAGCTCTTCGCTAAACACCCGCAACTGCGAGTTCATCCACAGGGAATGGGACCAGGTTGCGCTGTCCTTCTTCCGTAATGACAAAAGTTCGGGTGAGGAATAATCCATAAGAACCGTCGGCTTGGATGGGCGCGATGTCGATGCAAAAGACATTCCCTGGCCGGATCAACCCATCCCCAGGCAAGGCTTTTATTTGATCGATATGGATATTGGGCGACGCCGTCAGCAAGTCAACGCCATGGACGATGGAAGGGCGAGATTGTGCACCTTTCTCCCGGAAGGTCTTCCCCGCCTGGCGCACATCTTCCAGGGTTTTCCCCGGCATGAGCTCGGCCTGGATCGCTCGATACCCTTCCAAGAGAACACCCTTGAAGAAAGCATCAATTTCCGCCGTTGGGGGGCCGATGGTTATGGGATGGCCAAGTTTGGCATAATAGCCATTATAGAGAGCGATGATCTCAGGGAGGATGAGGTCGCCCTCTCTCAAAACCCGGTGGGATGGCAGGGGATTGGGGAAAACCAGTTTCGGATCATGCATTGAGGTGGATCCAACCATCATAAGGTGCACCCGCCCTCCTCCATTCAAGATGGCGTGGGTTCCGGCAGCTGCAAGCTGATACTCGCGGATCCCCGGTCGAGCGGCACCGACCAAGGCTTTCAAAGCCTCTATGGCCAGCTCCCCTGCTTTGGCCATCGCCTCGATCTCTTCCTCGCTTTTAATGGCTGTCAGCTCATGGATCAAATCAGGTAGAAACTCGAAAGTCGCTTTGGGAAGGCGTTCAACCAGATCGTTGTAGGTTTTTATCCCCATGTACTCAGGTCCGTGGCGATCGCAGGCTGTAATACCGATGCGACCTTCCTCCACGCCAAGCTCCTTCAGGCGATCCGCGATGACTTTCCCATATTGCCCACCTTCCGAGCTTCTCACATCACCGATACTGACCATTCGACGAGCTGCCTCAATGTGACTCCCCGAGTGGGGGTAGATCAGTGTTGGTTCTCCTTCGAAGGGAAAGATTGCATATTGACACATCCCCCGGGCATCCAACAACCCCGTCGCCCAGGTCACTGCATCCCCAGGGCGGTAAATGCTTTGTCCACCAGTGAGCAGTAAAGCGTCAAACCCATCTCTCTCCATGATCTTCCTGACGTTAGCATACCGCCTTCGATATTCGGCATCGGAGAACTTTTCATAGATAGAGTCCGAATAGTAGGGCGAGTTGTAGATGGAGGAGAAATTTGTCGAATGATCGAGATGATGACGTATTTCATTCCAATCCTTTGCCATTGTTGTACTCTCCTGAATTTTTAATCTCCATACTGGTCCCGTAGAAGAGGGCGAACAGAATAATAAGAAAAAAAGGAAATCCGGATATTCCCTTTATCCATACGACGAGGATCTCTCCAGGAAGGCCAGCATCTTTCGTGCCGTTTCGTTCCCAGGTTCAAGCGCCAAAGCTCGTTTCACGCACTCCACTTGACGATCAGGATCGTCAATCATGACTGCCAGCCAAAGCCATGCATAAGCATGCTTCGGGTTCTGACGCAGGTATCGTACAAATGCAGGACGCGCATCGGCGATTTCACCCCTCCTATATGCAGCCACGGAAGGGTGCAGCTCTATGGGCAATCCCTCTCGAGAAAGAAAGGCGTCGAGTTTTTTAGGTGGCGCTTCCTGCTGTGGAAAAGCTTGCGATGGTCTATCAAATTGAGGGTACCCTTGATAGGGCTTCTGTTGATCAAGGGAACCCTGGACAGGCTCCCCTATGAACACCCTCATCAGCAGGGATCCACCAAAGGAGAAAGCTGTGGCGATCAAAAATGATGGCAAACCATAACAGCAAATCAACGAAACACCGAAAACCTGATTAAAAATTTCGTTAAAGGTCTCGACTGGAATCCCTGCAGGTATTGGAAGGTCCTCGATCGATTTGCTCTGGACATAGGCGAAAAGAACCAGCAAGACACCCGTCACGAGGCCTGTCAGAAACCCAGCGATGATGCCAGCTTTTGTCTGATCGGAACGTTCGATAGAACCCTTTCCTTTCAACCAATAGACAGATAGTGCTCCAACGCTGACCCAGATAATAACTCGAAATAATCCAAGGATCCACCCTAGAGTTCCAAAGTCTAAGAAATTTTGGAGCAGTTGTTCGATCAGAATCAGGACCGCACCCACCAATCCAGCTTCAAGTCCTGCAGAGAATGCGGGATTGCTCTCAGACGGTTGGGCATTGGATGTGCTCTGATAGGAGTCCATAATTTGTACCCTCCTCGATCTCTCATGCCCTTAGAAGCGCTAAAGCTACTCGGTGTTTCCTTGTTTGCTATAACCCCCACTCCTATATCATAGAGAAAAAACCCAGGATAGCAAGATCCTTACATCTTGATCTCTCCGACAGAGCCTGATCAGAATCGCTTTTTGGCAGAATTGTCATAGAAACAGCATGAGTTTTGTCCCTCTGAAACTTCCTCACATTTTTCCTTAGATTCCAGATAAATTTGATAAAATTCAATTATTATGATGATCAACGCCTATAAACACGCGCGAAAGGTGCTAACCTCTCTCAACCATGCTAGGACAGACCTCTGGAAGTTTATAGGGCGCTGGACCCTGATGACAACCGTTCTGTTCCTGGCAACCGCCTGCGCAAGCCAGTTGGAGACATTGGTAAACGACCCTGCAGC
>MGNI01000017.1:31908-32466 GCA_001795115.1 Chloroflexi bacterium RBG_16_48_8 | reverse complement strand
CCGACGATGGGAGTCGAACCCATAGCCTACCGCTTACAAGGCGGTTGCTCTTCCATTGAGCTACGTCGGCGTGCGATAAAAAAGCGCCTCACCTTTCCGGCGCTCAGGCATTATACCAGAGCCAATTGTGGTCGGCAACAAGCAAGTTTAACAGGTTTCCAACACACCGTCAATAATGCAGCGATCTCCATCCCTTTTAAAAACGCTTTTTCTCTGGTGGAGTTCATTTTCAGATTCTACTTGAGCTTATTCACAAAACCTCCGATAAATCCACGGGTTTGCCAAATAGCATATAACGCGATCGAGCCAGCTACAGCAGCATTCAGGGAGGCGATATTCCCCCTCATTGGAAGTCGCATCAGGAAATCACAGGACTCGCGAACCAAACACCTCAACCCCTCTCCTTCTCCCCCAACGACCAACCCCAAAGGTCCCGAAAGGTCGATCTGTCCCCAAGATTGAGCGGTTGGGTCGATATCCAATCCAACCATCCAAAGGCCCCGTTTCTTTAACTCATGCATTCCACGAGCCAGATTCCCTTGGGTTATCCAAAGATGC
>MGNI01000017.1:26178-31882 GCA_001795115.1 Chloroflexi bacterium RBG_16_48_8 | reverse complement strand
CACGACGGCGGGTGTTATACCTGCGCCACGTCGATGTGGGAGTATCACGCCATGTACTCCGACTGCCTCGGCAGTCCGCAGAAGCGTTCCTAAATTCTGAGGGTCTTGGATCACATCCAACAGAAGGATCAAACCTGCTTCAGGATTGGTCTCCAATTTCTGGAGGAGATCTTGTAGGGTTACATAGGGATAGGGGGAAACCTCCGCTATGACACCTTGATGATGGACAGTCTCCTGATCGAGAAAGTCCCGTGGGACAAAATCCACAGGTATTTTTGCGGCATTGGCCTTCAGGAGGATCTGCTCCATGATCCCATGATTCCCCGCTCCCTCTGCAATGGTAATGCGTTCTACTCGTCTGCGCGCTGCCAGCAAGGTTTCGTGAACGGGATGACGACCAAATATTCGCTCGCGGCTTTCCCCCTTCATGTCAGCATCCGGGATGTTGCCTTTCTACACTCGTGTGAGTTTCCGAACTTATCGCCTCAATTTCCAGGTGGTGCCGGTTTTTCCATCCTCGAGGGTGATACCAAGTTGAAGCAAACGGTCTCGAATCGTATCTGCCAATGCAAATTGCTTGGCGTTTCGAAGTTCTTCCCTCACTTGTATCAGAAGATGGATGTAGGGTTCGGCATCCAGCAGGGCTACACTTTTATCCGCCAATTGCAGGCCAAGGACTCTCGTCAATTCTCTGAGCGTATCTTGAGCTTTCCCCAATGTATGCGCATCTACACCTGCATCTCTGGCTACATTGATACGACGTACAAGTTCGAATAAAACAGCCAGGGCAGCAGAAGAGTTGAAGTCGTCATCCATTGCAGATTCGAAACCTTCACGGGCTTTTTGAATCATCTCAATCAAATCATGCTGGCTGCTTGGGTCCGTTTCAACGGAAGACGCTACAGGTCGAAACGCGCCCTTGAGACGCTCTAAGCCCCTTCTCGCCTGTTCAACAACTTCATCTGTGAATACGAGTGGGGCGCGGTAGCTTGCATTGAGGACTAAGAACCGTAGCACATCACCTTCGTGTTCGCTTAGGAATTGGTCTACCGTAACCATATTTCCCAGCGATTTAGACATTTCCTCCCCGCGGATCTGCAGCATGCCATTATGTACCCAATAACGGACGAAGGGTTTACCTGTAAGAGATTCCGTCTGAGCAATCTCATTCTCATGATGCGGAAAAATCAGATCGTTCCCGCCACCATGAATGTCAATTTGCTCCCCTAAATGATGCAGCACCATAGCAGAGCATTCAATATGCCAGCCAGGCCTGCCTTTCCCCCAGGGGCTCTCCCAGAAGGGCTCACCCTGCTTGGCCGCTTTCCAGAGTGCAAAATCCATGGGGGATTCTTTGCGTTCATCAACCTCAAAACGAAAACCTGCTTGCATATCTTCCAATTGGCGTCGGGAGAGTTTGCCATAATCTTCATCCTCCGACACCCTGAAATAAACATCGCCATCCACTTCATAGGCATATCCCTTCGCCATCAAACCCTCAACCAACTCTATGATCCCGTCAATTTCCTGAGAGACACGAGGCTTGACACTCGGTGGAAGGATATTCAAACTTTCTAGGAGTCGATCGTATTCTTCAATGTATTTTTCTGCTAAATCAAGCGGATCAACGCCCAATTCATTTGCCTTCCGGATTACTTTATCATCTACGTCCGTGTAATTCATGACGTGATTAACTCGGTATCCCTTATATTCCAAATATCGTCGAATTACATCGAAAACAATCGAAGACATTGCATGACCCACATGTGCGCTATCGTACACCGTTGGCCCACAGACATACATACGAACCATGCCAGGTTCAAGGCTCTCGAAAGGCTCTTTCTCACGTGATAACGTGTTATATATTTTCAAGCTCATCGATGGATTCTCCCTACCATGCCAACGTCACATCTTTTCAGGTCTTGCAAAAATCATCCTGCCGGCAGCAGTCTGAAGGACTTTGGTCACAACTACGGGGATCAACTGGCCAATGTACTCTTTCCCTTCTTCAATCACGACCATCGTGCCATCGTCAAGGTATCCTACTCCCTGACCCAATTCCTTCCCCTCCTGGAGGACTTGAACCTCCATGGTTTCGCCTGGAATGTAGACAGCTTTTACAGCGTTCGCTAACTCATTGATATTCAATACAGTCACACCCTGTAACTCTGCTACACGATTGAGGTTGTAATCATTTGTCAGGATAGGGCAGCGCAGCTGTTTCGCCAGGATGATAAGTTTATCATCGACCTCCCTTACCCCTTCTACATCGATATCTGAGATCTGGAAGGGAATCGATGTATCTTTCTGTAGACGGTTAAGAATATCCAGTCCACGTCTACCTCTCTGCCTCCTAAGACTTTCGGATGAGTCTGCAATGTGCTGCAACTCATTGAGAATAAATGAAGGGACTAGCATTGAACCAGTGATGAATCCTGTACGGGCAATATCTGCAATCCTGCCATCAATGATGACACTTGTATCTAATAAGACAGTCCGTTCCGATCGATCCCTTGAATCATCTGCACCAAAGGAAAACCGGCTGCGCAAAATTCCAAAAATATCATTTTGGCGCATTACAAAGACAGCCATGCCAATATACCCAAATATGAGTGCACCTAAAAATGGAAGAATCTGACCAAAAGGTTTTGGCAGCAGGGATAGCGGGGATGCAACCAGGGCCGCAATGGTTAAACCAACAACAAGTCCAATAATGCCTGATATCATCTTTTGAGCAGAAATGAGGGCAATTCGAGATCGAAAGAGCCTGATGGGACGTGTTGTTATGAAAGGCGTTATGATCAGCCCAGCGAGTGCACCTACCAATGCAAAAACGATTCCCCATAAATCCACAGCCCCCCCCACCTTAGGAGCCAGATTTAATCCCAGGATACCCCCACTAATCATCAGGACGATCATGCCTATTAATCGAACGATAAGTTCACCACTCATTCTTTCATTATCCTCTCCAATAAAGCAAATCGTGGATGAACGCCTAGTTAAAACGCTCACCCACGGGGTGTCAACTTCCCTCGAAGTCTTTGTATTACTGCCGATTTAAAGCTTTCACTCATAAAAGAGTGTTACATCGGCAAATTTCCTTGAGAGAAAACAATAATGAAGCGATAAAACCAGGCGTGCCAGGTGGAAAAAAATAATGGTCACCCAGCATCACTATTTTATGATATCACGGCAATAATCGCCAAGTCAACGCAGTGAGGCTGAGTGTATGAATTTCAAGAAGTCTTGCATCACATCCTAACAGAGTAAGAATTGGGCTGTATCCCAGTAACTCAACATCAAAGGAATATCGCGGTATAAATATTTCCGGGCTGCCATTCGGACATGACGCCGGCCACGAATTTAAAACAGGTCTCTAACAGTGTCTCTGCCTCCGGTCAAAAGCAGGGCAAGCCAGATCATTTCCAGGAACCTCCAATTGGAAAATAACCTTTTTATGATGACAGGCTTGCTGGATATCGTTTACAATCACTGGCCATTTACCACACCCCCATTCCCTCCATGGCCTCCCGCAGGCGTCGAGCATGCGGGAGGGCAAGTGTGAAGCGCGTCCTAAAGTGAATTTCAATTCTTATTTCTTCGTTCCTATCCTGAACGACATCGGGGCCCAGATTTTACGCCCCGACTTTACTCCCACCGAAATAAGTTGCACTTGAATCCTTGGATAAATAAAAGAATGAATCCACTAAAAAAAGCCCTTCAAATAGAAGAGAGAGGCATATGTGGTGGTGCGGGCTGCGCCCGCACCACCACATATGCTGGTTCCTCTCAGCTGAGTGGCCTTTTTTCAGGTAAGTCAAAGAAACTAATTTGGAACTTAATTCTCCTACGGCTTTTTCAGGCTGTGACCTCAGTCAGACAGAGTGAACTCTAAGGAATCATTCACGTCAAGTTCATACTCTTCATATAAGGTATCCCCATTACAATCAGATAGGAGGAGATCGTAGTAACCCGATGCCAATGAGAACACACGTTGCGAATTTGATTCGATCACTTCATCCGAGTCGAGTTCATCCTGTCCCCAGCCTTGTGCGGTTGAAGGGGAAAGCTGTACAAAGCATACTTCCAAAGAGGAGTTATTTATGAGAAGAAAATCAACCATTTTCCGGTCACCTCCCACAAAAATAGAATCGCTCACCATGGTTTCGCCCTGTACTTCTAGAACAAGCTCATAGGTGCCACCCGCTAAGCCGGCCTCATTCCACATACACACCCACCAGTTGCCCTCCGAACCACCTTGCCAGGTTATATCGAGCAGGCTACTGCCTTCATCCAGAACGCCATCGGCAAACCAATACGCAGACCACACAAGGCCATCTGCCATACCTGAATAATCCCAAAAGGCGCAAATTTGCTGTGCGCCGGAGGGTAGGAAATACCAAAGCTGGGTTGGCTGATCATCCTCCGTTACACCATCAGCAAAATTTAAATTGTTGAATTCCGTCTCGCTCAGATCGTAATCTCCAATAGGCATCTCATCTTCTTGAATTCCTGCAACGTACTGCTGCGAATTCAGCGCTGCTTCTATGAGGGGTTTTGCTAAATTGACAGGGCGCAGGCCATTAATAAATCCACCAATGGGCACACAGGTATCTTCATCATCAATATAGCCATCACGGTTTGTGTCAGCTACAGGTCGACAATCAACGATTTGATCGCCCCCTGAAGATGCTCGGGTGGGAATACCAATCAACACACCCTCAACATTGGCAGCCATTCCTCCACTATTTCCACCTGCAATGGTCGCGTCTGTCTTAATCCAGGCCCTCCCATCAATACCTCGTTCTTGCATGAAACCACTTACGGCACCCTCTGTGAAAGTGATTGTATCCCCGCCAATCCCGGGGAAACCAAGGATTCGTATTGTTTCTCCAATCTCAATTTGATCCGAATCACCCAAGGATATAAAAGGAAGGTTGAGTGTAACTGAATTGCCATCGATATCGCTAATGATCTTAATGACCGACAGATCAAGTGCATAATCGACATTAACAATCTCGGCCAGATATGCCAATTCTGGTGGTTGATCGGTACGATCCGTTGGTGCTATTCCTAGTGCTGTATATTCGTCATAACGATTGTCGACGACATGCGCATTTGTAAGAATAAAGCCATCCGCGGAGATGATACTTCCCGAACCTGTCCAAACGACTTCCCACTGACCACCCGAATCCGATAAAGCAAAAATCTGCACGGTTGCTTTGGCGAGATCGCCAGTATCACTCCCTACCGAGGCAGGACCACCCCTCTCTGTTGGCGCAGAGGTTGTCGTCACACGGGGCATAGGTGTATCGACAATAACAGGCTTGCTTGTGGGACTTGGCTTCGGAGCCTGTTCCGTGGTATCAGCCAGCAAATTGCATGCAAAACTGCTTAAAACGAATAAGGAAATGACCAAAGCTACTCTCGAACCATGTTTTCTTGACCAACTTCTAACCATTTTAAATCTCCTAATACTCAAGACCGACGATCTTGTGAAGTGGGGAAAGTATAAGACAGTTGGAAAATCGCCGCAAGAACCCTGTCATTCAAATATTTCCAACCTTTTCCCAGTGCTCCCCTCAATCAATATGTTGCGAATACTATCTCTCCTTAACAATAAACCTCTCAACGACCTATCCCTTTCTATGGTACTTAAGATAGACCTGAAGCATCCTATGGTTTGCTCTCCTGGCGTTGTCTC
>MGNI01000017.1:22066-26101 GCA_001795115.1 Chloroflexi bacterium RBG_16_48_8 | reverse complement strand
TATAAGGTCTCCGGACAAGATACAGTCTTATGCGGTAGAATCACCATCGTTTGATAGGAGAAGATCCATGCATGTTTTGCTCACGAATGATGATGGCGTCATGGCACCTGGTTTGGCTGCGTTGGCGAAGGCATTTGGCCGTGTTCATAAAACGACGATACTTGCACCAGATCGAAACTGGTCTGCTTCAGGCCATGTTAAGACCATGCATCGCCCCATGTTGGTGTGGGAAACAGAACTTGCTGATGGCACCCCAGCACTGACAACAGACGGCACCCCCTCAGATTGCGTGGCATTGGCTGTTTTAGGGATTGTACCCGACCCTATCGACATGGTAATCTCGGGTATCAACCCTTTGGCCAACTTGGGTCATGATGTAACCTATAGTGGGACCGTCTCCGCAGCCATGGAAGCCACAATATCAGGATTGATGGGGATCGCCATTTCCCTCGATACCCCGGAAGAACACAAAGACCAATTGGATTATGGACCTGCCGCGGAAATCACATTACGCTTAGCAGATCAGATCTTCATGCGTGGACTTCCCAAAGGGGTGTTTCTGAATATCAATATCCCGTACCAATCCGTTGAAGAATTGGCTGGTATCCTAATCACAAAACAAGGTCAAAGAGTCTATCGCGACGCGCTTGTGCATCGCAAAGACCCTCGTGGTCGCTCTTACTATTGGATCGGGGGGGATGCACCAACCGGTGTCCTTGAGCCGGACACGGATTTCTTGGCTTTAACGGAATCCTACGTATCCATTACTCCGCTACAACTGGATCTGACTGCTCATCGCCATCGTTCAACCATAGCTGAATGGGACCTTAAGCTTTAAATCAAACGGCGGGGAGGATCCACCCACTACCTATAACGTTCCCATCTTTCAATAGTTCTACTCTTGATCGGTGTCCATTCCCGGTTCTAAACGAACGGCGGAGACTTTATACTCAGGAATTTTGGCGATAGGATCCACAGCACTTGATGTAAGTAGGTTAGCAGGCGCCTCTGCATAATGGAACGTCAGGAAGATTATTCCGGGCGAAGAACGATCCGTTAAACGGGCTCGAGCTGAAATTACCCCTCTACGTGAATGAACCTTAACCGAGTCATTATCACCAATGCCTAATTGAGCAGCATCCTCTGGATGAATTTCCACTTCAGGATACGGTGCAAGCTCATCTAGGCCGGGAGAACGACGGGTTAAAGTACCACCATGCCAGTGAAATAAAACCCTTCCAGTTGACAAAATAAGCGGATATTCTTCATCGGGTTCTTCCGCAGGAGGAATATAGTCAACCGGACTGAATAAACCTAATCCACGCGTAAATTTCTCCGTATGTAGAATCCTTGTTCCTGGATGGTCTGGTGATGGACACGGCCACTGAATTCCTCCGCTCTCCAAACGTTCATGTGACATCCCCTGATATTGAGGCGTAAGTTTCGCCATTTCATCGAAGATCTCAGCAGGATTTTCATAGTGCCATCCAGCTCCAAAGGAGTTCGCAAGCTTAATAAGGATTTCCCAATCCGCTTGCGCATTTCCGATCGGATCCAGGGCTTTTCGGGTAAGCTGAACCCTTCGCTCAGTATTCGTGACTGTCCCCACCTTCTCTGCAAAACTGACAGCAGGCAGGATAATGTCCGCAAATTCAGCCGTTTCATTCAGGAAGATGTCCTGGACAGCCAGGAAATCCACTTCTCTTAACGCTTCTTCCACATGAGAAAGATTGGGATCAGAGAGCATCGGATTCTCTCCCATGATAAAGATCCCTTTCACTGTACCTTTGAGCGCTGCATCCATAATTTCGGTTACTGTAAGCCCAGGATTAGGGCTGAGTTTCTCATAAGGCACATGCCATCCCTCAGCAAATCTCCGACGACATCCGTCATCTATGACACTTTGATAGCCTGGGAATACATTTGGGAGTCCACCCATATCACAGGCTCCCTGGACATTATTCTGCCCCCTTAATGGATTTGTCCCTGTCCCGGGACGACCGAAATTCCCTGTTAGCAGAGCCAGATTTGCAAGCGACTTGACATTGTCTGTTCCGGTTGTATGTTGGGTGATCCCCATAGCCCAAAAAATTGCTGCGCTCTTGGCATTTCCATATAACCTGGCCGCTTTACGAATGTCCTCTGCAGGAACACCCGTGATTAGAGCCGCACGCTCTGGAGTCCAATCCCTCACAGCTTCGCAAAAGGCTTCAAACCCTTCTGTCCGGTCATCGATAAATTTCTGGTCATGCAGACCTTCTGCCAAGATCACTTGTGCCAATGCGTTGATCAAAGCGACATCTGTACCAGGAGTATGCCGTAAGTGGAGGTGCGCAAATTGAGCCAATTCAATCTTCCGGGGATCGATCAGGATTAACTTTGCCCCATTCTTACGCACTCCAGCTTTCATTTGTAGACTTAAAACGGGGTGGGACTCGGTGGTGTTGCTGCCAATGACAAGCATCACATCTGCGTCGTGAATGTCACTGATCGAATTCGTCATGGCACCTGAGCCCAATGTTATGGCCAGACCGGCCACACTGCTGGAGTGTCAAAGCCTTGCACAATGATCGACATTATTCGTTCCGATCACTGCACGTGCGAATTTCTGGAGCAGGTAATTTTCCTCATTCGTACACTTGGCTGAAGTAAGAATCGCCACGCTGTTCGGGCCGTCTTGGTCGCGGATCTTGCGCAGGCGCGTTGCCACAATCTTTAAGGCTTTATTCCAACTCGTTGATTTGAATGGCTCCTTGCGACTATCTCGCATCAATGGTTCTGTTAACCTGTCCGGCGCATGCACAAAGTCATAACCAAAACGTCCCTTCACACAAAGGTTTCCAAAATTTACTTCATTATTAAAACAACCACTTACTCGGAAGATCTGCTCATCCTTGATGTGTAGATCCATTTGACAGCCCACTCCACAAAATGGACATGTGGTTTCAATTACGCGATCTGCCTGAACCATAGCCTTCTCCATCAATGAGGTTGTAGACCAAGCTCATAATCCACTCTTGGTCCCACCTTCGAGCGCTTTCCTTTCCCGCGCACACGTATTTCGGCATAAATTTCCTCCGGCGACAATCCTTGATCGAATAGGAATTCCCTTTTAGCCTTAAGGGCACCCGTAGGACATACACCAACACATTGACCGCAAAATACACAAGTTGTTTCGGGTAATGGTTTGTCGAAGAAAGTGCCAATGGAGGTGTTAAATCCGCGTCCATTGAAATTAATGGCATAGGTAAACTGGGCGTCCTCCGCACACACCTGAACACATCTCCAACACATGACACAACGGGCGTAATCCCGAATATAAACAGGATTATCATCCATCATAGGGGGAGTCAGGGTAGCTCCTCCAGCAAAACGAACGGGATTACAATCATATTCCTTCAGTAGATGTAGAAGGTCCGGGCTTTCAGAAAGATCCACTGTTGAAGCCAATAACTCCAAGATCGTTCGTCGGACCCGATCGATATCTGGTGAGCGGGTATGTATGACAGCTCCCTTTTGAGCAGGAATGATACAGGCTGGATGCATGCCTGGACTTCCTTCAATTTCAACAATACATAGGCGGCATAATCCATTTGCCGTTGTGTGCGCGAAGTAGCACAGCACGGGTATTCTAATGCCAGCTTGTTCAGCAGCCTCCAAGATCGTTGTGCCAGGAGGTACGCTTATTGGCGTACCATCAAGTGTAAGTTCAATATTTTCAGTCACAAGCCAATTGCCTCCTCAATGAAGATGGGATTCGCCCTGCAATACCATGGCGGTATTCATGCCAATCCACAGGAACTGCATCACCACTCATCTCAATACCATCTTCTCCACCATGAAAAACCTTTAGTTCTTGACGAATAATTCCGGCCATTTTCCCAACGCGGTTCTAATCGCTGATCCGGCTGTCATTCCGAGCCCACACAGGGAAGATTTGCTCATGGCAAATTGAACATCTTTGAGGACAGCAATATCCCCAGGTTTTACTTCCCCATCTTGCACTTTCTGCATAATTTCCAGTTGTCTTTTCGT
>MGNI01000017.1:14838-22047 GCA_001795115.1 Chloroflexi bacterium RBG_16_48_8 | reverse complement strand
ACAGGGGAAGCACTTTCCACAAGATTCATGGGCGAAGAAAACGGCTAATTGGTGTAGAGTATGACACAAATCACGTTCCTGATTGAACACCATAACCACACCTGAACCCAATCCATGCCCAGCGGATCTCAATCCTTCGAAACTCATCTCCAAGTCAAGTTCATCCGGTGCGGCAAAGGTGCCTGCAGCTCCGCCTATGAGATACGCTTGAGGTGTCCCAACAATCCCTTCTGCCGAATCGATTAAGTCGCCGAGGTGGATTCCATATGGAAATTCATAAACCCCAGGATGGACAATATCCCCAGACAAACAGAACAGTTTCGTCCCGGGCGATTTTTCGGTGCCATGAGCGCGGTAAGCTTCCTGACCATGTGCCAGAATCCAGGCACAAGCGCATAAGGTCTCAACATTGTTTATGGAGGTAGGTTGACCGAACAATCCATGGGTAGTTGGGTAAGGTGGTTTTAGCCTTGGGAAACCCCGCTTTCCTTCGACTGATTCGAATAAGGCCGTCTCCTCGCCACAGATATACGCTCCTGCGCCAGATCTGAGTTCAACATCAAAGGAAAAATCCGTTCCAAGAATTTTTTCACCCAGGTAGCCTCCCGCTCTAGCTTCTGCAATGGCTTTTTGAACAATTCCCTGTGCGCGTGGATATTCCCCACGAATGTAGATATACCCCTTGTGAGCACCGATCGCGTAAGCGCAGATAGCTATTCCTTCAAGTATGAAGAAAGGATCACCCTCCATGAGAACCCGATCTTTAAAAGTGCCAGGTTCTGACTCGTCCCCATTGCAGACAACATAACGGGTTTTGCTCTCCGCCCGGGATGTAAATTCTAATTTCAGGCCACTCGGAAAGGCTGCCCCTCCGCGTCCCACCAATCCTGAGTTCTTAACCTCTGCAATTACCTCAATCGGTGTCATCTTCTCCAATGCACGACGTAAGCCCGAAAATCCTCCAGAATTGAGAAATGCATTCAGATCTTTGGGATCATTGACTCCACAACGGGATGTGAGCCAACGCGGATTTCCCCCAATAATGCCCAAGGATGCTTCCGTAAAATCCTGCAGGATATCTACGGGCTTTGAAGGGTCCAGAGGGCCAGCTGGCGTATTCCCAACCAATGCCGCAGGAGCATGATCGCATAAACAAAGACAAGGGACCTCTTCCACCAGATATTGACCATCGGAAGAGGTCTCACCAGGTTGTATCCCGAAATATTCACACAGTCCATGCAATATTCTCTCACCGCCCAATTGCGCACATACAGGACTTGTACAGACTCTTATCACATTCTTGCCAATCGGTTCTTTGTAGAGCATGGTGTAAAACTCAATGACACCATGAATTTCTACCATGGGCACTCTCAAGGCTTTGCCAATCGCCACAACCAGAGGCTCAGATAGAAAACCATAGGTTTCTTGTGCCTCTAGCAACACAGGTAATAATGCGCTTCTACCACTACCAAGATGCTTTGAAAGGATAGGTTTTAATGCGTTTAAGTCGAATATCTCTGCGGCAACCATTTCTGCTCCTTCTACAAGTTTCACCGATTCCCTCCCCAAGGGTCGGACTTAATCATTGATGGACAAGTCCGTTTCGTTATCTACCTGAGTAGTTGCGATACAAGAACCATTTTTCTTGATAAGAATAAACGAAAAAGGGATAAGAGGATAAATAAGGAAAACATCGTCCTTTTTTTGTATGGATTCAAGTTTGTCAGTGAACCCTCTTTGAGAATATGCCATGCTAACTTATAAGATCAAGTTACAAATGTCAAGAATGATGCAAACAACTTTTCTGCAATGATCATGAATGTGAAAACGGTGATGACATTGTGCATTTGACCATCGAGAGAAATACTATCAGAAATAGTCCCAGTCAATGGTTTTCTGGGGGTAGCTCTGAATGCATTCACTAATTATGCCGGCCTAGTTCATGTTACAGCCCTTTCACAGATAAATTCAAGGTCAATAAGCTTCTTCTAATCCACCATAAAACCTCCTGTCCTATATAAATATCGACTCGCATTGGATAAGATCTCTTCGGCTAAGAGGGTCCCCTCTCTCTTCAATCTCGAAGAACTTTCGTCCTGGTGGACCCCTAATTCGGATTCCCTCACACATCAAATTATACGGGTAGCTGACAGTAGGTTTACTCCGCAGAAGATGAATTCATATATTTCCCACACTTTTGGAAGGGGAGCCAATAAATTTTCCCGAAATTCACCCCTTCCAGAATTGACCCGAAGCCTTCTAATGAATACAATCCGGAAAATCATGCTTGATATTGGATCCACACTCAACGATCGGTATCGAATAGACGGACAATTAGGCAAAGGTGGGATGGGAGCAGTCTACCTAGCCTATGATAAGACACTGCAAATTGAGGTGGCGGTTAAAGAAAACCTGAATATTGATCCAATCGCCGAACGCCAATTCCGGCGGGAAGCCTCCCTTCTAGCCACGCTCCGCCACCAGAATTTACCCCGGGTCACAGATCACTTCATCCTCGAAGGCCGCCAACACCTGGTCATGGACTACATCGAGGGTGAAGATTTAGAAGAGAGATGCAAGCGCCAGCCACCCACTGTCGAAGAGGTCTTTAGTTGGGCAAACACCATCTGCAACGCCCTTATTTATCTACACTCTCGCCAACCACCCGTAATTCACCGTGACATCAAACCTGCTAACATCAAACTACAGCCAGATGGCAATCTCATGCTGGTGGACTTTGGTATCGCCAAGGTTTTCGACGCGACCCAAACAGCAACCGGCGCACGCGGCCTCACGCCCGGGTTTTCTCCCCCAGAACAATATGGGGGTTCACACACAGATCATCGAAGTGATCAGTACTCCTTGGCCGCCTCCCTTTATAAAATGCTCACCGGGGAGCGTCCGGCCGATAGCATTGAAAGGATGTTTAACAACAAACCTCTAAAATCCTTGCGTGAGATAAACCCAAACGTTCCCGCTCACGTTGATGCCGCTGTCACGATGGCGCTTTCCCTCAAGCCAGATGATCGCTTTCCAGATATCGCCCATTTCAGATCTGCACTACGCGGTGAAGCTCCAGCAGTCACAGTTCATCAATCGGATGCATTACCGGTTGCACCCCCTCAAAAAAGCAGAACCCCCTGGATCCTTATTGCTGGACTTGCGATTTTTGGAGGAGCTATTCTCGTCGGGGTTTTCCTTTTCACTGCGGGACTTAAAAAGATTGGGCTTGTAAAGGAACCTTCACCTACTATCCCTTCCCTTGCACAAATCCCAACAACCACAGCCACCATGCAGAGCAGCCCGACTTCTTCTGCAACCCCTTCAAGCACACCCACTGAGACAGCCCTGCCATCCCCCACCCCAACGATAACCCCCACACTCCCTCCCACACCCATACCGATTGGAGGTGGGGGCGTTATTGCCTTTGTCAGCGACCGCGCAGATGGAACTCTCTTGCAGATATGGACAATGAGACCGGATGGCGGCGATCTTCGGCAGCTTACCTATGGCCCAGGGAACAAAACACAGCCGCGTTGGTCCCTGGATGGAAAACGGATCGCATTTATCTCAGATGTGGATGGGAATAAAGAGATCTACATCATGAATGCTGATGGCAGTCACATCGCAAATCTCACCAATGATCCTTATGACGATTACGATCCAGCCTGGTCATCGGATGGCTTCACCCTTGCCTTTACCTCCACCAGGTATGTCGGTCAAACACAGATTTATTTGATGGAGATAATCTGTCCCAGCCTCGATGAGAATTGCGAAGCAAGTCCAGTCCGTTGGTTAAGCAAGGGCTATGCTGACGAATCCTTCCCTGCCTGGGCGCCCGCCGACAAACCCCTCCCATCCTGGATGCCTGCCGGGCAACCCATTGCCGTCGCTATTTCCATCAACAAAGCTCCTAATCGCCTCTTTTTCCGATCGGAAGAATCAGGCAAAGAACCCATCTGGTTTGATGTCCAAGACCGAATCCAAAGAGTTTTTGATATCGTGTGGACACCGGATGGTCAATTCATCCTCTTCTCATGGAGACTTCCCGGCAAATATGAGATCTATGCCTTACCCCTGGAGGAGAGGGGCAATAACTGGATCAAATTAACCAACAGCCTTGGTAACATTGAACCGGCTATTTCACCGGATGGCCGATGGATTGTATTCACCTCAACCCGAGATCAAGATCCCGAGATCTACCTGATGACCATCACTGGCGGAGATCAGGTCAATCTCACAAAGCGCTTAGGAAGGGATCAAAATCCCAACTGGCAACCTCTCCCCAGTGACTGATCCCTCTTTCGTCGTACGCTTCTTAACAACCTTGCTTAATCCATTACAATTCCATAGAGTTTTCTAAAAAGGATTCCCCCTATGCAGATTCTATCCGTTGATATAGGTACAGGAACACAAAATATTTATCTCTTCCGTTCAGGTGTGGCGCTTGAAAATGGATTCAAGCTTGTTATGCCCTCACCCACGATGATGGTACGAAAGCAAATCCAGGAGTCGACAAAAAGGGGTCAAGGAATCCTTCTAACAGGCGTGATGATGGGCGGTGGACCCTGTGCTTGGGCGGCTGAGGAGCATCTAAAAGCTGGGCTTCCGCTTTACGCTACGCCTGATTCTGCACGCACCTTTAATGACGACCTTGAATGGGTACAGAGAGAGATGGGCATCCAGCTGGTCAGCCAAGATGATCGGAAGGGTCTCACTCATGTCGATGTTATCCAGATGAGAGACTTTGATTATGCAAGCATTGCTTCAGCTTTCCACTCCTTTGGCGTCGATTTGAATCCTGAAGTTGTGGCTGTGGCTGTATTTGATCACGGGGCAGCACCGCCCCATGTATCCGATCGCCAGTTCCGATTTGATTATTTGAAAGAGAGGATTAAAAGCAAAAACCGATTAACCGCCTTTGCTTATCATGCAAAGGATATCCCTGACATCATGACGCGGATGCAGGCTGTGGTTGAAACCGCAGATGGGATCGAATGCCCTCTTATCTTAATGGATACAGCACCCGCAGCCGTAATCGGTGCGACGCTTGACCCGAGAGTGAGTCAAGCAGAACGCTCTATCGTTGCCAATGTGGGGAACTTTCACACCCTGGCATTTAAACTAGGCCCTTGCGGTATTGAAGGCGTTTTCGAACATCATACGGGACTGATTGACCAACAGCGCCTGGATGAATTGCTGATTTCATTGGCAAAGGGAACCCTGACCCATGAACATGTCTTCAATGATCATGGTCATGGCGCATTAATAATTGATCCTGACCCTTATCCAATCGATGACGGGGAATTTGGTGTAGTCGTGACCGGGCCTCGCCGGAGGATGATGAAGGGATCTGTCTTGAGACCCTACTTTGCGGTTCCCTTTGGGGATATGATGATTGCAGGTTGTTTTGGGCTTCTTGTGGCTGTGGCTGATCTTATGCCTGAAATGGCTAAACCCATCCATGAGGCGCTCACAGAATCCGCTGCCAGTAAAACGCCATGGGATGCTGAGGAATAAGGTGAATCTGCGGCCACCTTAACCCGAATTCAATGATCGAGCATCCAATATTGCGTCTATCGAATTGAGTACCTGCTGATGGATTCTCTTCACCCTTTAAGTTCGCTTTCTTTCCCAAATGGAAATGCATATCCATTGCGTTTTGATAGCACATTCCCAAGCTAGGCAAACCGCCAAAAGTATTATGACAAAATGAGATGCCTGAATGGCGGTTTGCTTAAGTGATTGGCAAGGTTTTACGTTCGCTGTTTGTCAAATGACTTCCGGCCAATCACCTAGATAGCTTTCTGGATGGTTGTGTTATTGGGCATTCATGACCGGAATAAGGATAGCTTCGCTTTCGGATCTATTGCCTGCCAGATCATAAGCACGAGCATACAACATTCCTTTCAACAACACATCCGCATCCATTCGGATTGTAAAGGGAGAGGTGAAATCGGAGCTGATCTTAACCTCATTAAGATAGAATTCAACTTTGGAAATCTCGATGTTATCACTCACTCGCACATCACATGAGAACTGTTGATCTTGATCCCTATGCTTAACGTCACCAGATTCTGGGCAAAGCAAATCGATTTCTGGAATTTGGTTGTCAACCGTCACATATCGTGTATCGATATGGGCAATGCCATCCTGATCCACAACAACCAGTTGAAGCGCATACAATCCATCCAACTGGGTGGTATCCCATAAAGCCAGTGTGCCCCCTACCACTCGTTTGTAATGGTTCTCTCCTATCTGATACCAATGGGTAGGATTCAATCCTTCTCCATACAGAAGCCGATAATATCGAAATCCTTCAACCTTCGTTCGACCCGAAATCCATTTCTTGCCTTGGACATAATCAAAACTCTTCGGGATGTCTATTTTCACATTGTTCTCTGTGGAGGCGGAAATCGTGAGAGTGTCATACTCATTGGGCGGCTGAAGATATCCTGCCTCACGCGCCCATTCCAAGGCTTCCGGGGGAGGTACGAAAAAAACCTGCTCGATCATCAGATCCAAAGGAGTGAATAAGGTAGCAAGTTTGCCAGTCTCCCTATTAACCCGGAAAGGCTTATAGAGCGTGTCATAATGAATTGGCACAGTTGCTTCTATAAAGTATTCCTTGATCACCGACGGGCAGTAGCTGGTCGGCAACAAGCCTGAAGTTTCACAAATCTCAACCTGCACGATCCCTGAGGGCTGCTGCCAACCTTCTGGGGGCAGTGTTTCTGTCACATACTCCATTAACGCATGCCATGGGGCTGGGGCACCGGTTAACTCATTGAGATTTTCATTCTCTTCACCTGAACGATTTTCTAACCATACCCCCACAACTCTGGAAGGAGTATATCCAATGGTCCAACTTAACTTCCCGTCCTGATCGATACCACTCGTAACAGCGGACGGACGATCTGCCTCGAAGATATTGGATTGCCCATAAACAGGCCAGCTTTCTGCAGTATCCTTTAGGACATCGGTGATCATGAAGGCCAATTCCTGGGTTACGATCAAACGCTCTCCCATATCCCCTTCGTAGAGTGTTGTTCCCGCTTGATCTTTAACTTCTTGAATAAGAATGGGATCTAGTGAGCGCCACGCCTCCTCTGAGGTTTGCAATCTGGGGGTACCGATCATCTTCCCAGTATTCGCAAGAATCCCATAACCATAAGCGGCATTTAACAAGGAAATCTCGTAGCGCTCAGG
>MGNI01000017.1:14323-14825 GCA_001795115.1 Chloroflexi bacterium RBG_16_48_8 | reverse complement strand
AACATATCCGTTGTGTACTGGATATCTGATACCCCCATCTGCTCAACCACTTGAAGGACAGCCTCCAAACCAATTGACTGAATAATGCGCTGGGCAGCGAAGGGGTATCCCTCTACTAACGCAGTCCGCATGCTTATGGGACCATGGGACGTCGCTCCCATAAAGCCCTGTCCTTCCTGAGTGTCTAGAGGTAAATCCAACACCATAGTTCCAGGTGAATTTCCTCTTGAGAATGCAGCCAGATAAATAAATGGGTACAGGATGGATGTGCTCGGCATGGGCTTATCAACCGGTCCATAGAAACTCAGAATCTCCCCATTCCTGGCATCGATAATAACGCTCGCCACCTCCCCGATATCGTATTCCAGGTTCTCCTCTCCGGGTCTTAGTGGGGGAAGCAACCCGGAAGCCGAACATTCCTCTCCTTCAGGCAACACCTCTGCAGAGTTGAAATCTTTACCGCTCAGCCTGTTTACATGAATTTCTACTGCACATCCAAGTT
>MGNI01000017.1:11174-14296 GCA_001795115.1 Chloroflexi bacterium RBG_16_48_8 | reverse complement strand
TAAACACATGAAGACCTGCACGATTTGCTATGTCTGTTCCAAAGGCAGCGGTAATCCTATCCCAGGTATAACGTTGAAGTTGTGTGTCACGAGTGGTTGACTGGTCACTTAATACTACATCCTCTAAAAGGGCTTGGTGAGATTGCAGCTCGGTTATCAGCCCTGAGTCCAACATGGCTTGAAGAACCAACCTCGGTCCTTCTTGTGCATTTCCTGTCATGTCTAATGGGTTATACTTCGGGTCCATTGAAATAGCTGCTAAAAGGGCACTTTCCGCCAATGTCAGCTCTGGAGCGTGTTTACCAAAATAAACCAATGCCGCAGCATCAGCCCCATAGGCCAAGTTCCCATACCCGACTGAATTGATGTACCACTCTAAAATTTGATCTTTCGAATAGTTTTCAGTAAGTCTCTCAGCTAGAAGGGCCTCCCTTAAATAACACCAAAGATCCGACCGAAGGAAATCCTCTGAGGGCAGAATCGTCATCTCAACCAACCGCTGAGTGATGCTCCGAGAAAGCCCAGATTTCATATCCTTACTACCACCATGAAATAGGGAACTTACCAGATAACCCAGATCGTAACCTTGATTAGTCCAGAAGCTCTTATCATGGAAACTCACGATGGCATCCTGCAAGTCCTTTGGCAGCATGTCAGCACCCGAATTCCCAACATGCAGCCATTGGCGGTCGATCGCAATGGGATGAAGTAAATCGAAAAGTTTCCTCTGTGATCGATCGTAAACATGAATAGGCTCCAAGAAACCATTCCCTGTTTCAGCGAATAAAGTTTCAATATTTCCTACTGGGGGGAGATCATTGACCAGACGAGCATAGACCAGGCCAGTCACGAAGACAGCCCCAAGCAAAGAAACTGCCACTAAGGTGATCACCCCAGTGATCACCTTACCGAAAACCGGAGAGGCCTTCCCTTCGGATCTTCTACTTCTTCTAAGCTGGATAATGGTTACAGGAGAAGGCATATCTAGATTCTACACGCTGAACTTCCAATTGACATCAAGGGGTGCAATCTAGGTGATTGGCCCGAAGTAATTTGACAAACAGCGAACGTAAAACCTTGCCAATCACTTAAGCAAACCGCCATTCAGGCAACTCATTTTATCAAAATACTTCCGGCGGTTTGCCTAGAATGGAATGCAACCACATCAAGTTCTCAAGAGTACAAATGCATCAAACCAATGGACGGACCTGATCACCCACATCATTCCCGTGTTATGATGCATTGGCGAAAGAATGAAAATCCGATCTTTCTCCAGTTTGAGAAAAGGCTTCTTAATGGTCCCACATGATTACCATATCCACACCCATTTCTCTTGCGATAGCAATGCCAGCATGATCAGCATGTGCCGTGCAGCCATTGAAGCCTCCATTCCAGAGATTGGTATCAGCGAACACTTTGATTTGCACCCTAAAGACGCCTATGCCGGATTCTTTAATGCTGACAAGTGGTGGGAAGAGCTGAGGCGTTGTCAGAAGGAATTCCACGATGTTCTTTTGATCCGAGCCGGTATTGAACTTAGCGAACCTCATTGCTATCCAAAAGCTGTGGAGCAGCTCGTGCAGAATTACCCCTGGGATTATGCATTCGGTGCCCTTCACCGGGTTGGAGACGATCTCGTTTTTGAGGAAGCGTACTTCAACCGCGCAGAACAAACCGCTTACGCTGATTATTTCACTGAACTGCAACGCATGATTCAATCAGGCTTCTTCGATATTCTGGCTCATATGGACATCGTCAAACGCTATGGGTTTGAAAAGTATGGAAGGTTCGATCCAGAGAATTACGAAGAGCAAATCAGGTCCATCCTGCAGACCCTGGCTCATAGGGATCTTGCACTTGAATTGAACACTATCACCCTGCGTCGATCCATTAAGGAGACCTCTCCATCAAAGCAGATACTGCAATGGTTTCGTGAAGAGGGCGGTCAATGGGTCACTCTTGGGTCGGATGCCCACTCACCTGAGGAGGTCGGGCTGGGCATTGAAAAAGGATTATCGCTCATCCAGTCCTCCGGTTTTGAGAATCTGGCCTCGTTCAAGAGACGCAAACCAAAGCGCTCTCCTTTACCATGATGTTCCCCAAATCCTTATCCTTGTAAATCGTTCTTCATCACCTATTTAGCGATATTCTCTGATGCTCCTTTCTTTTTTTACCAGCTTTCTTATGAGCGAGTGTGAATTCTTTCCTTCTCCACACCCCCCTCGGCTTCATGCTATACTGCATTGGATCTTAAAATCATTTCTTATTTCACAGTCACTCCAGGGACAAACCCAATGTTCGCGAACTCTGTTAAAAAATATCTATACTTAGGCATTATTTCAAGTCTAGTAGCTTGCGCCATCATTTCATGCTCTGGTTTTACCAATGAGACACCCGTGGACGATATTGGCACAGCGGTTGCATCCACACTCACAGCCCAGCCAACAGCGACTCCACCACCCACGGCAACTTTGGTTCCCAGTTCAACCCTTGTCCTTCCTCCAACTCCAGCACCTTCCGATACGCCCACTCCGGGACCCAGTCCGACAGTAACAGCTCCCCCATTGCCACCCGGAGATCCTCGAAGCGGCCTAAATCTTTCCCTGCCCGATTATAAGGACAATTTTAATATCAGCACTACATGGGGAGGGCCCTACAATGAAGCTGCTGCCAACATGACCAAAGATGGCTACCTGGAAGCGATTGACTACCTGACAGACAACTATGTTTGGTGGAGCACGACGGTACCTGAAGGCAGGGATGTTTATGTTGAAACAACTGCCGAGCTCTTCTCCTGCTCAGGGAAAGACTCGGCGGGGATAGGATTGCGCATCAGCGGGGAATCATACGATAGCGGCTACACCCTTGAAGTATCCTGCGATGGCCATTATCGCGTTCGGAAATTTTCCACAAGCGCTGTCGAACCATTGATCGACTGGACATTTTCATCGGAGATCGTTCAGGGTCCCAATGCGAGCAACGTCATCGGATTTGTCGCACGGGGCAATGGACTTCACATATCCATCAATCGCTCCATTGTAGGCTCGACCGAAGACTTTTCGTATACCTCAGGCACATTTGCCTTGTTTGCCAATTCCCTTGAAACACCTGGTTTGATTGTT
>MGNI01000017.1:5167-11138 GCA_001795115.1 Chloroflexi bacterium RBG_16_48_8 | reverse complement strand
AGAAGGCCTTTCATGATAGAAGAGAGAGGCCACAGGAAACCTCACCGGAAATCCATGATCACTACCCACAAATCCAATCGACAGAAAGTAAGGAACTCAGGGAAGAGATGTTTAAAGGATGAAATTAAATCCATTTGGCAGGTGAGCATCTGTGTGGGATTGATTTTATCCGCTTCTGGATGCCTGGCTTCATCTCCTACAACCACTTTCACCCCTATGCCCACACAGATAGAGGCTATTCCAAGTGCCACATTTGCCTTTCCAACGATCCCACCTACCACCACTCGTACCCCAGCACCAAGTCCCACCCCTACACCCAATCTACTGAGTGGATTAGGGGACTTGATTTTCGAAGATGATTTCAGCCAGGATCGTGGTTGGGGATTGGTCAGCGAGCAAACAGGTGCAATCAGCCTTTCCAATGAACGTTTGGTCATTGCTATCCGCCAATCTGGAACCTTCCTTTTCAGCCTATTCCCAGATCTGTCGTTGAACAATTTCTTTTTGGAGGTTGAGGTGAGATCGGATCTTTGCCAAACTGGAGATGAGTTTGGTGTACTATTCAGAGTGAATAATCGCTTCGAGCATTACCGCTTTTCCCTCAATTGTGGAGGAGAGAGCCGCGTGGTTCGCGTTTTATCCGGTGATTCCAGATCACTGGTACCTTTATCCAATTTCCCCCATGTCCGATCAGGGCCTATGTCTTCCAACCGTCTAAGCCTACAAGCTGTCGATGATACTTTTCAATTCTGGATCAATGGGTTCGAGGTCTTTACCACTCGTGATATCACCCTGTCCGAGGGCAAAATTGGATTGTTTGTAAGATCCGGTCGGGGAAACCAAGCGACGATTTCTTTCGATAACCTCATCCTTCGAGAGCTTTTGCCAAGAACAATCCCAAATGTTACAGCGACACCGGAGGAGAACGATGGCTAGAAAACGTATTTTTCGAAACCGTCTAAATAATCTAAGCCCGAAAGAATGGATAAAATTCCAAAAATCCTGGTTCATCCACGACCCACCTCGGAGACGCGAAGAAGTCCTCCGGCATCCTGCCAAATTCCCGGAATCGTTGGCTTATGAATTTGTAGAATTCTTTTCAAAAGGAGGTCAAACTATTCTTGATCCAATGGTAGGCACAGGCTCAACATTGATTGCTTGTCTTCGCGCAGGTCGCCATTCCATTGGGATTGAACTCAATCCCACATATGCGGACATTGCACGAGAACTGGTTAAGGAAGAACGAGAAAATCTTCTGGATTCAGTCCATCATCTGAAAGCCGAGGTTATCACCGGCGACGCGGCTCTTCTGCTCGATTACAACCTCCCAACCATTGACTATGTCTTCACCTCGCCTCCCTACTGGGATATGCTTCATGCACATGGTGCTCAAACGCAGCGTAAGCGGCGTTCATCACCCGAATTGGATCTGACTTACTCCGAGGATCCAGTCGATCTTGGGAACATCGCGGATTACGAAACATTTCTTGATCGATTGATTCAAATCTACGCCCTCCTTCCATCCATTCTCCGACCGAAAGCCTATGTAACCATCATCGTGAAAAACATCAAAAAAGGTGGAAAAATCTACCCCCTTGCCTGGGATCTTGGAAAACGACTGGGAGAGATCTTCACATTGAAGGACGAGCGGATCTGGTGCCAGGATGATATCCGATTGGCGCCCTACGGTATGGGTAACGCCTGGGTGAGCAACACTTTCCATCATTATTGCTTGCAGTTCCGCTATGAACCCTGAATGCGTTGTAGGATGTCATGTTATTGAGACTTATGTCATAGTTGTTGAGACTGGGGACATCAAATGTGCAATACAGGGTAATTAGACAGTCCAAACCACTCAAAACAGCATTAGTATTATTTGATTGTGAAGAGGCCTCAATTTATACCCAGTGAGATTTTCAACCCAATGTATCGTTTCAGAACCCGTGGGACAAAATAGGGTAGGAAATTACAATTGTTGAGTAAACATCTCGCGAAGGGGAATAGTAACTCTGAGAAAATGTCGATTTCCGTCCCAAATGCTTTGAGGACGTACTACGTGTTTAAATTCCAGTCATCAACGCAATAAAGGGGCAGTAGGCATCCCTAACATGGTTCTTGATGAAGGTTGCCCAAGTTTCACTGGAGGCTTGTCGGCTCCTGGGTATATACCGTTGGATGGTACGTTTGCTGACTTTGAGGCCGAGCTTCAGTAGCTCGCCACGAATCCTCTCTGGGCCCCATAAGCAATTTTCCTTCTCCATTTTCTTGATGAGGGCGATGGTTTCATGTGAAATACATGGCTTTCTCATCTTTGACTTGCGTCGCCAATACAGGCTAAACAGCTCGCGGTGCCAGCCTAATAAGGTGTCGGGCTGGACGATGTTAAAGGTTTGTTGCCAGAATCTGGTGCAGCGAGCCAGTAAAACCAGGAGGATACGGTCACGTTGATTGAGTTGCGGTCGTTTCACTGGCCGGTTGAGAACAATCCGTTGCTGACGGAGCATCGCATTTTCAACAATCAAATCAGTCCGACTGCGGTTGATATCTGAAAGTGCACTAGCAACGAGCAGCGCCGTAGCTGGCTTTGTCCACATTTTCATGGTCTGTCTAATTGAGCTGTAGAAGGATTGCCAATAAACCAGAATGTCTTCAAACATATTCTGCCCAAGGTCGAAGAAGTAGAAGATCAGGCAGGTTGGTATCCCATTCGGATGAAGTCAGCAGGTTCGCATACCTACCGAAAGATTGGACGGATGAGTTAAGTAGTCAGCACAGGAGTACGAACGCGAGGAAGACTGCGCGAAGCGCTTGGTTCAAGGGTAAATAAAATACTTTTTTATTGGCATAGTTAAATGATCCCGTGATGAAATCTCCCTTATCTCGAATCTGATACGAACGCCACAGAATTAATAATCAGGCTGATCAGTGAACTGATTTGATTGATGAATCTCCATTTATCCCTCACCAGGTCTTGGACAAGAATAAAACAAAAGCTCACAGTACTGAATTAATAAGCGGAGGTTATGACCCCAAAAAGTTGGACACACAGTAATAGTGGAAATCCTTCTGCATGCTGTCCTACCTTCACATACGAAACAACTCCAGAAAACGTGCTACGAAATGTTCAGAAATGCTAGTGCCGGATGAACAAATCATCACTCAGATACATAAACCTAAGCGGGGCACTAATCTCGATTGTTGATTTGGGATCAAAGGGAGATGTAAAAACCGACTTCAACGGAAGTCGGGATAAGCAGTGATGAGCGGTTGTGTGAGCCCCCAACTCACGGATATCTCTGCTTGAAACGGTAGTTTGTTGAATTCATCATCTAAGTGATGTATGATAAAGAGGCGATGGGCATTCGATCATTGTGGGGAAATAATGGCCTCGGTTTTATCTCTTCAAGAATATGACATATATCAGCTGGCTTCCATGGTTCTATTGAGGCGAGGTTTCTTTTAAAAGGGGCAAGCTTTCTACGATTCAAAGAAAACCCACATTAAACGTAGATTACAAACAGGGATATCCTAATCGATGAGACTTTGGTCCGCATAATTGATCGGGACTTCATACCTCTGAGCCGAGATCTAATAGGTGCAGGAGGTCAGGAGCGTTTTACGTTTGAGCCCAAAATGGAAGGGGAAACTTCAATCAGGATGCAAATGAAGCGACCTTGGGAAGAAAACCCCGTCGCAGAGCAAATCTTTCTATTAAAAATACTGAATGAATGAACATGACCGATTGTCTTCCCGACAATTATAGGAATTTTGAACTTTCGGCGAATAAGCCAGAATTCGGTAAACAGGAGGGGGAAAATGGCGAAGCTCTATATAAGTTCGGAACAGATGATTGAAAGTTTTTCTACCTCCCTCGAGAGGCTATCTACCGCCGACCGTTCAAACGTGCAGGAAATCGCTGCCTCCCAAATACAGTTATTGAACATTTACCACAACGTCGTATTAGATCAAGCTAGGAGAAGCTTCCTTTGGGCAATTATTGCTGCAGCAATAGGTTTAGCGCTCTTCATCTTGGCTGTGACTTTTAATCTCCTTGATCAATCGGGCAATGCAGCAACCATAAGCCTCGTCAGCGGCTCACTTGTAGAAGTCATTGCGGGAATAAACTTCTATCTTTCCGGTAAAACAGCTGATCAGATGGCGGATTCGAAGAGGTATTCCTATCTGTGTAAGTAGATATCTTACGACCTATAACTTTTTCAAGTCCAATAGACCTCAGGCTATTCACTCACTTTCATCCTCTTTGCTAATGAACCTTTGCACAAATGGGAATTTTTGGACAATAATATTAGAAAGGGGGCATAGACATGGGCAAATGGTTGAAAATCACGTTTTTCACAGTCCTACTAATTGGGACGGGCTACCTGTTCGGTAGAGTTTGTATGCAGGTGAATAGTGCTTATGAATTGATATTTCTTCCCTCCAAGGAGCTTCTTAACCTGCTTCTAAAGTTTTTGTTAGCAGTGGGTGCATCCATGCTTGCTTCTGGCTTGGTCGCGGTCTTGATACGCCCACTATGGATTGGATATATCGCTTTCACTTTTTCTGGAATTTCTCTACTTCTAAGTTGGCAAGTATCAGTCGTAACAAGCATTCTCGTACTGATTTATATTTTAGCTGGCATTGTTTACATCACTGGAGTAGCGAGAGACCTCAATGAGCGAATCAGTTTCTCTATACGCTCAGTAGGCGTCGGACAGAGTATGTTATCTATGTCATTGGCGCTTATTGCCTGTGGCTCTCTCTATTTGGGCTATGAGGAGCATATCAATCAAACTGGATTTTCCATACCGGAACCCTTCATGGACTTGTTTATTGGCCAGATAGAGACACAATTCGAGATGGGTGCTCCAGAAGAGGATTCTACTGAGGCGTTAACAGAACTCAAAGAGGATCTCAAGCAGCGTGTGGAAGACATGATATATCAAAAATTGGAACCTTATGAAGAATTCATCCCACTGGGGGTTGCCGCGGGAGTGTTTATGTCCTTGGTGACCATTTTGGGTATACTGATGTTTTTTCCCAACGTGATCCTTGGATTGATCTTCTCTTTTCTAAAGGCTGTGGGATTTGTAAGGATTGTCAGTAAGACGCAAGAAATTCAAAGTTTGGTTATTGAATGAATTAGAAACTGACTACTTCCGCTGGCTACCCGGCGGGAGTACTCAGAGGTATCCCTCCAAGAGCATGTTCCGGTCTTCTCGCCCCTCCCGCGCAATTCAGCTTCCGATTTTTTATCTTATGGGAATCAAAAACACACCCTCCTGCCTTGGAACATAACACTCCTAATATGGATTCCAACCCGGACTTAATTAAATGGAAGAAAGTAGTGAAAACACGAAGGAAACGCCATAAAATGCTATTGTTCTACTCCCCCCATTCGTTCTTTTCGTAATCTGCAGATTATCCTTTCATACAGTTGGCACCGGTTTAGGCTTGCATTGGCCATGAACTTATTGTATAATCTAGACAGTCTGGATAGGAGATATGATGAAGAATCATACATGGCAACTTCAAGATGCTAAGAACCGTTTTAGCGAAGTGGTGAATAGAGCTTTAGACGATGGGCCACAGATTGTCACGCGCCGCGGTAAAGAGGTTGTTGTAGTCCTTTCGTCCGACGAATATGCTGAGTTGACGAAATCCCAACCAAGCCTTGTGGAATTCTTCCGCAATTCCCCATTGGTCGGGATTGAACTGGATCTTGAGCGAGACCGAAGCCTCCCAAGAGAGATTGATCTATGAGCTTTCTACTCGACACAAACGTAATCTCTGAGTTGGTAGCACCTCAACCTAATCCAGGTGTAATACATTGGCTTGAAGGATTGGATCAGGAGAGCATCTTTCTAAGTGTGATCACAATCGGCGAGTTGAAGCGCGGCATTGAAAAGCTATCAGACTCAAAACGCAAAAATACTTTGGCCGATTGGCTGACAGGCGATCTCTTAATCCG
>MGNI01000017.1:3202-5153 GCA_001795115.1 Chloroflexi bacterium RBG_16_48_8 | reverse complement strand
TATTACCCATCGATGTCTCCGTGATCCTTACATGGGGCACCCTGGTCGCCAGCATGGAAGTTAAAGGGAAGCCGCTTCCTGCAATCGACTCACTCCTCGCAGCCACGGCCGCACAGTTTGGGCTAACATTCGTTACGCGTAATGTTCGCCACTTTGAGGAGGCTGGCATCTCCCTATTTAATCCCTGGGAACCAAATTAGTAATTACCCCCCTTACCCGTTCAGCTTCTTATAATCTTAGTTATCGGAAGCTGCCAGAACTCTAAATCCCATAAATCATCCGCCTCCGTTATGCCAGCGAAGTGGATCCGGGCACAATCATTGGCTCGCTTGAATGCAACGACATTTCATAAATAATGTTGCACATCTGGCTCCTCGCAAATTAACAATCTTGGCTTGCTGGCATACAATATATGAGTCCGCTTTTTTGGTTCAACCATAAGAATGAATCTTCCTGCTTTCCTTCGTAAATATTGGTTTAGACTTCTTCTCGCTGCTGTAACAATCGTCCTTACATACTGGACGTGGCAAGCCGCAGTTGATTTCTACGATGCCATATTGAATCTATTTAGTTCAACTTGATTTTAAAGGCATGGATTTGAAGAACTTTCTCAAAGAACTTGTTTTTGCCTTGAAGGCTCTTATTTCATTATTATTGCTTATCTTGTTTGCATTTATTGCATCTGTGACCATTCTGGGCTATGTAATCCGTCAGGAGCTTTCTGTTGCCAACTATGAGAGCTATTTTTTAAATATAAACCTAGGAGAGAGATTAACCCCTCAAATCACTCAGGTTATCTTCACATTTGCAATGCAACAGGCAGGGGTAAAGCCCTCTTACTATCGGCTACCTTTAGATAAATGGGAATATATAGGGGATAAAGTTCTGTCAGACGGTTGGGCAAATGCGTCTCTAAAGAAGCTTTTCATCGACATCCGATCCAATTTGATGAATGATCAATTGCTCCTGAATGAATATACTATCGACTTGAACCCTTTCATTCAATCGCTGAGGTCTAATCAAGGATCCCTATCCATACTTCCTCTTATAGAAAGAACAACCCCATGTGATTTCGATGAGGACCCCGTCCTTTTTACTCGAGGACGATTGATCAATTGTATTCCGGAAGATGATGACATGAGCGATATTGCTCAAGTCATCCGAATCGGTCTAGCAAATGCGCTCCCCGATGATGTATCTATTGAAACCCTTCTTGACAGCGGCGCTTTATATCCTGCAGTGCTCTATTCTTTGGAACCTTTAGTTCCCATAAAAATGACACTTGATAAGGGTATTATTTTCGGATATCGTCTCTCGTTGGCACTATTATTTTTCTATTTGTTTATCTCAATCTCTTCCCTGGAGAAGATACCGCGTGCTCTTATTATGCCCTTCATGATGACAGGTATTCTATCCTTGCTTGTTTATGGATTCGTAAGGCTCTATGCAATAAAAACCATTGGGGATTCAATAAATGCTTATTATGCGGATTGGGACCCAGCCTTTGGGGACTTGCTTACAGTTCTCATTGAAGTTGTTTCTACCAAGGTTGGGGAATTATGGATTCAACGTATCTGCATTATCTTCGCCGTAATGCTATGTCTAAGTCTTCTACTATTTGTTTTCATTCGGTGGTGGATGAAGAAAAATCAAATCCCTGTGCGCCAGCATCTTCGGAAGCGATATAAGTAGATCATTGCTTGGAAAAGAAATTAATTTACCGGAACCGCTTCCAGCACATCGTCCAGAATTGCGTCAGCCGGTATTCCTTCCGCTCTTGCTTCAAAATTAAGGATAAGTCGATGCCTCAAGGCAGGATAGGCAACTTTCCTGACATCATCGATGGCAACCGCCTTCCGGTTATCTAATAACGCCTCAACTTTCGCTGCCAGCAGGATCGCCTGCATTCCCCTGGGACTAACCCCCACATGCACATTTCGCTTTATGGTAT
>MGNI01000017.1:0-3185 GCA_001795115.1 Chloroflexi bacterium RBG_16_48_8 | reverse complement strand
GATGTGTAGCTTCGACTAACCGAGCAACATACCGGATGACTTTTTCGCTAGCCGGAACATTCCTTGAAAGTTCTTGCATCGCAATTATTTTCTTGCCATCGGCAACAATTTCCACTTCAGGAAAACTGGAACCAGTGGTTCTATTTGCTATCTCAACCAAATCATCTTCGCTCGGATATGGAATATCTATCCGGTAGAGGAAGCGATCCATTTGAGCCTCGGGAAGAGGATACGTCCCTTCCATCTCTATCGGATTTTGTGTGGCAAGCACAAAGAACGGCTGGGGAAGCGGATTTGTTTCTCCTGCTACAGTAACACTCTGCTCCTGCATGGCTTCCAGCAAGGCAGACTGCGTCCGGGGCGCAGCCCGATTGATCTCATCAGCAAGAACAATGTTAGAGAAAATTGGACCTCGCTCGAAACGAAATCCTCGCCGGCCTTCTGCAGTTTCGGTCAATATCATGGTCCCAATGATATCTGCGGGCATTAAATCTGGTGTAAATTGAACTCTTTTAAAGGAACAATCCACTGTTTTAGCAAGCGTCCTTACCAATAAAGTTTTTCCAAGGCCTGGCACTCCTTCTAATAAGGCGTTCCCAGCTGCCAACAAGGTTACAACAAAATCGTGGACCAGAGCTTTCTGGCCTACAATCACTTTGTGGAGCTGTGCGACAATTGCCTCTGATGTAGACAAAAAATCATCTATTGTCATGTTGTTGGAAATCTCTTCGTTCATGTTTCTGCTCCTGGATTCTAGTATTTCCATGGCAACCATTGCCGTCGTACAGCGATATCCAATATCCACAATAAAACGGTGATCGGAAAAACCCAATTGAGGACGACTTTTTGTATCACGATCTCTGGTGACAGCTCCTCATCCTCGAGAAGTTCGTCGAAACTCGTGATTTTTCCACCAGTTGCTTCTGCCCATTTCTGAAGGTTATCGGTTCCACCTTCTAATTTAGTTAGCATCAATTCAGAGGGATAATTGATTACAAGCGGTTCTATGTATTCAATCGTTTTGCCTTCGTATGAATATCTAATTATTCCATGGTACGCACCTTCATCCGGTCGGGTAAATTTAACTTTATAGGTTCCGGGAGCCACTTGTTCCATGGACATTCGCTGTAACTTCACATTCGCGTCTCCAAATACGAACTCGACATCATTGAAGTTCAATGGTACTCCAGCAGGATCTTTTAGATACACGAAAAGCTCGACATCATTTATGCCAACTTTATACTCGACCTCAATTTCATCATGGGAGGATTTCGGTAAAGTGTATTGAATAGTCTGAATCCAGAGTTCTTCCATAGATGGAGAAGTAGTTCGCCAATCTTCGAGCAACCACTCCTCTCCAATATCACAAGTCCATGCAGCAACGCGCCCCAACCCATATTGCCAAACTGATAAAATAGGATCTCTAAAGTTTGCAGATAGGAGAACATCCTCTGCACCTTGTTGACTTTTGCTGGTAAGCGCGTTATAGCTTACCAGAAAAGGAAGTTCTGCAACTTCAACCCCAGTCAGTATTGGATGGGTTATGTCAGCTGCAAGCAAGTTTGTTTCACCTTCCTGTACATTTTCAGATCTTACTGCGCTACTCTCAGAAACCATAATTCTGGGAAGCTGCCCGGCATTTAATAATGGGTGGAATCTTCCCCCTCCCCACTCTGCTATAGCCGACATGAGCTCCAGATCCGCATCCTCTCCGAGGGCAATGGTCGAAATGGTCAGATTTTTCTTCTTGGATCCGAGCACCAAATCCTCAAACATATCAAAGGACCCATCTCCTGCCTGCCCATCGGTAAGCATAAGGATGTAAATCTGATCCTCTGTTTCAATGAGATTCGCCATTCTCAGAATCTCTTGCATCGCAGCATACATGGCAGTTCCTTCGCCGCAGTTAATTCTACTGATAGCATCAAGGACTGACCGGAGGGTTATCCCGTCCCCAACCCGGCTGATTGGAACATCCCATCGGACGTCATCCGAGAAACTCAGAACACTGATATTATTCTCAGGTTCGAGAATCTCGATTGAACGCATTGCAGCTTCAAGTGCCAGATTGATAGGTGCAGAAGGGTACCTTCTACATCCCATGCTGATAGAGCGGTCAATGACCAGGATAAAGGTTGCAGGATTACGCTCACTGCGAGGTGGGGGTTCCAGTGAGACAGGAAGCATTGTCTCTAATACAGAATTCTCGTATCCACCAAGAGTATATGCATTCCTTCCTCCAAGGACTAACAACCCATTCCCTTGCTTATAAATTGATGTTTCCAGGAGAAGCAACTGCTCATTTGTCAAGTTCTCCGCCAGGATATTGTGTAACACAAAAACTTGATTTTCCACGTTATGACTTATTTCCTGGTCCAGATCTTCCGGGGGGATAATATCAACATCCAGCCCATTTTCCTCAAGGACAATTGCAAATTTCGAGGCTATGTTCGTTGTCTTCGAAATGATTGTCACCTTCGGAGAAGGAAATACACGAACTATTGAGAAGGACCTGTTATTCTCAAATAAGAGATCATGTTTTGATTCAACTTCGGCGTAAATGTCTAAGAATCCTGGTTCAGATGATTCGACAAGAAAGTTAGCAATGTTCTTGCCCGCATTCAGCAGGCGAGTCTCTTCATTCACCAACGACCCATTTATGAAGAATCGGATTGTTACATCGCCATCCGTTTCTGTCCAAATAGGCAGCGAAACCTGAAAATCAGACCCCTCCCAAACCCTTGAAGGAGCGATCATTTGATCCACAGATATTTCACTTGTTCTATCAAAGTTTAGAGGAATCGCATCGATCACATATCCTCGTTCTGCTATTTCCCGCATTGTTTCTTCAAGGGATAGTATTGAATCAATATTTCCATCGGATACTACAACAATCCTTCCCTGATCCTCTTTGAGATATGAACGACCTAAGATCAGTGCATCCATTAAATTGCTGGCCGTGTTGCCGACCTCCGGCCAGGAACCTCCTGGTATGACGGTTTTAGCCTTGTCACCGAATGAGATCAGAATTCTGTTTGCCTCGATGTCTTGCCATTGTTCTGCCATTTCCCTCAGCTGCAATTGCATATCATCTGGAATACTCAATGATTGATCAACTATCATGATTTCCATTTCGGATGGGGTTGGCGATGCTTGCGATACTTCATCAGGTGATGAAAAGATGC
>MGNI01000016.1:6167-7295 GCA_001795115.1 Chloroflexi bacterium RBG_16_48_8 | reverse complement strand
GCTATGCTATAGTAGAACTACCGACCGGTCGGTAGGGAGAATGGATGCAGCGATCAGATATCATCCAGGCCGCAGCCCAGATTATCCGAGAAAAGGGCTACCACGGAACTTCCATGCAGGACATCGCCGATGCGGTTCAACTCCAAAAGGCAAGCATCTACCATCACGTCGAGAGTAAACAGGACATCCTTTTCACAATCCTGGAGCAAGCGCTGGATATGCTTATTGCTGACATGCGCGCAGTCGTTGATTCTGACCCATCTCAAAAGGAAAAATTGCAATTGGCAATGCAGGTCTATATGGGGCGGTTGGCAGAAGATCCAGATCTATCCACCGTTTTGCTTCTTGAGCATCGCAGTCTGGAACATGATCTAAGGGTCCAACACATCAAACGACGCGATCGCTATGAAGCTTTTTGGCGACAAATTGTGCAGGAAGGTGTTGATCTGGGGGTATTCCGTCCGTTAGATGTGTCGGTCGTTACATTTGCACTTCTGGGTATTCAGAATTGGATGATTACCTGGTTTAAGGCTGGCGACAGGTATTCGGCTCTCGAATTGTCAGATCATTTCTCAGACCTCTTCTTGCGTGGTCTCCGCAAGGAGGAAGCTTAAGTATGAAAAGATCTAAGATCGAAGCATATCATACCTCCCAAGGAGCGAGGATTTATCGCATCCCCCTGGACCTGTTTCCGGGTCTTCAGGGGTACGCTCATGTCCTTTTCAACCAAGACATCGCGGCTCTGGTTGATGTCGGCTCAGGATTTGGGGATTGTAATGAGCAATTGGAGGCGGGTTTAGAAGAAATTCGAAGTGATTACGGTGAAAGAGCCCATTGGGACGCTATCACTCATGTCCTCATCACCCATGGACATATCGACCATTTTGGTGGGCTCTCCTTTGTTCAAGGCCATTGCCAGGCCCCCGTGGGCATTCATGAGTTAGATCGAAGAGTCCTTATTCGTTATGAAGATCGATTGACCATCGTCGCTCAACGACTGCGTGCATTTCTGGCTGAAGCTGGAGTATCACTGGAAAGACAAAAGAGATTGATGGATCTCTATCTTTTAAATAAACATCTCTTTAAATCGGTGCCTATAGATTTCGCATTTAATGAGGTGGGAATGAA
>MGNI01000016.1:0-6146 GCA_001795115.1 Chloroflexi bacterium RBG_16_48_8 | reverse complement strand
ACATGTTCCAGGTCATTGTCCTGGGCAGGTTGTTTTCATAGTGGATGATATCCTGCTTTCAAGCGATCATGTCCTTAAAGACACCAGCCCCCATCAGGCTCCCGAGCAACTCACCATGAACACTGGTTTAGGGCATTACCTTGAATCACTTGAAAAAATCAGGCCGCAATCCCACTCGATACGATGGGTTTTAGGAGGGCATGAGGGTCCATTCCACGACCTGGAAACACGTATCGATAGCATTGAACAACTTCATCAAGAACGGCTAAACCAGGTTTTAGATTGTTTGAGAGAATCAAAAACGATGGCGGAGGTATCAGATCAATTGTTCCCCGATGCCCATGGTTATCACGAACTTCTGGCTATTGAGGAGACGGGAGCTCATATCGAATACCTTACCCAGCGCGGTTATCTTTTTATCGAGAATATGGAGCACATTGAAGAAGGACGGTCAGTACCTTTTCGTTATCTTCAGCAGGAGAACATTATCAGACCTAAAATTGGTCCAAAGGAGATCATTTTGCAGGATGTCAGGAGGGGCGAAAAAGTCTAATAACTGAAGAAATCCATTACTTGAAGTGTTCGATGATTGACCTTGCAAGAGGAGGAACCCATGTATTCATTTGAACCTTCCGAAGAGCAGGCAATGCTCATCGATGCCGTAAAGCGCTTTGCGACGAACGACCTAAAACCTGTAGCACATGATGCGGATGAAGAGAAGGAGCTTTCCTTTGATCTGATTGAGAAAGGTTGGGAATTGGGCGTTTTACAAGCCAGTATCCCAGAGGAATATGGAGGCTTCGGCGAGCACTCTGCAGTTACGGGAGTTCTTGCTGGCGAGGAGCTGGCCTACGGTGATCTGGCAGGAGCAATGGCCGTCATGGCTCCTGGATCTTATGTGTTGCCTCTACTCTTGGGCGGCACGGAAGAGCAGAAAAAGGCCTTGCTAGCGCCGGTGATTGAAGCGGAGTGGAAACCTTATGTTGCGGCCTTCATCGAATCCAGGTTTGATTTTTATCCGGGCGAGATGGATACGACTGCAAAGCCGAATGGGGATTCCTACATCCTTAATGGCGAGAAAGTCATGGTACCCTTCGCAGATAAGGCTGAAGCTTTCCTGGTCTTCGCCAATCTGGATGGTAAGACACAGGCTTTCATTGTTCCACCCAATGCGGAGGGTATAATAGTTGGCGATCGAGAGGGATTGTTGGGAATTCAAGCTCTTCCCACATATCGGCTGAAGATCAATGAGGTCAAAGTTCCGAAAGATGCCCGAGTGGGAGTTGAGGATGGATTCAATCCTGAGCTTGTTATTGCTTCATCCAACGTGGCTGTTGCAGCAATGGCAATTGGAGTGGCGCGAGCGGCCTATGAATACGCTCGGGATTATGCCAAGGAGCGGGTGGCTTTTGGGGGTCCAATAGCCCAGAAGCAGTCAATCGCTTTCATGCTGGCTGAAATGGCGATGGAGATTGAGGCTCACAGATTATTGGTTTGGGAAGCGGCATGGAAGCTTGATGAAGGCAAGGAAGATGCCCCTCATGCTGCATTTATCGCACTTTCAGGCGTTTCCGAGATGACCATGATGGTAACCGACCGCGCTGTCCAAATCCTGGGTGGTTATGGATATATCCGTGAATACCCTGCTGAACTTTGGATGCGTAATGGCCGAGGAATTCCAACCTTCCCCGGGCTGGCTTTCGTTTAACGCGGTGTTTGATGGTGGAAGGGAGAGATCAAAATGATAAGCTTTGAAATGCCAAAACCGATTGTCAATTTGACCAGTATGACAAAGATGGTCGCAGAGAATATGATGCGACCGGTATCGCGTTATTTCGATGATCATGAGCATGAAATCCCTTGGGATTACATCAACTTTATGCACGATGCCAGCCAGCAGCTGGGTGGTGCAATGGTCACAGAGGAACCCAAAGAGAAGAAAGAAGAAGAACCAGAGAAGAAAAAATATCCTCCGATTGGTTATCAGCGTTTGGCGCATATGGCAGAGATGCTCTCCTGGGGCGATACAGGTCTTTACCTATGTTCACCTGTAGGTTTGCTCGGTGCGGCAGCAGTCAGTGCCACAGGTACGCCAGAACAGAAGAAACGTTTCTTATCTCGTTTCCAAGGCGACAAACCAGTCTTCGACGGCATGGCGATGACGGAACCCCATGCGGGTTCGGAGATGCCCTCCATGACAAGGACAACTGCCGTGCTGGATGGCAAGGAGTGGGTCCTTAATGGTGAAAAGATTTTCGTCACTGCCGGACATAAAGCCCTCGTTGATTCAGAAGGCTTTATTGTGGTTTGGGCGACCATCGATCCAAAGGCTGGCAGAGCTGGTGTCCGTCCCTTCGTTGTTGAGGCTGGCACACCCGGATGCACTGTGACAAAGTTGGAACACAAGCTTGGAATCCGCGCTAGTGATACAGCTTCGGTCGTGCTGCAGGATTGCCGCATTCCTTTCGAAAACATCTTAGGGAGCGCAGAAATTGAGGAGAAGACGGAAAAGGGTTTCAAAGGTGCCATGGCGACTTTTGATGTAAGCCGACCCTTAGTGGCAGCATCTGCCCTCGGAATCGCTCGTGCGACCCTTGAATTTCTTAAGGAGAAGCTTGTAGAGGCTGTGGTCAGCCTGCGCTCGGGGTTGCCGCGATCCCGAATGACCAATCTCGAACGTGAAGTCACAGATATGGAGGTGATGCTACGATCAGCATGGCTTTTGGTTTTGAAAGCCTGCTGGATGATGGACAATCGCAAACCCAACAACCTGGAAGCCTCCATGGCCAAGGTTAAAGCGGGAGACGTGGTTGTAAAGATCACTCAACGCGCCGTCGAATTGCTCGGTCCATTAGGGTATTCAAAGGAGATATTAGTCGAAAAGTGGTTCAGAGATGCCAAGATCAACGATCTTTACGAAGGTACAGGGCAAATTAACAGGCTCATCGTGGCTCGACGGATTCTAGATTACTCGCGTCATGAGTTGAGCTGATCGAGAGACCATTCTAGTAGAAAGGCATAGAAAAGATGACAAAAACGCGCATCGAGAATGTTGTCGTGATTGGGGCAGGTACGATGGGTGCAGCATTGGCAGCTCATTTCGCTAACGCTGGCCTCAGATCAACCCTCCTGGACATCGTACCGAATAAATTAACAGCCCAAGAAGAAGAGAAGGGGTTGACCCTTGAAGACAGCGCAGTCCGTAATCGAATTGTTAATGAAGGTTGGCAACGCTGTATCAAGTCCCGACCAGCGAATTTATTTTCTGATGAAGTTGCTGATCTCGTAACCCTGGGGAATCTCGAAGACGATTTTGATTCTGTCGCAGCGGCAGATTGGATCCTCGAAGCAATTATTGAGCGATTGGATATCAAACAAAGTCTCATGGCTAAGATAGAAGAAGTTCGAAACCCAGATGCCATTGTGAGCACCAATACCTCCGGGATCCCTGTAGATCAGATTGCCGAGGGTCGTTCAGAGAGTTTTCAGCAACACTTCTTCGGAACACACTTCTTCAACCCACCCAGGTATTTAAAACTGCTTGAGATTATTCCCCATGAGAAGAACAGCCCTGAATTGATCGCTTTTATGCAGGATTTCTTCAGCGTGGTCTTGGGAAAGGGTGTGGTCATCTGCAAAGACACACCGAACTTCATCGCCAATCGAATCCTCTCCATCGCAGGCTCCTATGGCATGAATTACGCTCTGGAGAAAGGTTATTCATTTGAAGAGGTGGATGCCATCACAGGTCCGCCCATCGGTCGTCCGAAAACAGCCACTTTCCGTTTGAATGACCTTGTTGGGATCGATGTTATGGCGCATGTCTCCAACAATCTATACGAAGCCATTCCACATGACCCCCACAGAGAGGTGCTGCGGAATCCGAAGACAATGGAACTCGTCAGTAAGATGCTCGAGAAGGGCTGGCTGGGAAACAAGGCTGAACAGGGTTTCTATAAGAAGACCATGGTGGAGGGTGAAAGGGAGTTTTGGATCCTGAATCCAGAGACCTTTGAATATGGACCACCTGTGAAACCTCGTTTCGATTCCATAGGGGCAGGCAAGGATATCCGGGACCCACATCAAAGGATTGGCATGTTGGCCTATGCCGAGGATCAGGCAGGTGACTACATCTGGTATCTACTCTCACGTATGGTGATTTATGGCGCCAGTGTCATTCCTGAGATAAGCGATGATATCGTCTCGGTGGATAATGCCTGTAAGTGGGGTTTCATGTGGGAATTGGGACCTTTTGAGACCTGGGATGCATTGGGAGTGACGCGCTCCATCGAACGATTGCAGGAGGAAGGGATTGAGATCCCTGCCTGGGTTGTTGAGATGCTTGATCGAGGTTTCGAAAGCTTTTACCAGAGGGAGAATGGACGTGTCGTTGGATATTATGATCTCGAGGCGAAGGGGTATGTTCCGATGCCGGTTGATCCTAATATCTTATCGATTGCGGACCTCAAGGCACAGGGCAAGGAACTTCACTCCAATGAAAGCGCCAGCTTGCTTGATATGGGCGATGGTGTCCTTCTGCTTGAATTCCACCACCCAGGCACTGCCAATGCTCTGGATGAGGATATATTTCGGATGATCGACACAGGTCTTGACGAGCTTGAGAAGCCTGAATGGAAGGCCATGGTTATTGGGAATGAGGGGAGACACTTCAGCGCTGGAGCGAATATCTTCATGATGGCAGTTGCGGCGCAGCAGGGAGACTTCGATACGATAGATACAGCGACAAGATATATGCAATCGCTGATGAAGAGGGTACGTTATTCCCCGAAGCCCGTTGTCGCTGCACCCTTCGGGATGACCCTGGCTGGAGGTTGCGAGGTTGTCCTGGCAGCCTCGCGTATCGTTGCTGCTGCAGAGACCTACATTGGGTTGGTTGAGGCTGGAGTTGGATTAATTCCTGCAGGTTGTGGCACAAAAGAGTCTCTCCGTAGGCTGGTCAATCCTGTGATGAAGACTCCGAATGCGGATGTTCTACCTCACATACAAAAAGCTTTTGAACAGATCGCTATGGGCAAAGTGGCGGAGAGTGCAGTTCAAGGGAGGGAGATGGGATTTCTTGGCCCAAGTGATCGCATCGTGATGAATCAAGATCATCTCTTGGCTGAGGCCAAGAGAACTGCCCTGAATATGGTGGAGGAGGGATATCAGCCACCACCACCAACGAAAATTTGGGCATCAGGGCGGGATATGTTAGCAAACATGAAGCTCATGGTCTGGAGCATGATCGACGCGGGATGGGCTTCAGAACATGACGGTGTGGTCTCCAATAGATTGGCCAAAGTGCTTTCGGGGGGAGATATAAGCGAGCCTGGCTGGGTTCCTGAACAATATATCCTGGATCTTGAGCGAGAAGCGTTTATCGCGTTGCTGCATGAACCGAAAACTATTGAACGTATGTGGCACATGCTTCAGCATAAGAAGCCACTTCGCAACTGATAAGCGGATTAAAAGGAGGGTTACCAATGAGAGAAGCAGTCATTGTGGCAGCGACACGAACAGCTGTCGGACGAAGTAAAAAAGGAACAACAAGGAATACCCGTCCGGAAGCTATGACGGTGGCAGTCATTAAGGAATTGCTGCGGCAAACGGAAGGGAAATTAGATCCAGAACAGATTGATGATGTGATCTTGGGATGTTCTTTTCCTGAAGGTTCCCAAGGTCTAAATATCGCACGTCTTTCTGCCTTGATGGCAGGGCTCCCACCAAAGGTTCCTGGCCAAACAGTCAACCGCATGTGTTCCAGTGGCCTGCAATCCATCGCCATTGGTGCAGAGCGTATTATCGCTAATGGTGCAGATGTGATTCTTGCTGGTGGAGTAGAGATGATGAGTGCTGTGCCCATGACAGGCTATCGCCTAAGTGTTGACCTTGGGGCTGCAGAAAACTATCCAGAGATATACATGGTCATGGGTATGACAGCAGAGCATGTCGCAGAGGAATTTAACGTCCGTCGTGAGGACCAAGATCTGTTTGCATACAATAGTCACATGAAGGCTGCTAAGGCCTGGGGTGAGAATCTATTTGAGAAAGAGATTGTTCCGGTCGAATTTGAAGAAGTGGCTCTGGGAGCCGATGGTAAGGGGATTCGCGAGAAGGTCATTTTTAAGAAGGACGAACACCTTCGA
>MGNI01000015.1:12404-12715 GCA_001795115.1 Chloroflexi bacterium RBG_16_48_8 | reverse complement strand
AGCACATTTTGCATATTGTAGTAATCCTTTGCTCAGGACTCGAGGCGACTCTATGTCAATGGCGGAAGATCATTCATTTGTGGCAATTTTTGGATTAGGTAGCTCATGGGGTAGTGATCTTCAGAGAACGGAGTGTCATCAGAAATTCTGCCAAATTTCATAATAACACATGGATAGTAGGACGCAGAAGCGATTTATCGATCCTGCGATTTTTGTCCTATCTAAGATACCAGACTGGGATCAAGCACCTTCGCAAGAAACTGACCTGTATAGCTTCCTTCGACCTGCAAAACTTCTTCCGGCGATCCTTG
>MGNI01000015.1:1849-12392 GCA_001795115.1 Chloroflexi bacterium RBG_16_48_8 | reverse complement strand
GCCTCCCTCATCTCCACCTTCCGGACCCAGGTCAAGGATCCAATCAGCCGTCTTGATGATATCCAAATTATGTTCAATGATGATGACAGTATTCCCGGCATCCACTAGCCGATGTAAGACATCCAGCAAACGTTGAATATCAGCGAAATGCAATCCCGTGGTAGGCTCATCTAAAATGTAAAGAGTACATCCAGTGGCGACCCTACCCAGTTCCTTTGCCAATTTCACTCGCTGTGCCTCTCCACCACTTAAGGTTGTAGCGCTCTGCCCCAATTTCACATAATCCAGCCCAACATCATGAAGCGTTCGCAGGATGCGTGCGATTTTGGGATGGTTAGCGAAAAATTCCAGTGCTTCTTGCACATCCATATCGAGCACATCTGTAATTTTTTTTCCCTTGTAACGAATAGCCATCGTCTCTCGGTTATAGCGGGCACCCTTACACTCTTGGCATTTCATCCACACGTCTGCCAAGAAGTGCATCTCAATCCTTCGCTGTCCATGCCCCATGCATGCTTCACAGCGCCCTCCCTTTACGTTGAAGCTAAAGCGCCCCGGCTTATACCCATGTGCTTTTGCCTCCAGTGTCATAGCAAAGACACGACGGATCTCATCGAAAAGTTTCACATAGGTGGCTGGATTGGAACGTGGCGTCCGACCGATAGGATCCTGAGTGATGTTAATAACCTTGTCGAGATGCTCCAAACCTTCCAGGCGATCGTAAGACCCTATAGGTACTTGAGCGTTATGCAGCGCCCTGGCCAAAGCTGGATAGAGCGTTTCCGCAACCAGACTGCTCTTCCCACTTCCGCTGACCCCTGTAACACAAGTTATCAATCCTAAAGGGAAACGAGCCTCCATTTCCTTCAAATTGTGTAATCTGGCACCGACGACCGTCAGCCAACCGTTGGTCGGTTCTCGCCGGCGTCGTCCATTCGGTGCAACCACAGAAAACTCGCCGCTGAGATATCGCCCCGTAATGGACCTCTTATCCGCACAAATAGCCTTTGGCGTTCCTGCGGCAACAACCTCCCCCCCCATCACACCTGCGCCGGGTCCCAAGTCGATAATCCAATCCGCACTGCGCATTGTCTCCGCATCGTGCTCAACCACCAGGACGGTGTTACCCATATCTCGTAAACGCAACAACGTATCCAGCAGGGAACGGTTATCCCGAGCATGTAATCCAATGGACGGCTCATCTAAAATATAGAGGACCCCCACTAATCCACAGCCAATCTGACCAGCAAGACGAATGCGCTGCCCCTCTCCACCCGAAAGAGAAGCAGCAGGGCGATCCAGTGTGATGTAATGCAAACCGACATTCAGCATGAATTGGAGCCGATCACGGATTTCTTTCAGCACCTCTCTAGCGATTTCCATCTGCTCTCGACCCAAGGTTTCGTTCTCAAGAACCGGTTGAAAAGCCGAATGACGAAAAACCGATGTCGAAGGATGAACCTGGTCTTTCGTCCTTCGTCCCTCGTCCTCTATGGATGGATCAAAGAGACTGCAGATCCAGGCAAACGCCTCGGCGATGGTCATCTCCACAATATCCGAGAGTGTTTTACCAGCGATGGTCACTGCCCTGGCCTCAGGACGCAATCGTGCCCCATGACAGACCAGACAGGGCTGCTGACTCATAAAGCTTGCATACCATCGCTTTGCACCTTCAGATTTGGTCTGATGAAACCGTCGATTAAGATGGTAAATGATCCCCCTTATGCTTCGCTCTCCCTCCCCCGACCAACTCCCATCGTCCCACTCAGATCGGAAAGTGAATGGGATTTTTTCTTCTCCTGAGCCGTAAAAGAGAACATCACGAAATTTCTGATGCAGATCTTGCCAGGGTGTGTCCAAATCCACGCTATAATGAATAGCAATGGAATGTAGTTGACGCCAACTCCAACCGCCCTCCTTCTTTCTCAGTTCACCGTACCAGTGTAGCGCTCCGTCCATGATGGATAGGCTGGGATCTTTGATAAGCAAATTTGGATCCACTTCCATCTGCGTACCCAATCCATTACACTCCGGACACATACCAAGAGGGGAGTTAAAACTGAACAATTGAGGGCTCAATTCAGGGAAGCTGATGCTGCAATGTGGACAAGCATTATGCTCACTCAGGATCAACTCTTCCCCATCGTCGATAACGACTGTGATTGTCCCTTCACCAGCTTGAAGTGTTGTCTCCACGGAGTCCACCAATCGAGCCAGGAAAGCCTCTTGCGTCTTCTCATCGGAGGAGGAATTTGGGACGATTAATCGGTCCACAATAAACTCAATGGTATGTTTCTTCGTTTTTACGAGTTTTAACGGTTCACTCAGATCTGAAGTCACACCATCGATCCGAGCACGTGTATAACCCTCGCGTCGTGCGGCTTCTATCACATCAACATAAGCCCCCTTCCTTTCACGAACGATGGGTGCCAAGAGCTGACATCGTGTCCCAGGAGAAAGGTCAGCCAATTGGTCTGCGATCTGTTGGGCACTTTGAGATTGGACAATCCTGTTGCACTGTGGACAATGGGGAACACCTACCCGAGCGAAAAGCACCCTCAAGTAATCCATAACATCGGTAACCGTGCCGACGGTTGACCTGGGATTTCTGCTGAGAACCTTCTGCTCGATGGCAATGGCCGGGCTCAATCCGCCGATAGTGTCCACGCTCGGCTTTTCCATCTGACCCAAGAATTGTCGAGCATACGTGGATAAGCTTTCCACGTATCGTCGCTGCCCCTCCGCATAGAGGGTGTCGAAAGCCAGGGAGGACTTTCCACTCCCGCTTACCCCAGTTAACACGACAAATTTATTACGGGGGATCGTCACATCAATATGTTTGAGGTTGTGCTGTCGAGCGCCACGAATGACGATGTTTTCCGGCTCCATAGATTAATCCTGGTATAAGAGTTTAGAGAACAGTATAAATGTGCCCTATCATCTCAAAATGGAAGAATTTTCCACTCCTAAGACGCATGGCATAATGAAATGGGGATGCAACTCGAATAAGTGAATTTTTCCAGAACATTTGTTCTCATTATACTGGATAATGCTCCCAAGTTCAAATCTATTCAATGACCGGTGTGCATTACACGAAAGGGGGTAATATGACTGCCAACTGGCGGAATCGGGCGAGAATGAATTCTCGCCCGATTCCGCCATCACTTCATTTATAAGCATGTATTGAAACCTATCCCACTCCTCTCACCCGCGACCGAGCAGGTCGAACTCCTGCGCCCGTACGATGAAAGCTTTTCTCGTGCAGCATTTATCCGGATTCCATCTTACAACCATCGACACAGTGCCCAAAGATTTCTTCAAACGTGCCGAGGGACAAAATGCGGTTGATGAATGTATAGAAGAAATTCAGGACTTCATGCCCCCAAGAAATTAATCTTTACATTGCTATTGTAAGGACACATGAATGGAGAATTGATCTCCACCGAGAGTAGTGTGAGCATTAAGGAATGCTTATCCACATAAGCATCATCGAACAATACCTCATTCCTTGGAGATGAAGGATCACCGTGTGTGCTCTAAAAACCACGCATATAATTCAGGGTTCTCGTACGTCCTCGTCCATGAGTCGTGTCCTACACCCTTATAAATAGTAAATCGCACCTTTCCCCCACATGCTTCCAACGCATCCATCATCTTCTGGCCCTCACTGAGATCCACCAGGTCATCCTTCTCCCCATGGAAAGCCCACATAGGAACCTCCTTGAGGACACAAACCTGTTCCGGGATACCACCGCCACAGATAGGTGCAATAGCTGCAAATCGATAAGGGATTTTTATGGCTAACCCCCACGTGCCATAGCCCCCCATGCTGTTCCCGGTAAGATAAATCCGATTCGCATCAATATCATAAGTTTCCATAACCTCATCTAAGATAGCAATCAATTCATCATAATGCTCAAACCATAAGGTATTGTCAGGGCATTGGGGCGAAACCGTTAGAAAGGGAAAATCATCACGGTTTTCAACGACCTTGGGGATCCCGTGCTTCTTCAGCAGGTTCAGCTTGCTCCCGCGCTCCCCGATACCATGCAAGTAGAGAATCATAGGCCATTTCTTATCTGGATCTTCTCCATATTTCGAAGGCAAGTAAAGGAGATACCGTAATTCCTTTGAGTGTGTGCCACATTCCAATTGAGCGCTGGGTTTCCGCCTTTTAGGCAATTCGTCCTCCGTGTAACTCACTTTTTATAACTGACACCCATGAAAAAAGCCACTCGACCGAATGGATAGGTTGTACTTCATTTGAGGTTGTCAACTTCATTCAGTGTTGAAGTAATGGGGGGTGTGGGGCGGCGGGGTAGCCCCACACCCCCCAACAATCATCTTGGGAGCACAAGTTGGAACACTTCTTGAAATCCACCCATAAGGATCTGGCAAATGTGGGAGTGTGGACGAAGCCACGTTCTCAAATCTGGCTCTCTCTTCATCCTTGAAGAACTTGAATCAGAAAACTCCTGACCAGAAAAGGTTTAATGGAGAAGCAAACTCTGGTAAATACGGTCTGATGCTGGTAGCGATGCCATCTCGATCGCAGAGTTCGAGAAATCGTTCCCGCATCTTTGAAACATGGGGGAGGGTGAATGGAGGTAAAATAAAATGATCTTCCCTACTCTATTCGAAAGGGTAGATTCTTAACCAGTGTTTCATCCAAGATCATCCGAACAACATATCCGCCTTTGGAGTAGGTTCCCAAGGTAAATGAATGCACGCCTGCAGGAAAACTCTCGGTCTCATTGAAGAGGATCTTCCCTCCGCCCTTCCTCTCCTCCAGACAAGCGCGTATGGAGACATCTGTTTTGCTCTCAAAAGTAATCTCCAGTTCATCATTTGGGTCGAACCGGATTTCACCCTCTGGACCGGCCTCTCCGGGCGCTCCGGTAGTGGCATAGAACAAACCCATGGATTCAAAAACATCGTTAAAGAGGTCCTCATTTGCAACACCTCCGTAATCCCCACAACTTTCTGGCTGGGATAGAGGACCGCACGCCAAAATGGTTAAAAGAACAGCTGTACAAGCATACATGCACCCAATGAACCGCTTCATCCTATCTTCCTTTCCAGCTGTAACCGCTTTAACTGAACCAGGAAGTGCATCTTGTGAGAAACATTTTTGTCTGATTTTTGGATCTCGTGCGGGATAGTTTAGCACAGGATGGAATTATGTGCTGGAGGGATGAAGCTATGCCCTAAGATTTTCAATAGACACAACAAATCCAACAAGGTTCAATCCCTTATCGACGGGCTACAACTTTCCAACAACCAGGAAACCGGAATTGGAATAAAGGGGAATTACCTCGATGATCTAATGGATGTTTTGCCAATCATCACATGCCAATCCGCTTTAAGATCCTTAAGACCAAAAACGTCAACCATGGTGAGGGTTGTTTCTTGTCCGCAAATGACCAGCCTTTCCAGGTTTGATACATTGAGCCTGCCGTATAACGACCCTTATCATCTGCCTGGTTTGTGATGGTCTTCACCATCCCCAGGAACCGCGGATCTTTATGGGTCTTGGAGTAGCGACTGAGCACATCCAAGACATGCAAGATGTCATACCAAACGAAGGGATATTTGAGCTTTTTAAAATCTGTTCCAATACCAAACAGATAGATTTTTCGCTCCGCCTGCTTTTCCCAATGCCCAAGGAGCATTTCCAGCCCCACACTTGCGGCTGGGCTATCGAGCAGATCCTGGCACAGAGACATTGTTTTCAACATGTAGACATTGGCGATCGGACAAGGATCGTCCTTGCGTCCCGGACCTCGGAACTTTCCCAACTCAGGGGCAGCGTGGCATCGCCAGCCATTTTCTTCAGCAAGTCCGACAAGATGATCCACAGCCTGATGTATCCGCGAATCTTCACTCACACCCATTGCCATAAGAGCGTACAGAAGGGTAGGCGAGTCGCACGCCATCCATGTCCACATGTCCTCGTCTGTCCCTCCATATGCTTTTGGGATATGAACCACTACCTGGAAAGGACCCTCAAGAGATGGATGGGCCAGCACGGCATCCATACCAACACTCATCCCGGGGTCATCCCTCCGAACCCCAAAATCGGCCAGCGTACTGAATTTGTAAAGGGGATGCCCGGCATCGTTATGCCGCTTGAGAGGATAACCCGGCCAGGCTCTACACTCCTCGATCATTCTTTTAACATCAGCGTACTCCAACAACTCATGGCGCGCCTCCTGCACCCGAGGGTCATCCTCGGAAAAACCGAGGAGATCCATCATTGTGCGATAGCGCGTCCACGGCTCATCCGAATCTAACAACCACTGGATTATAGTTTCCGCCATAGGACGATTCACCCTTTCACGATGCCATGGAACATCACCGATATCCTCACAAAAATATTGAGATCGGCCTCCTCGATCTGATTAACGCACGCCATACATCTGATCAGGCGTGAGAATCTCCGGGTACCTCCCACGGAGTTGTCTGCGAGCATAATCGCACAAATGGCATGCATCAGCATAAGTTTCATCATGAGGCAATCCATAATCTCGCACCAGGGTTGCAGGTCCTCCTCTCAACAAAGGCCCCGTGATGGGATGCGTATCTGGATCATAGCCCTCACAAATTTCAGCCAGGGATGTTCGAAAGACATTGCCCAAGGAAATTCCTTGACAGACATGCACATGACCAAAGGGATCGACATGAACGCGACCCGGTTCTCTCAAATCTTCATGGGGACATTCCTTAAACCCCTCCCATGGATGAAGGCTGGTCTTCGAGATGAGGGTTTGAGCCGCCCTGCCGCGGAACATGACCCCACTCTCCCCCAGTAGAAGTTGCCCCATTGCTGTTTCCACATTAGCTGCATCTGGCTGGGCAATGCCGATAAATCCAACAGGAATACCCACTTCCTGGGCTGCTGCCCGCATGTTTTGTGCTCTTATACTGACCTCTTCGCCCCAATGGAAGAAGTCGCTGCTAATCGAAAGGTCCTCAACCAACCCCGAGAATGGCATCAGCCACTCGATCGCATCTTCCACCTCGATAGCCCAATAGCCATTGGAGACAATTCCTACCTTAAAGCCCATCGCAGCAGCTTCTTGAACACCGAGTCTCATGATTGGATAATAAAGAAAAGGTTCTCCGCCTTCAAAATAGAACCACTTCACCGTTCCAAGCGACTTGGCTTGATCCAAAAGATCCCTGAGTTGACTCAACGCCATTGTCCCACTCTGCCAAGGGCTCCCCCAAACGAAGCAGTGCTCACACTCCATATTGCATTGGTAAGTCAATAATAAATGCACCCCTGTTAGCCTCATGTGCAAGCTCCTTTCATCCATCTCGTTCTCATTCGATCCTCCCAGACACAGTACACTTCAAGGTACATACAGGTGGATGTAGTTCATTGGATGTTGCAGACTTCCTTTGGTGTTTTTATTGAGGTTGTTCTGTGGCGGTGTTGCCAACCCCTACGCCACGCTCAGCCTTGTGGAGATTGAGCCATTGGGCTCAATCTCCTGTGAGCAAGCGTTAGATTGCGACAGGGTATCCTGGCTTTTTCCCATGAAAGGGGAATTACCACAGAGAAAACGACTATCCTCCATAGAAAATATTGGGACCGAGATCTTTCAACCATAGGGTGACTTCATCCGGTCTTCCATCCGGTTGCTGCTTAACCCCCACTTCAACAACCTCACCTATGAAAATGGAGTGATCCCCAATCTTTACAACTTCAACAACCTTGCATTCCACAAATGCTGCTGTACTCTCGAGGAGAGGAGACCCGGTCTTGCCTGACCTAAAAGGTTCTCCACTCATCGTATCCTCATGCAACACTGCAGGTTTGAAGAAGGTGAAAGCCAACGAACCTTGGTCTTTGCCTAAAACATTCAAGGCAAAAGAATGAGAATTTTCGATTAGGGAGTGAATGAAAGAATCTGCTCTCACACCCACAACAATCAGCGGCGGCTGGAAGGAGGCTTGGGTCACCCAATTGACCGTCGCGGCAGCGACATTTCCTTCATCATCCTTAGCTGTAAGCACGTACAAGCCATAAGGGATCATTCTAAGTGCAGTCTTTTTTGTATCCGCATCCATGAGTAACCCTCCCCAAAATGAGGTCAAACCATAATGCGACCCATCTTCCAAAGCAATGATAAACCTTGAATAATAGCAAATTCCGCCATTCACCCAATCCAGGATCAATCGAGAAGCTCCAACGCAGCCGAGATGTCCTCGGCAATCATCCTCTGCTTACTTTTCTCGATACCGAAGCTGGGTCCCACCTGTAGATAGGAAGGGAAGACTCTTGCCCCTCGGAAGGAATACACCTGCCTACGAATTTTATAGGTAGAACCAGCGGGGATCACCCTTCCTTCACCCGTTCTCCTGGCGATGGTATTAACTGCCTTAATGGCCACATCACCCATGAGTAAGTACGCTTTCACATTGGTGAAAAGGTCCAACTCCTTCTGGAGAAGCATTGAGCATTCATTAACTGTCCCTGTTTTAATACCATAACCCGTCTTCCCACATTTCACAGCCGTGGTGAAATAGACGCCAAGGTCCAAAAGTTCTTGGAAGGACCCAATCTTTGTTCTTGCGGTCTTGAATGCCTGAAGGGTCGTCTGTTCAAAGGAAGCGTCCAGACCGGCATAATAAAAGTCCTGCGCCTTTGGTGGAGCAGCCTCCGAAATGACCAACAAGGAGACCCTCTTTGGATCCAATTCAATATTTGGAACATTAAAAGCCCCGTGATTGACATCCTCGCAAGGAAACGCATTACATTTTACGAAATCCTTTGGATTCATAACCCACTCCTTCACTGGTTCTAAACGTTCGAAATCTTACCCTTGGTATAAGGCAGAATTTATGTCGTGCATCGGTTCAATTAATGTCCACGCAATTTAAGTGGTTTGACTCTAATCGGGATGGAATAGGTTTTGCCGAACTCCTTCGGTGTCATTTGCAAACGTCCCATCCCATCTCGATATTTCTCCACATAGGTCGGCACTTGGTCGGCAGTAGGAATATCTCGGTAGATCTCAGCCTCCCCTGTGAAGACCACGATCTCCACTCATTCCGTTCCCATCCAGATGAAGCGCAACGTTGGTATTGTTCTTGATATGCTCCAGTTTGAAAGTGTTCGGTCTGCTATAAATCAAGAAAGATTCACCATCCCACAGAAACCAAACCGGTCTGGGTTGAGGTATGCATCCCTCGGATATAGTAGTAAACCAGATGATGCGCTCTTCTTGTAACCTGCGCTGTACTCGTTGGCCGAATTCCGTTGAAAGATCAATCATTGTTCCCTTCTCACGATTTGATATGTAATGGTCACTTTCCAGGATAGGCTGATTTCACCTATGACTTACCTGAAAAAAGCCACTCAGTCAGATTGGTTCAAGGTCCACCAAGATTATGATCCGGATGTACTGAGACTGCAAACAAAACAGGACGATGGCTTCAATAACAAGAGAGCGGCAATCCCAATCCATAAGGATTACCGCTCCTCAATGCCGTTTATGAAGGGGGTTAGTTGAGTCCTACCGCACGAGCCAGCATGCAGGCGGCTTCGGCGCGGGTGATCATCTCTTCCGGTCTAAAGAGGTTGTCACCCTGGTTGGCCTCATCCTCACAGCCTTCTACAAAACCCGCATCATAAGCGGCATACACCCATTTTGGATACCAGAGATCGCCTATTACAGGCACATCATCGTAGGTGAAAGCCCGATCCACATTAGGCAGCGGGGGTAGATAATCTGGACCGTAAAGCATGCGCAGGAAGAAGACCGTGGCCTCTGCTCGTGTGTGCTTTTCATAGGGACAGAAGTTCCGTTCACCCAAATCGTTCACGCCACAGCCATCGGTGTACCCCCCCTCCTCTAGTTTGGTGATCCACTTGGTATGCCATACGCCCAGGTATACATCCGCGAAAACCTGTTCAGTGGGTTCGGGGGGAATATACTCCGCCCCCTCCACGCCTCGAACCACAAACACCGAGGCCTCGTCGCGCTTCATCCCATCCTTCGGACAATACTGCAAAGGTTCTGTGCTGCACCCTTTCACATAGCCATTGTCATAGAGGTTTTTGATGTACGCATAAGCCCAATAGTGCTCTGGAACATCGATAAAGAAGGGCGTAGAGGTCGGTGTGATGAAAGGTGTGACAGTGACCAGTGACGGAGTAACTGTTGGAGTGATGACAGGCGTCTGCGTGCCGGTTGCCATTGGGGTTGGTAAAGCTGTCGAGGTAGGTGTCGGCACGGGTGCCTTTTTAAGGATTTCCACCAGCGTTAGCGCTACCTGTCGGCGGTAGTCCGCATATGCGCCAGGATCTGTCTCGTAGTCCGTAAGGGAAGCAATCAGTTCATCCGAGATGCTGAGCAAGTCTTCCGCCTTAGCAACGAGAGGATCACCGGGGGTTGCAGACTTGAGTCGATTTTTGGCTTCCCTCAGCATGCACAGGTACTCATAATCCTCGATCCCCTCCCGGATGAGTTCCAGGCGTAGCGAGGGCACAGGCCCTGATAGGATCGGAGCTGTGGTTTTGTTCCAATCGCGC
>MGNI01000015.1:1631-1818 GCA_001795115.1 Chloroflexi bacterium RBG_16_48_8 | reverse complement strand
GCCATTGCCGAAGAGCCCGCCCGTCTCGATGTAGCTCTGGGCATCCTTCCACGGATCCTGACAGGCCGTGCAATTAGCTGTGTTGCTCCAGTAGGTGGTATCCCAATAAAGGGAGCCCTGTACTCCATACTTCCAGGCCGACCAGAAGAGGGTGCGGATATCGATACCGGGATCATCGATGAAGTTG
>MGNI01000015.1:0-1601 GCA_001795115.1 Chloroflexi bacterium RBG_16_48_8 | reverse complement strand
ACGTACCACCAGGTCTGATCGCCCGCCTCCCGGCGTTCTGCTGCCCAGGACGGGATATAGTTCTCGGTCTGCGGGACCCAGATATCCACCTGGCCTGTCAAATCACGATCATCGAATCCGTAATTCAGGGTGAGCAGGCGATTGAGGCCTGGGGCGCCTTTGCCCAGGATGTCCATGCCGTAGATCACATCATCGAACCACGCTTCCTCCGGCTCGTCGCTCCAATAGGCGTAGAATTTCTCCAACCAGCCCTCTGAAGCCATATGGTCTGCAATGGCTTTAACAACTTTCTGGTAAGCGACATCATAATCACCGCCGGGATCATCGCTGTCCCATTTCCAATTGAGCAGTGTCGGTTCGGTGCAGCCAGCGAGGGCTATGCTGCAGCGGCTGAAGTCGGGTAGATAGAGAGCGATGGAATCGAATCCCAAGTCGAAGGCATACTGCGCGGCCTTGTCAAAAGAGCGGGTCTCCAAGTCGACGATGAGATCTTTGGGGGCTACACTATCAAAACTGGGATTCGCAACGAGATTGGTCGTGAACGCGACTTCCATCAAAGCGACATTGTCAAACCAAGCTGTTCCGGTGCTGCTGGCATTCGTGTATAAACGAGCCGCAAAACTGATGCGGATGGTCTCGACATCAGCATGCCAACGCGTAGGGGAGATCGTCTCCCGGTTATAGTTCCACGTATCCAGCGTCGATGGAACCTTTGAGAAGAGGATATTCGAACCGCTAATCCATTCCCCGTCGCTATTATACTGGCCAATGACAACTTGATAGTCATTTTCACCCGACCCCCTTATACCACCCACCATCGCTTCCCACTCAAGGACGTAGTCGTTGGAACGATCGATCCGTATGGGCACCGTGGAAGATACACTATCAAGCGTTCCCACCCCGTCCTCGACAACTTCAAGCACGCTATTTGGTCGCCGTCTACTATCGGGATCCTCGACTAAAGCTCCATCAATCCAGTTCAAATTGGTGAAGATCAGCTCATACCAGTCGTCACCAACGGGATTCATAGGGTTGATGCGCGCATCTGCAAAGACATTAAGGTACTCATGCAAGACCTGTCTGCGCAAGTTCAAATCCCCACCCAAGTGGTGGTAGGTGTCGACCATCCCCAGGTTAAAGCCATAGGCAGTTCGCAGGTTTTGCTCCGGGCTGAGGGTGAAGTCCCATACTCCCAGATTGATCGTTACGTCGATGTCTGTCCCGTTGAGGAGATCGATGTGTATCTTGCCTGAGTAAGTACCACTGAGAGCATCATCTGGAACTTTTACTGTAACCCAGATAGGCTGCTGCAGGCCAGCTGTGAGATTTACCTTGCCGAGCGTGGGCAATGGATCCGGCATCTCACATCCTGGGAAGGAGTCTGCCTCGGTGGGCTTATCGATGGGAACATAAGCCACTTCGCGCAGCTGTACCTGACTAGCGGAAATGATGCTTGAGCCCATGCGTAGCTCGGAGATGGAGGCCGACACGATCTGATCATTCCCCGAAGGCAAAAGCACGACTTGGAAGGATTCGGCCTCGCCACGAGCTGCAGTGACGGTTACCGCGCTGCCGTTGGGAGCCTTATCACTCAATGCCAG
>MGNI01000014.1:10510-14902 GCA_001795115.1 Chloroflexi bacterium RBG_16_48_8 | reverse complement strand
GAGTTGAGCGTAGTTGAACATGTCAGCGATCGCGTTGCGGTGATGTATCTGGGACGATTGGTGGAGATGGCGAAAACCAGAGAACTCTTCTATAACCCCATGCATCCTTATACTGAAGCCTTGATGTCAGCCATCCCTGTTGCGGATCCAGATGACATGATGCAGCCGATCCTTCTAACAGGTGAAATCCCTGGTCCAATCAATCCGCCATCTGGTTGTCACTTCCACCCACGTTGCCGCTATGCCCAAGATGTGTGTCGAGTCGAAACCCCCGAGTGGAAAGAATATCAACCTGATCATTACATCGCTTGCCATTTGGCGGACACACTCACGCTCAAAGGCGTTGGCGAATACATCCATGAGAGAAGGGCTTAATACTAAGTCTAATTGAGACAGGACAACTTGCAAGCGTTTCGATTTTGTTATGGAGAATGATTTTCAGCCACATTAGGGACCTGGCTGAAAATGTGTGGGGTAATTGTGTGTGTAAATCCAATAATCTAAGATAGGTGGGTTATGTCAGCAATAGAAATGGTTATGTTTGATCTCTCCGGAACCACGGTCGAGGATGACACAGGTGTCCGAGATTGCCTCTATCAAGCGGCAGTTGAGTTCAATCTCAATACATCTCCTGAGGAAATCCTCCAGCATATGGGGACGAATAAGATCCATCTCTATCAATTCCTGATCGCGAGAGAGCAAGGAAAGAAAATCGATATCAGGGACTTCGAAAAGATGAAGGACCCAGATACACTCGAGGCTGCCGTCAAGGTTTTCAATCGCTACCAGGAAATCATGGTTGGGCATTACAGGACCAATGTCAAGGAAGTTCCCGGCGCATCCGATGTTTTTCGTTGGTGCCATGAAAACAGTATCAAAGTTGCCACAGACACCGGTTTCCACAGAGTCGTCGTTGACGCCATCATGGAAGGTCTGGGTTGGGTAAAGGATGGATTGGTGGATCTTGCTGTTGATGTTGAGCACGTTCCAGGGCAAATTGGGAGGCCAGCGCCGTTTATGCTCTTCTACGCCATGACGAAATTGAATGTTCAGAGTGTTCATAATGTGATCAAGATTGGCGATACACCAGCGGACATGCTGGAGGGTCGAAATGCAGGGGTTAGAGGCGTTGTGGGTGTGATGAGCGGACCCCGCCCGGTAACTGCATGGGGCAAATATTGGCATACCCATGTGATTGAGAGTGTTGCAGAACTCCCCAAATTAATTGAAACGGAGTTCAACTAGGCCCATAAGGGGAGAATGAAGATGATCGGTAAAGATGAAAAGATTGTAATCGGATCGGATCACTTTGGTTTACCCCTCAAAAATACAATCCGGGATCATCTTATTGAACTTGGTTATCAAGTTGATGACTTCGGTGTTCATTCCGAAGAACCAGTGGATTACCCTGACATAGGTTCTAATGTGGCTGAATCAGTTGGTAAGGGAAAATATAAAGACGGCATCTTGGTATGCGGAACAGGTGCTGGTATGGCCATCGTTGCCAATAAGGTACCCGGAGTTCGTGCTGCCTGTATCGCAGATCCCTATACCGCAGAACGTGCTCGAGCTAGCAACAATGCCAACATCATAACATTGGGAAGTCAAACAACAGGTCTTGAAGTAGCAAAAAAGCTAATTGATATCTGGCTGGAAAGCGAGTTTCAAGGAGGGCGATCTTCTCCGAAGGTGGAGAAGATAAATCATCTAGATAATAAATATCGAAAAGGAAAATTTCCCTGATAACTGCCAAATCCAATCTAGATGATTTAGCCCTTATAGATCAATAGCTAATAGCAACTCTCATCTTATTGAATCAATGGCTTTAGAGCCGGGATAAAGACGACTGATATTTGATAAACAAACCCGTCGAAGTATTATGGCATTAAGCATTACCAAACCGGTCTCTTCAGAAGTCCCCGTCTCCATAGTACGGTGATCGAGGAATACTGAAATGAGAATTTCTGATGCAGACATTTATCCATCTCAATGATTTCATGGCAGTGACTTTCAGCATTAATCATTAATTGTTTTCCCTATAGCTCAATCTTCTACTTCCAGGTGCATACATGAAAAATAGGTATTGTGTTATCATCACCCCCTGATTATTATGTTGCCCCATTTTTAATGATTAGAAGGGTGATTTATATGATATCCCCTCTCAGCTTTCATAGAATTTGAGACTGAGCGAACGGGAATCGGCCTTTATTTCACAATTTATGAGACTGTAATTTCAAAGTTTTTGAGACTGGCCGCAAGCTGTTTCAGATATTCTGAGACTGATTTTCAACGTCCCTGGATGACTGTTTCACATTTTCTGAGACTGGCTTAACGATGCCTACCATTCCAGGCGGTCAAGCTTCTGTTCTTGCGAAGAAGAAGGTCAGCGGCACATTCAAAGCCTCGGCCAAAAGCTCCAGTTCGGTTGCCCCCAATTCCGTCAACCCCTTTTCCCGCGAGTTGTAACGCTTCCGTGAACAACCCAAAATCAGTCTCAAAAACTTTGAAACGCCAGTCTCAAATTGTGTGAAATACAGTCTCACACTCTATGAAAAGAGTCTCAAAAACTATGAAAAATTACATCTGCCTAGAATTAACCCTCAGATGAGGGATAACACGCAACATCATATTCCTTATGCAGATCGGCGGAGATGGAGGTTACCCCAGGCACCCCAAAATCAAAATCGGGAACGGGATAGCCCAATCGTTGTACGAAAGGCAACATAAATCCTCCTACACAGGCATCAACATGGAGCAAGATCTTTTTCTCATGGGCAAGCTGACCCAACTCCACAATGGGATCAACTACCCCATGCGGATAACATGGCGCCGTTCCCACAATCAGCACCGTTTCTGGTCGAATAGCCTTTTCGACTGCATCCACATCCGCTCTGAGATCCTCCCGGACAGGTGTACGAATGGCTTTCACACCAAAGTAATTCGCTGCCTTATCAAAGGCGGGATGAGCGGATATAGGCAGGACCATCTCAGGCTTCTGCATCTCAGGATGCTTGGAGAGGAACCAATCCCGAGCAGTCTTGACGGCCATCAGGCAGCTCTCAGTTCCCCCGGAGGTCATATTGCCAACTACCTTCTCATCACCCCCCAGAAGATCGGCAGCCATCATTACCACCTCCGTTTCAAATCTCCGGAGGCTTGGGAACACGGTCGGATTGAGGGCGTTTTGTGAGAAGAATAGGAGGTAAGCCGACATGAGAAGATCGGTTACCACCTCCCCGGCATGGTAAACCAAACTGAATGTCTTTCCTTCTCGCCATTGGACGTCATGCATCTGAGATGCAACCATCTCAGCCAAGATATCCTCCTTTGGGATGCCTTTCTTTGGGAAACAAAACGGTGTCCTACCCATATGAATTTCCTCCCCTTATCCAAGCCGCTTGAGAGCGGTCTTTCCAGAAAATTCAATCACGAATCGGGAAACTGCTTTCGGAGTGAAAGTCACTGGGATTTTTAATTCCAGTCCAGGCATTTTTCAAGGCAATCGGAATAGGTCCTTTCACGATTATTCCCCCCGAATGATCATCGAAAACATTGAATGGATCCGTCCTGCACTAGCCATCCTGTTCAGCCAGGGCTTTCTGATAGGCTTTCCAACCTGGATACCATCCGGTATGCCAATGCCAGATTTTGGCGATCAGCGAATGGGGTTTCTGCTCAGCCCTCCTTCTTATAGGGCAATTCTCACAAGGAAGATCCGTTTTCTGATTTGCTGTCATTGTTTCCTCCCCTTAGATCATGCCTTTCAAATCATCGCTCTTTTGTTAAGTAGCCCGACCTACACCAAGAAGATCCTTACGATATGCTTCTAACAAACCTCGGCTATACAATCAACCTGTCTCTCTGGTTTTATAACCATTTCTGGGAATTGAATCCTTTTGGGGAAGTAGATCCATCGATACCTTTGTGGTAGGATCGCACCTAGGACATACAATACCTTCATGTGGCTATGACTTTACAACAGCGCAGCCCGCATTTCAAGTTCACAAGGAAATTGGATGCGTTCCAATGCAATTTGCCTGTGGCCTTGGTGGCGAGCTAAAAGGTAGTCATGGATAACAAAAAGGCTGAAGTCGTCATCTGCGGGGCGGGAATCGCTGGGATCAGTGTGGCTTATTTTCTTACTGTGAGGCATAACATAAAAGATGTCCTTTTGATTGATGAACGACCTCCACTGACTCTTACCAGCGACAAATCCACCGAAGCTTACCGCAACTGGTGGCCTGGCCCAGATGATGCCATGGTTTCGCTGATGAACCGCAGTATCGACCTGTTGGAGAAAATAGCCGAGGAAAGCAACAATCTCTTTCATCTTAACCGGCGGGGATACGTCTATGCCACAGCTGACCCAAATAGAATCACTGATTTCTGGGC
>MGNI01000014.1:0-10410 GCA_001795115.1 Chloroflexi bacterium RBG_16_48_8 | reverse complement strand
CTCGATCAAGGATTAATTCGCAAGCATTTCCCCTACCTAACTCATCACACGGTGGCTTTGCTGCACGCCAGACGTTGTGGTTGGTTCAGTGGACAGCAGCTAGGCAAACCGCCGAAAGTATTTTGACAAAATAAGTTGCCTGAATGGCGGTTTGCTTAAGTGATTGGCTAGGTTTTATCTTCGCTGTTTGTCAAATTACTTCCGGCCAATCACCTAGGTATGGTTCTCTTGGAAAAGGCATTGGATGCAGGTGCTCAATTACTACGCGCACGTGTGGAGAAGGTCACCGTACGGAACGGCCGAGTTGAGTGTGTGCATGTAAGTGAAAAGGGTTACCATCGGAGCATCCCCACCCACATTTTTGTCAATGCTGCCGGACCAATGCTGCAAAAAGTCAGCGAGATAATCGGCCTTGAACTTCCCATTTTTCATGAACGCCATCCTAAAGTATCCATGAGAGACACCCTTGGCATCCTACCGCGCCATGCACCGCTGCTAATCTGGGAAGACTCACAACGCCTGACCTGGGAGGATGAAGATCGCGAGATATTGGCTGGATCGAAAGAAACCCAATGGCTCTTCAATGGACTCCCCTCCGGTGTTCACGTCCGCCCAGAGAGCGGTCCCGAAAGTCAAAACATCCTCTTTTTATGGCCTTATGATCTTGAACCAGTAAAGCCGACCTTTCCAGTTCCAATACCAGCCTCCTATCCGGAAATCGCTCTCCGGGAGTTGGTGACGATGCTCCCTGATATGAAAATCTGCCTTGAGCGGATGCCCAAACCTGTTGTTGTTGGAGGTTATTACACCAAAACGAAGGAAAATCGCCTTCTTTGTGGACCTCTCCCAATTGATGGAGCCTATGTACTTGGTGCACTCTCAGGATATGGATTGATGGCGGCCAGTGGAGCAGGTGAACTCCTGGCGGCAGAACTATCTGGAAGCACGCTCCCCGAGTACGCTCCTGCCTTCACACTGGAGCGCTACGAGAATCCTGTTTATTTGAAAATGCTGCAAGATTGGTCACCAACCGGGCAATTGTGACGAAGACATTGAAACGCATTCAGAGGGCAATCCTTGCACGTGGATAATGGTTTTGTGACCTGGATGAGCCTACTTTTAGACAAGGCATCCTCAGGAAGCGTGATTTCTAAAGCGGCTTAACCGATCCTGTCAGGTCGAATGGGAAGGCGGGTTCACCACCCTCCTCCAATTTTGAGCCAGATTGATAAGTGGACACAAGTCCCCAGAAAAATGCACTTGCTTCAGAATTTTCTCTGCCTAGAATATGGATGATACGAACAGATAGCATCCTTCAACCATCGAGTAATTTTGACGGCTATAGTGAATCCATGGGCTGGAGCAGATATAATCATAAATGAATATGTCGACTTCGCTCATAGAATACATGTGAACCATCTTGCACAGTGAAGAAGTTTCTCCACAGATAAGCACCCATAACCTGGAGAGCTTCCGAACCTGATTTGTGGGATGCGAGGATCCATGAAAAATCGATCAATAACCTTCCTGCTATCATTTGTGATCCTTCTATCGCTTGTTCTCAGTGGATGCATTTCTGCAAACACGTCCATTATGGTCAACTCGGATGGATCGGGGAAGTTATCTACATCCATGGGCTTCCCTACCCAATTCATAGCGTTAATGACATCGAAGGGCATCAATCCCGTGAAGGATCTCCGGCAATCCCTTTTTAAACAAGTTAGACGTGGGGTCACCTTCGATGAGTGGGACGAGGACGGATTTGAATGGCTACAACTCAATCGTCCCTTCGGCACCGTGGATGAGCTTAACGATATCGCAAATGCGCAGCCCTTTGTCGTGATTTTTCATTTACAACACCAAAGGAGCTTTCTTAAGGACCAGTTTATACTAGAGGCTCAATTCGTCTTCGATGAATCATCCAATCCCTTCTCGGATGTGATGGATGAAAATGAAACGGTCTCAACTTTCGATGCCAGCGCGCCATTAGACTTAAAAATCTCCCTGCAGCTTCCGGGGAGAATTCTCGAAACCAATGGGAATTATGACAGCTCGACAAAAAATATTCTTTGGGAGACAAATAGCACTAACACCCTCGAGATCCGCGCTCGTAGTGAGAAATGGAATATATTGAGTATCGCTTTAGCGATCGCCCTGGTTGTCATAGCCATCGCCCTCATTGCCGTGATGGTAATATTGCTTATGCGCATAAGAAAAAAGCGTAAGCCACCTGAAACAGATGTAAACGTCAGTCAGCGCATAGCGGAGTCGATCCAAGCAGAGGAAGAGGAAGATATATCCACCCCACCAACAGATCAAACACCTATCATCCCGCCCTCCAAGATCTTGGCTATGATAGGCGCTCGCGAGCTCCTGGACCAGGTCAACACACATGTATTGAACAATCGTGGGAACATCTCTGTGGGCAAAGGAACGATCCGGCTTGTCTGGAGAGATCAGCAGGATGAAGCCGTCACCCGAGGGCTCATGATCACCGTTCAGGATTCGAAGACCATCCTCATTAATGGGGTACCTTTCCCTGCCACACGAGACGCTGCCAGGCAAGGTTTGATCTCCTGTCTGAAGGGTATGACCAAGCAGTAGGCACCATGCGGTTTCATAGTAGACCCTGCAATCTGGTCATTTAATCAAACACCCAAGCTCAAGCAATCATTTAAATAACAACAAGTTTTCCGCTTGTAGACACACACGCCTCATCCTTTCCTCCACCACAACTTGCCCACCTTACCCAATTAAAAAGAAATAAACATGGCCATTCCTGCAATCCGTAAATTGGGGGCTAGCATTCATTTCAATTCTGTGATACCCTATATGTGGTGATGCCAATGCGAATATCCCCAACATCTGGGGGTATAGCAACAGGCAGGGCGTTTTAAAAAGGGTATTCTTGATCAACCACTGAACCCTCCTCCCAATCGCCCCGGGTTGTAACCTAAACGGCAGAGAGCTCCGTCCCCCTCACAAAATCCACTTGATAAGGTAGGGGAAATGACGGTTCTCTCTGAATATAATCTTGTGCAATTAGAAGGTCGTCCATGTACTGCTGAGGAACTCCGCTCTCTGAGAACCTGGGCAAAATCTCGGATTCATTGGAGTTCGAAAATTCTGCAAGCCGTTGTCAGACATAAGGGTTACCTGCTAGAGATCGATGCCGATACATTCTCGCATCCCCAATGGTATGGGGTGGACTTTGAGGATGTGCAATTGACATTGAGGATGTCCTCTCTGGTTCTATCCAACTACTAGCATCATCATTGCCAAAGTGCCCGTCCAACCTTTCAATCTTGCTGGCACAAAACCCACCAGGAACAACCACTGACGTATGAATGTGCGTTGGTGGTTGTTTCTCTTTATTTACCCTTTTGAGTATGCGATTCCGAAAAAATGTACTACCCTATGAAAGGATGAATATTGGCTATTGAGGTTAGAAACGATTGCTGTCGGTTAAATAATGGCTATGCGCAGCTACATGCACCCAGCTATGATCTCATACCAGGTTAAATACGAATTGTGACGCCATTTTCTACATTCCAACCATTGGGGATTGATGGCACTAATCCCACGGGTTCTCCATGGTCTGGATCAAGACCGGGCGCCCAATTTTGATGTTCTCCCACCGACTGAGTTGCCACAAGACAAGGTCGGCAACGTCCTCTGGTCGCAAACATTTTGCATAGTTCAATCCCGGTGAACCTTGAGACATCTCTGTCACGACCATACCCGGGCAGATGGTATGTACCCGAATCCCCAGAGATTGATTCTCACGCTGGATATACTCGCCTAACGCGTTCAGGGCATGCTTGGAGACACCATAGGCACCGTCCCCTTCATAATACTCCAAACCTGATTCGGAACTGATATTGACTATCTCTCCCCTCCCCCGTTCTCTCATCATGGGCAGGACCGCCCTGGCCATCAGGAACGGACCTCGCAGGTTAACCGCCAGGATCTGATCCCACATTCTCACATTGTGCTCATGGATCCTCCCCCCTCCTGAAATACCTGCGCTATTAATCAAGATATCAATGGTCCCGAAGCAAGCCAGTGTCTCTTGGATGACCCTCTCAACATCCTCCTCCTGGGAGACATCCCCCTGTACCCATATTCCTTCCCTCCCATCAGACGCCATCACCTCCACAACATCCCGGAGAGGTGCTTCCCGCCGACCGCAAATGACGACCTTCGCTCCTTCTTTAGCTAAAGCTAATGCAAGCGCACGCCCAATGCCGGTACCCCCACCAGTCACAATAGCTACATGACCCTTGAAATTTTCCATTCCTTCATCCTCCTCAACTATAGAGACATATTAAATTGGTTGGCTCTAGACCATAACCTGACATGCTTTGACAAGACGATCTCATGCTCGTTTTACCGGACATCCGCAATTCAGCATCATACTCCATTTTCAAAGGGAAGCCCCTTTTGCATATTAAAATCGAGGGCTTTTTCCTCTCCTTAAGAACATAACCAAGGGCACCTTAGATGGGATCTAAGCTATTTGATGAAGCTCTTTCGCAATTGAAACTATTTGCTCAATTAAGGAACGAAGATGATGCTCATTCACACTGCTGAAAGGCGGTTTCTCATGATCATGCAGCCATTCTCTGCCATACTTCCTACGATAATTTGAAGGTAATTCATCGGGAAAGGTTTGTCCTGACATCACTCCAAAAGCGATGGTCCAAGCTCGAGGTACAACATCCATCGCGTATCCCCCTCCCCCTAAGGCTAACCAACGCGGAGCGAGTTCACTCAAAATCTTGAACAAACCCTCTTGCCCATGGGTTGTCAAGGCCAGTTGTGCCAACGGATCCTTGTAATGTGTGTCTACTCCAAGCTGGCTCACGACAATATCCGCATCAAAACGTTCTAAGAGCGGAGGTACAACCTCCCTGAATGCCCATAGGTAACCTTCGTCCCCTGTCCCGGGTGGTAATGGGATATTGACGCAATATCCCACACCGGCGCCTCGTCCAATCTCATCAACAAACCCCGTACCCGGGAAAAGCGTTCGCCCATCTTGATGGAAAGAGATCGTCAAAACTCGATCCGTATCAAAAAAAGCCCACTGCACACCATCACCGTGATGGACGTCAATATCAACATAAGCCACTCGTAAATCCTTTTGAATGAGCCAATGGATAGCGACAGCAGCATCATTAAAAACACAAAAACCAGAAGCAAAATCCGGTCCGGCATGATGCAGTCCGCCGCTATAGCTGAAAGCCACATCACATTCACCTCGAACAAGCAACTTGGCTCCCTTAAGTGAACTGCCAACCTTCAGACTCTCCGTCTCAAACATACTTGCAAATACGGGATTGTCCCCTGGACCAAAACCATAGCGGCCAGCCGGGATGCCTCTCTCCCCCTCACTCAAAGCTTTCACGACTTCAATGTATTCCATCGTATGAAAGACAGCCAGTTCATCAATAGAAGCTGGTTCAGGCGTGAGGACACAAACATTGGATGCTTGAAATGCACCATAGGCCACCAAAAGATCAAAGGTGCGCTGTAGCCTTTCCGGCTTCAATGGATGTCCCATCCCATGCCCGCGTTCCCAGACTTCTGGAGAGGATAAGAATATCGCTTGTCGTTCCACTTTATTCTCGCAATGAACAGCTGTTTTCGTCTAAATTATGCTTAACTCTTACCTTAGGACGTACCACGTAATTGCATAATCAGATGAATGCCTTCTGGATGCTTATGTGGAAAGATGAAGAAGATCCACTTACTTCGACGTTGCATTCCCAGACCAATTATCCAATATACATCCATTTTGCATTAGAATTACCAGGATTTACAAAGACCATGAAAGGTTGCCATTGATATGGAGAATTTCTACGTCCCCAAGTGCGCTATGGCTATTGTAGCCCATCCTGATGATATTGAATTCTCTTGTGCTGGTACGCTAGCTCGCTGGGCAAAACATGGCTGTTTAACTTCTTATGTCATTTGTACGAGTGGTGAAGTTGGAATCGCAGAAGCGGGTATGACCAAAGCCAAAGCGGCCGTGATCAGGGAAACAGAGCAGCGTAAAGCAGCAGAAATCGCTGGAGCTCATGAAGTCATTTTTCTTCGACAACCTGATGGCTTGCTTCAGCCCACACTTGAAGTTCGTAAAATGCTGGTCCGGGAAATCCGCAGGTTTCGACCAGAAGTTGTGATTACGGGAGATCCGACCATCGTTTGGAGGGGGGAACGATACATCAACCACCCTGACCACCGTGCTGCTGCTACGGCTGCACTGGACGCCATCTTCCCTGCTGCTGGCCAGCCTAATCTTTTTGAGGAACTCGAGCAGGAGGGACATTACGCTCATAAACCTCGTAAAGTGTACGTGACAGCCTGGGCAGAGGGTGATTATTTTGTCAACATCGATGAAACGATTGAGATCAAATTAGAGGCTTTAAGATCCCATGCCAGCCAGTTTAAAAATTGGGATCCCACTGAAAGGATGCGAGAGAGAGCTGCTGAAGGTGCAAAGGGCATCGAGGCTAAATATGCCGAGACTTTTCGCGTGGTTACTTTGGTCAGTGACGAGGATTGGGAGAAAACAGAAGGTCGAGTGCTACCATTGGAGTAAAAAGGCTCTTCCTATAGGATCGAAGAAGGGATGTAGGCGACATCTTTAATTTTTTAAATCGGTCTGGACCTCATTGTAAAGATGTGTCATGCTATGTCCGACATTTCCTGCTGAATGGGAAGACGCCCCATCGGGGTGTCTCTACAAATAAACAAGGCTGGGTTACTTACCTGCCCCACAACATGGATTAAAAATCAACATCCCTTTATTTCTAACATCTATATTGTTTCCCTATTCCTCAATCTCATCATCAGGAAGTTCATCAATGAACTCCTTAAAAACCTCCAACCTCTTATTCATGTCAGAATCGGATGACCCCACTGTCAATTGTTTGGATTCCTGATTTTCCCTTCCACGTTGACGGTACAGTCTGCCCTTCTGGAGATCATCCAGGATGCCCGACCTCCATAGGATAATAAAAATGATCAGCACTGTGATACCAATAATGGGCAACATCAGGAAACCTCCATCAGATTAGCGTTGGAAATACCGACCCCTAAAATTACCTCTCAATTCCAACTTACCCTTCCCCATATTTATGCTATCACGTTCTTTCCTTCTTGTGGAAGTTTTTAAGATAGGCTGGTTTCACAGTTTCAATCTTTGATCCCATACATCCCATCGATGCCCTGATGCTTAAGCCATACCCCTCTGGCGGAGATAGAAAGAATAAAACCTGCGGCGGGTTTCCTTTATCCGACCAAATCGAAATCGGGAACCCGCCGCAGGATGTAGAATGTACGCCTGGAGCTTAAACTCCGGGCTTAGAGCAAAAGGGTCCTCCAGCAACCTTCCATATTAGCTCGAAGTGGTTATGCTATGAATCCGATCATTTGTGGTCGGGCGGTTTCAGGCAAATGGGGTGGATGGACGATGAGCATGAACTAGTTCAACACATAAGCCTCTACAGCCAGACAACACCCTCATCGAAAAATCGGCTGCAAATACCTAACCCTGCAAAACCTTTCCCTTCCTTCACCGAGAAACCTGCGGTTGCCGAGGTGAGAATCATCTTGCACCTATTCCAATTGTTCTACCGTCGAAATCTGCACATGGGCCTTAAACCATACCGGGTTTATGGTAATCGTAGACTTCGTTGATGCTTCCTATCAGGTCATTTAACCGGTTCACCTGTTCACGGATATCCGCTCGCAGCCGCTCGGAACGACCACTCTCCACATCTTGGGCATCGATCAGCTTCACCTGGTTGTCTACCGTGGCCATCGCAGCCAGAGTCTGTGAAAGTTGAATTTCTGCCTGCTTCATACGAGTATCCAGGGCTTGTAGACTCTCCCATTGCCTCTTCTTGCTTTCCAAGAGCTCGCTCAATTGGCTTTTGAAGGTCTGATTCTTCTCCTGGTCGATCCTTGTTTCTAAGGAACGTATCTCATTCGGTACAGTCTGGCGCTGACTATCCAGCAAACCATCTCTTCGGTAGACATCCAAGCGCTGTGCAATCTGATAGACGTTGGCTATCCAATCATTTAACTGATTAGCAGTGTCTTCTGGCTGATCCCATAGTATCCCGCGCCCCTTCTGGCGCACTTGAGTCTCGATCCGACGCTGATACTCCAGGGCAAGTTCCACTTCCTCCCGCAATTCAGTTTGCTGGATATGCTTCAAGTCAAACCGCTCTTGAAAATATCTCAAAAGGAGTTCTGCATTCTTTTTCTCATTGGTCAAACTGGAATAGAAAATGGCTCCAATCCCAAGCAAACCCAACAGTGGCCATCCCCAAATAGGCCACCAGGGAAACGGCTTCGGCATCAGCCCGGTAAGCACGATCGTGCCCGCCAACACCACTGCATTCTCCCAGCGAAAGAGGGCGTACTGCACGATCGCGCCCCGGGTTTCCTTCGTCATTTGATTACGAATGCTAGACATTGAAAAATCTCACTCGGGTCCAGACCCAGGCTGTCAGCTATTCGTCCAAAGCCAATCTCTTTTTGCGCTCCACCAGCTGTGCATCAATGGCCTGGCGATCGAGGACCTCATCCATCTGCTCATCGAGACTCTTGGCACGGATCTCAGCCACCGTTGTTGCCTTATCCAGCCGGGCATAGATATTGTGTGCCAAACCGCTGATATCGCTATCACCCGAGCCCATCAGATCGTCCAGGCTCTTCATGGTCTTGACGACAATCTCCTTACTCTTGGCCAACTCAAGCAGTGCCTGGAGTTCTGCTCGCTGCTGCTTCATCGTGGCCAAGCGGGCCTCCAGCTTGACTTTGGCATCCAGCAATTTCTGGAACTCCGATTCCTGGCGGGTGAGTTGTTCCTCATAGGTGTCGATCAATTGCTGGGTGCTGTTTAGCCGGCTCTGGCTGGCGGCAGCTGAGGTCTCATTGCCCTCCACCAAGAAGGCATCGATAACTCGATCCAACTCGAGCGCTTTTTGCTTGTGATCCTCTAATTTGCGCTTGATGGACTTCGTCTCACCCCCAACGGTTGCAGCGGCATCTTCCAGATTAGCTAATGAATCCTCCACTTGGCGAATATACTGGTCGATGACGGCCATGCTGTTGCTCTCTAGCGCCTTATCCACAAGGGAGTGTAAATTCGCAGAGATCAAGGTTGCTACTTTCTCCATTAGGCTTGCCATGTTCATTTCTCCTTTTTACACGATGTATGTATCTAACGTTTCGATAGAAATCTTATCAAATATCTACCCATCATCTCATTTCTTGCCTGTCCTCCTCTTAACTTAAGCCCTCCGACGGATATTTTCTCAACGAACTAACGTCCAACCCCAACGACACCACCGAATGCGGCTGACATCTCATCATAGATTTCCACAATGTTGGCCTCATCGCCGAGGAAGAAATTTCCATTGGCTTGTGTGGCTAAGTTTAGTAAAAGCGTTTCATCTGCATCAGAACCATAGGCAATGGTGAAGATCGTGGTATCGTTGGCTGTGGCTAGATCGATCAATTCCTGGTTGAAGACATATCTCGTGCTGGCTGTATCCATTCCATCGGTCAGCACCACCAAGGCATTGCTTCGTTGGGAAGAAGTGGTATTGGTAATCACCATGGCGCCATCCGCAATGGCATCGTAGAGTGTGGTGTCGCCCCATGCTTCTAATCCACGGATAGTCGACACCAACCTGTCCCTGGCTGTGCCTGCCATTTCATGATAGATAAGGGTCTGGGGAGAATCCGCGAATGCAATCAACGTAATAGTATCCTCGTCCCCTATCTGATTGACAAACTGTACCGCCGCGTCTCGCACATTCGCAATTTTGTCCCCTTCCATGCTGCCTGAAACGTCCAGAAGCATTACCAGGTTGACATCCTTCCGGGCAGACTGCCAGAGCTCCTGGATAGCGTAAATGACATCCACAGAGGGAGAACCAAACACGACTGCAGGCTGAGATAAATCGACGCCCCTGACCTCATCCAGCGGCTCACCCATTGGAACCTGACTATTGACTGGTCGCAAGCCGGTTTCCAGGGCCATCTGCTGAGCTTCTTCTTCCAACAGGAACTCACGGAAAAGGATCGCTCCTTCCACTTTATGAGCATCCAATGCAACATTCACACAAGCGGGATGGGTAGACACAAAGGTACCTTCGAAAGGGTAGATGGGAACAATATCGGCATCGCCCCCACCATAATAAATCACTGTACTCTCATAGATGACCGCTGCTCCAAGGTATTGAATCCCTCTTGTGCTCATGGTTTCGCCAAGGGTATCTGTATCCTTGCTGAACCAGGAGACCGCCCCTTCAAAAGCACCAACAGAAGCCTGCACAATCGGCTGTCGAATATCCTCGGCAGAGACGGTTTTCACCTCGGATTGAG
>MGNI01000013.1:14959-15118 GCA_001795115.1 Chloroflexi bacterium RBG_16_48_8 | reverse complement strand
AAGGGTGGCCCCTGTCGATGAAGCCATCCAGCAGTACCTGGTTGGGTGCAAAGAGCCCGTGCATTTAGACGAGACCGGGACACGGGTCGATAAGAAGCTGAATTGGGGGCATGTGGCTAGCACAGCTTTGGTCACGCACCTGGAAGTTCATCGAAAAGA
>MGNI01000013.1:14763-14943 GCA_001795115.1 Chloroflexi bacterium RBG_16_48_8 | reverse complement strand
ATGATATCAGGATACTACCCAACCGGACAGGAAGGTGCATCCACGACGATTATGGGTCATACTGGCTATATCCGGACGCCCAACACGGGTCGTGCAATGCCCATCACCTGCGTGAAGTACTGTTTATCGAAGAACGCTATCAACAAGATTGGGCGAAGAGTAAGGCGGAGTTGCTCTTGG
>MGNI01000013.1:13568-14747 GCA_001795115.1 Chloroflexi bacterium RBG_16_48_8 | reverse complement strand
CGAAGAAGCCAAACCGAAAGGGCGGTCATCGCTTGAAGAGCAGCAACTAAGATCGTTTGAAGTCAGATATGACCAACTGATCGAGCAAGGATGGATGGCAAATGCAACTGCTGAGTTGACGGCTCCGCTCCTTAAGAAAAAGGGAAGGCGAAAGCAAAGCCCAGCCAAAAACCTGCTAGATCGACTCCGCAATCACAAAGAGGCTTTGCTGATGTTTATGCACGATTTTGGGGTTCCGTTTGACAACAATCAGGCGGAGCGGGATTTGCGTCTGGTCAAGTTGAAACAGAAGGTGTCGGACTGCTTTCGCTCTGAGAATGGTTCTGATACATTTTGTTTATCCGCAGCTACATTTCCACGTCTCGGAAGAATGGAAAACAGATCATCGAGGCCCTGTATCAGGCATTGACCGGTTATGCCTATTATCCACCTTGTCTTCAGGAGCAAATGGTATTAGCAGCCTGGACAGTTACTTAAAACGAATAATTCCTTACCAATACCGAACTCCTTGGAATGACCTCCAAGATGCAGTTTAATTGTGTTGGAATTATCCATTTCAATATTTCTTATTTCGAAGTGTTTTTTAGACACCTCAACGTCAGAAGAAAAAGATCACACTGATTTACAATCCAACTCGGTGACCCAATCCATTCTGATAGACGGTCTAGCTTACTCGTCTTTGAGGTCTTCGGCAAGCTCATAAATTATTAATTTGATTCCTACCATGATCATATCAGGATTATTCCCGATGACATCCTTGTTTTTGTTAAAGATATACATGTAGTGCCGCCGGCTGGCATTTCCGTAATATTTCAGGGCGATTCCGCTTAAGGTGTCCCCTTTGACAACGGTGTGCTCGGCGATGACCTTTGGAGCTTCCATCTGCTTTATTATTTCCTCTTTTAATTCCTTTCTAGCTGTTGTTCTTCTCTTGAGGAAATCATTAAATTTCTTCACAACGTTTTCCTTTCAGATTTTTGGTTCTTTCATTGAGGATGGGTATTAAAAATCAAATCCCAAGTAAGAACCCTTGAGATTTCGTTTCTTGATGATGTTGATAAACCATCCTTTACCGAATAAGGATCTTGGGTTTTGATCTAACCTGTACTATATCATATTAATGAGAGAGGATGAAGAAAAAGCAAATCATGGATAAAAATGTAGATGGGGACACCCTGT
>MGNI01000013.1:8383-13465 GCA_001795115.1 Chloroflexi bacterium RBG_16_48_8 | reverse complement strand
CACATAACTACCCCTTTTACATTGAAGGGCTTCTGGGGGTGTGCTCACAAATGGTACATTTGCTTTATTGCAAAGAGCAGTTGATCAATATCCCTGCGGGAGTTATAGCCTTGGACAGAGAGCCGCAGGGTCGGTATACCGTTCCATTTAAAAACGGGCACCTCAATGTGAAATTTGTCCAAGAGGCGTTTTTGAAGAGGTTCCGGATCAACACTGGGCAGGAAGGCAGAAACCATTTGGACGAAGAACTCGGGAGTCGTTATGGGGGGAATGCCCGTTAGCTCAGTCAGATGGGATTGAGCATAGCAGGCCAACTCATGACAAGCACTTCGGACATTCTCCCAATGATGCTCCTGCTGGAATTGGATCGCTTTTGGTGTGGCCAGAAAAGCAGTTGGATCCCGTGTGCCCTGCCACTCATGATGATCAACAAGAGTTGAAGGTCCTGGCTTTTCGCTCTGCCATCCCCAACTTACAACAAGTGGGGAGAGAAGTGCCTGTCGCTCTGGAGGTGCATAAAGAAAGCCGGAACCTTTGGGTGCACATAACCACTTATGGTTGTTTCCGGCGTAGAAATCAGCACCTATTTCCTCCAGATTCAATGCGATCTGACCTGGTGCATGAGCCCCATCGATAACCGTCAGGATCCCACGTCGCTTCGCCTCTGCGCAAATCTCTCTAATGGGGAAGATGATACTTGTAGGTGAAGTGATGTGGCTTAGGAAAATGACGCGGGTGTTGTTCGTGATACCTGTCCAAATGTGATCCAAAATATGATTTTTAGAGAGGATAGGAACGGGTATGGGAGTTCGAATATAGTGATAACCTTGCCTGGAAGCCAGGAACTGCCAGGTTCGATCCATGGCACCATACTCATGATCGCTGGTAAGGACCTCATCCCCTGGACTTAAGGGGAGGCTTCGGGCGACGATATTGATCGCCGTCGTGGCATTTGTAACAAAAACGATGTCCTTGGACTCAGTGCATAGGTATTTGGCCAGCGCTTCACGAGCGAAGGTCATTCGCGCTTGAAATTCTCTACTGAGAAAGGTTACCGGTTGGCGTTCTAACTCCCGTTGAAGATCCTGGTAGTACTCGAAGACGGATCTCGGTGTGGCACCGAAGGAGCCGTGATTAAGATAGATAATCTCGGGATCGAGTAGAAATTCATTCGCCAATGAATTCATCCATGAATCCTTTGGTCGTTTCCATAGAAAAAATTGGTGATCAAGCCAGCCAGATGCGCAGTGCGGTAAGCGAGCTGACGTTGGAAGGAGAGTGTGGCTAATTCCCAAAAAACTCGCATTCTCAGTTCCGCCCTTATCTGGTTCAAAAGGTTCTGTAAGAACTACGAGATTCTCTCACATCTTGGTTAAAATCGTGAAAGCTCTTATGGGATCTTATGCTGAGAATGGATGTCTCATCTTATTACGTAGGAAGATCATACGATGATTGGCATGATACACTACTTCGTAAAGTAATGGAAAATTTCATCCATTTGGGATTTCATCTTGATTTGTTCCAAGCCGGTTGGTTAATGGTGAGAATTGGGGTTGAAAGTCATATCCGATCTACGATAAAGATTTAGGCTTGAATACAATCTTTTATGAGGAGAATATCATGACAGAACCAACAGATCCCAAAACAGAACTTATAGATGAATTACGCAAGTTGGGGGAGAATTTGGCAGCGAATCTCAAAGCCATCTGGGAGCATCCTGAAACGAAGGGATATCGTGAGGAGATCAAACAAGGACTTGTTCAAGTTGGAGATTCTCTCAACCAGGTGGTGCGTGATTTCACCGAGGGCTCTGCTGGACAACGATTGCAGGCAGGTGTGGATGATTTAGGCGAAAAGATACGGAGTGGGGAGGTTGAATCCAAGGCTCGCCAGGAGTTGATCTATACCCTGAATCGGATCAATGCAGAGTTAGAAAAAGTCAAGAAGAGATTGGAAGAGACAGGTGATCAGAAGGAGGATAAACCATCTCTTTAAAAACTCTAGGTTGTATTTATCATTTGCATAGGAGGCGAAGGATGCAACTACGGGTAGGCTATATTGGGCTGGGGCTCATGGGAAAATCGATGGCACACAACATCTTAAAAGCTGGATTCCCGCTCACGGTGCACAATCGCAGTCGGCAAGCGGTGCTGGAGCTGGTACAGGAGGGGGCCATGGAATCCTTTTCACCTCGCGATGTTGCCGAGGCGAGCGATGTTGTTTTCACCAATCTCCCGGACTCGCCAGATGTGGAGATGGTGGTCCTGGGTAAGGATGGCATCATCGAAGGTTGTCGATCGGGGATGGTTTTCATTGATAACAGCACTATTAAACCTGAAACAGCGAGGCACATCGCTAATGTTCTCTCTGAAAAAGGTGTAGCTGCATTGGATGCGCCAGTATCAGGTGGTGATGTGGGGGCAAAAGCTGGGACCCTGGCGATCATGGTGGGGGGTCCTAAAGCAGCCTTCGAGCAGGCGTTGCCCATCTTCGAAGCCATAGGGAAAACCATCACGTATGTCGGGGAGAGTGGCGCCGGGCAGGTGGCAAAGGCCTGCAATCAAATCATGGTAGCTGCGCAGATGACCGCAATGGGCGAATTGCTCATCCTGGCTCAAAAGAGTGGTGTCGATCCGCGACGCGTTGTTGAAGCCATTCGTGGTGGTGCTGCCCAATGCTGGAGCCTGGATGTCAAGCCACAGCGCCTTTTCTCAGGTGAGCGAGGTCCGGGATTTAAAGCCTACATGATGCATAAGGATCTGGGAATCGTCCTGGACACAGCACGGACTTACGGAGTGCCAGTGCCAACCACTGCTCTGAACACACAGCTTTACGAGGCGATGCTCCAGATGGGTATGAAGGATTTGGATAATTCCGCCGTGATTGGAGTAATTGAACATATGGCTTCTGTGAAACTTCTAGAAAATGCATCCTAACTGAGGTCAAAGTTAGGACAAATCCCCGTCTCGTCACTTTGAGTTATGATGTTGTCAATGAAGGATATTCGTTTTTAAACTACGGCAGGTTAATACTGGCATGAGGTTGCTTTGAAGGCAGGAGTGCCTGGACACTCAACCAGTTCTTTCAACCTCTACATTCGGATCATTTGATCAATGAAAAGCCGCCACAAGTGTTGCGGCGGCTATCTGTCGGGGCGGGCGGATTCGAACCGCCGACCCCCTGCACCCCATGCAGGTGCGCTAACCGGGCTGCGCTACGCCCCGAGTTCTGATGGGATTATAAGCTACTGCTCCTAAACCATCAAGATTGGAATGGCTCCACGGAGTATAAGAATCGAACGTTCCGGCTTTTGGTATCACATACCTTGGTCCATGGCTCAGGTCGAATGGAGCTTTGCCCTTCTCGGATCACATCTCAGCGAAATAAGCAACAATCCGTGCTGTATGGCGAACGCCATCAACGAAGTTGTCGATGACGAGATTCTCATTGGGAGCATGAGCCCTTGCTTCAGGGTAACCTGCGCCAGCAGTTGCCACCGGGACTCCCAAAGTATGAATGAAGGCGTGGTTTGGGCCAGATCCTCCCACCATGGGTGCAATAATCTGGGAACCCCATAGACTTCTTCGGCAGAAGTAACCACGAGTTGTAGGAAAGGATCCTCAGGGTCTGTCCGTGCTGGAGGCTCCCCGCCCAGATAAGTGATCTCAATATCTCCGAAACCATGCCTATCCAAATGAGTACGTAATTGTTGGAGGACATCCTCAGGGGTCTGATCAGGCACAAGACGAAAATCAACTTTCGCCATGGCTTGTGCTGGTAAAACCGTTTTACTGCCTGCGCCCTGATAACCGGATTTCAATCCGCAGATGGTGCAGGTTGGTTGGAAAACCGCTTCCCGTTTGAGCTCAACGCCCCCTTGAAGATCTTTGAGGAAGCCATGTAGCTCATACGTTTTACGCAAATGATCGCTTTCGTCAGGAAGTTTCCGGAGGAGTTCCAGATCTCGTTCGGTAGGTGGAATAACCTTGTCATAGAAACCAGGGAGCTGGATATGTTCATCCACATCCTTCAGAGTATTCAATGCCCAAGTAAGGCGCCAGGCGGCGTTGGGGAAGATGGAACCTCCCAGTCCAGAGTGAGAATCCCTGGATGCGGTTTTAACCTTAAGTTCGACATAGCAGATCCCCCGCATACCTGCATATTGCACCGGAACCCCTTCATGATTAACCCCTCCAAATTCCCACAAGCAGGCGTCTCCAGCCAGACGTTCTTTATTTTTCTCTATGAAGGCCGGAAGGTTAATGCTGCCAATTTCCTCTTCACCCTCCACGATGAATTTGATGGTGCATGGAAGCTCCCCCTCCGACTCTAAAAGAGCGTCAACAGCCGCCAACCTGCATTGAATATGTCCTTTGTCATCGCTCACTCCGCGAGCATACATCTTCCTGTCTCGTATGGTGGGCTCAAAGGGGGGCGAATCCCACAGTTCCAAAGGCTCAGGAGGCTGTACGTCGTAATGATTATAGAAAAGTAAGGTGCGGTCAGTAGAACCGCGCCTTACAGCCACAACGACAGGGAATCCATCCGAGGGAAGGATTTCTGTTTGGAAACCTCGTTGAGCCATCATCTCTGAAACGAGCTGGGCACATTCCTCCATTCCTTCATTTTGTGCTGCGATGCTGGGTTGGGCACATAATCTGGCTAATTCTTCAAGATTTCTGCAAAGTTGATCCCGGATGAACTCATCCACTTTGTGCATAGTACCCATTTTTTCCTTCCTGATTGCGGGTCTAATGATTATAGCTTCCAGAAGCTCAAGGAGGAAAGCTTGTAGTCCATTTGTTGATGCAAAATTTCTTGGATGTTTTGTTCAAGCGCTTGCCGCCGTTATTTTAATCGGAGATGGTTAACAAGCAGCAGTTTGTGGAATCCATCAGGAAGAAGTGGTTCGCCAAAAGAATGGATTGATTCTATAATCAGGCTCTGTGGAGGTCCCAGATGCGCTTGTATGATATTTCTGTTGGTATTTCCCCGGATTTACCTATTTGGCCGGGTGATCCCTCACTTGAAGTGGAGCGGTTCAGCAAAATCGAAGATGGTGAGTGCGCCAATGTCACCAAG
>MGNI01000013.1:5937-8362 GCA_001795115.1 Chloroflexi bacterium RBG_16_48_8 | reverse complement strand
GGAACACACATTGACGCGCCTGTTCATTACATCGAGGGAGGGGCTAGTGTAGACCGCTTGCCGCTTGAGGTCTTGATAGGTCGGGTTTATGTTGTTGATCTTACCAATGCAGTCAATTTGGATGCAGCAACCTTAGATGAAGCGGGAATCCCTTCTCGAACTCGGAGGCTATTGTTGAAAACCAGGAATTCAACTTTATGGGAAAATAATGGCAGAGAGTTCCGTCAGGATTACCTTGGTGTTGACAACAGTGGTGCAGAATGGTTGGTTCGAAAAGGGATCCAATTGGTCGGGATCGACTATCTGGGGATTGCGCCGTTTGAACAACCTGAAGATACACATCGAATTCTTCTTAAGGCCGGGATTGTCATCTTGGAGGGTTTGAATTTAAGTGATGTTGGTAGGGGTCGCTATACGTTATTTTGTTTGCCAATAAAAATCATCGGTAGTGATGGTGCTCCCGCAAGAGCCATTCTAGCTGGGGTCTGAGGTATAAGGAGGTCAAGGTGATAGAGGATTTCTCACAATTAGCAACAGTGGCCATCATGACGGCTGCCATTTTGCTCTTTCTATTTATCGTTTGGAATCTGATTGTCCGTAGCCGAAGGTCTCGGGGCTTCAAATCGGGAGAAGCACTTGAGCAAATCATGGATGCGCGCATAGAAAAGGGTGAAAAGCCCGCGGCGATTATCAGTGAGCAGATCGAAGAGAAAGTGAAAGAAATTCTGAAAATTGAAGGGAAAATTCTCGAGCGGGAGATTGATTTCGCCACTGGGCCTGGGGGTTCTTTGGAGATATGGATTGAAGGTACATGCTACAAAGAAATTGACGAGATCCCTCACGAGGATATCCGAACCGCAGTGAAGAAAGCTGTTGACGAATTCAACCGTTAGCACGCAGCAAAGAAGGAAGAGGCTGTTGTGAGTTCTGACATTCTCCGATTATCTGGCAACTACCCTGCTGTTCCTACACCCTTTCACGGGAATGGTGAAGTTGATTTTGAGCATCTGAAGTTTAATTTGGATAAGCTCAACCAGGTGCCCCTGGATGGTTATGTCATCGGGGGCTCAAATGGCGAATTCGCATATTTGAGCGTTGAAGAGCGGATTCAGGTCGTCAAAGCGGTGAGGAAATGCCTTCCCCCCGATCGGATCCTTATCGCTGGGGCTGGTATGGAATCCACTCATGCGACCATTGATCTGACAATGAGAATGGCGGAAGCAGGTGCTCATGTCGCTCTCATCATAACGCCCCATTATTTCATAGGGAAGATGACGGCTGAAGCGCTTGAGCGACATTATCTCGCCGTTGCTGAAGCTTCACATCTACCCATTTTGCTCTATAGTGTTCCCGCCAACACTGGGTTGATTCTGCCAGCGGAAGCAGTCCTTCGACTTGCACCTCATCCCGATATTATTGGCATGAAGGACAGTGGAGGCGATGTCACACGCATTGGCTATTTGGTTAAAAACACGCCTGATGACTTCTCGATCTTTGCAGGATCTGCGGGGTTCTATCTGGGTGCATTGGCTGTTGGTGCTGTAGGGCTCATAGGTGCTCTTACCAATATTGCTGCTCCAGATCTGGCGCAGATGGTGGAACACTTTCAGAATGGGCAGCTTGAGAAAGCCCGGGAAATCCAGCTGCGGTTGATTGCTCCGAATTATGCTGTGACCAGTCGCTTTGGCGTTGCCGGTCTAAAATCAGCAATGGAGATGATAGGATTCTATGGAGGACCAGTTCGCTCTCCATTGCTTCCTCTTTCCATTGAAGAGAAATCCGAATTGAGAAAGATCTTATCCGAAGCCGAATTGCTAGGATGAAGTTTGTATTTTACTGAGTCCACTGAAAAAAGCCCTTCAAGCATAGAAGAGAGAGGCATAAGTGGGGATGCGGGTGTAGCCCGCACCCCCACATATGCTAGTTCCTCTCAGCTGGGTGGCTTTTTTTCAGCAGAGTCTTTTAATGTAATCCATATCAAGATAGATAAGGAGCGGCAACAAATCGCCCCTTTGGTTGATTAAGACGCCCCTCCGGGCGTTATTGTCTTTAATAGGAAGGGTAGATGCACGGCATGCAGAGAATTTACTTTGAGAATCGCATCCATTTCGAGGGAAACCACCTATAAGTGGGCGTGTCATGATGATGTGAAATTTCTCAAGTTGATGCATCTTGGGATGGTGTTTTTAAAGCTTCCTGTAACTGGCTCGTAACGCCTTCTCGCAATCTAAGCTCAACGGTCGGTTGTAGTCGATCAGCGATCTGCTGGAGACTTTCCCCGGTGATAGGATGGGGGAAATCAGGGGCAAGCTCAGCCAAGGGAATGGTCAGATGGCCTCGGGTGAGCAAATCTGGATCAGGTAAGGTTATCTCAAGGGTATCCAAAATCTCATTGCCTAAGAGACAAAGATCAAGATCCATTGTC
>MGNI01000013.1:4290-5883 GCA_001795115.1 Chloroflexi bacterium RBG_16_48_8 | reverse complement strand
TATTTGGATGGCGGGGAGATCCGTTTCCACAAGGGCAGCCGCGTTCAGGAAATCCGCCTGTTCAGGCCTCCCCACAGGTTGATTCTGGTAAACCTTAGAGATTCTGAGTAATATTCCCAATTCGTGAAGTCGTCGTGTGGCAAGAGGCAGATACTTCTCAGGGGCAATATTCGAGCCAATCGATATAAAAGCCCACTTAGGCGAAATCTTCCGTAGTTCTTTCAATTTCCACTCCTACAGAACGAGCAAATCGAAGCGCTCCTGGTTTCTCCAGAGAGACACGTGCTCGTTTTACGCCTTCTTGCTCGAGACACAGTCTGGCGATGTCAGTTGCGAGAGCTTCAACCGTGAAACGGTCACTCTCTTCAACATACCGGATGACCTTTTTGGCAATGGTACGGTAATTGATACAGTCCTCTATCTGGTCCGATAATCCCGCTGGTCGCAGGTCTCCGAAAAGAGTAATGTTGATGAGAATGTCCTGTCTCTTCTCTCTCTCCCAATCGTTGATACCAATGATCCCGCGGAGAAATAGGTCTTTAATATGGATTCGGTCTTCGCTCATTGTTACATCCTCTGGTTTTTAATGGATTAGACCAGTGACTAATGGGTTAGAAGAATAGGAAGCTATGGTTCTCATTGTGCTTCTCAGCCATTACATTGTAATCGTATTTTGTCCATCGCCCGAAGAATGCACCAGATTTGATCCTTCCCAGATACTATGCCAAGAGGTTATTTGAGAATGATATCGTTCCATGGATCGTCTGGCGGGAACATTTGGTGGTACTATTTTGTGGAGTCTGAATTATCAATCAGGAGGTTACCATGCATGAGATTGAGGCTGCTGCCGAATTAATGAATGATGTTGGAGTTGCGCGTCCAGAGATCGAAGCTGCTGTTCGGCAGTTGTTAGCAGCTTTTGGAGAGGATGCGTGTAGGGAAGGTCTAGAGCGAACCCCTGAGCGGGTCGCCAAGATGTTTGATGAATTGCTGGCAGGCTATCGAGTCGACCCTTATACACTGATTAATGAAGCTGTATTTGATGTTGAATACGATGACATGGTCATCGTGAAAGATATCGAATTTTATAGTATGTGTGAGCACCACATGTTGCCCTTCCTCGGACAAGCGCACGTTGCTTATATACCGAGTGGCAAGGTCATCGGATTGTCGAAAATTCCTCGCATCGTTGATTTATTTGCAAGGCGTCTTCAAGTACAGGAGAGGATGACGCATCAAATCTCGGAGTTCCTTGAGGCTGCCATTCACCCCCAAGGGGTCGCAGTCGTCGTAGAAGGTTTGCACTTATGCTCCAAGATCCGCGGTGTGAAGAAATCCAAATCGCGGATGATCACCAGTTCGATGACCGGGATCTTCCGTAAAAACCCAATCACGAGACAGGAATTTCTGGCTCACATAGAACGTGGAGATGTTCCTTTTCAAATTTAATCCTGGCAAAACCTGATATTCAAAGAAGACAGCGGGGAGGAATGACCATACGTCCCTATTTCTAGCATGATCTTAAGGTGGATATTCGAAATAATTAAAGGTAATCTTGGACACCTTGGATGGGGAGTGTGAATCCACCATCCA
>MGNI01000013.1:4081-4263 GCA_001795115.1 Chloroflexi bacterium RBG_16_48_8 | reverse complement strand
CAGCCTCCGATGTACAGAGAAATGCCACAATTCCAGCTACATCTTCGGGTGTGGCAATTCGTCCGGCTGGTGTCGCATCGACAACTTGCGGGATGATCTTTTCATCTTTTAAAAGGTTGAAGTGCCTTAAGGCATCTGTCTCAATGACGCCAGGCGAGACAGCATTCACCACAATCCCATAA
>MGNI01000013.1:3756-4041 GCA_001795115.1 Chloroflexi bacterium RBG_16_48_8 | reverse complement strand
GCCTCCATGGCAGCCTTACTGGCTCCAACGACGACATATTCTGGCATCACTCGGAAAGAGCCAGGGCTGGAGATGTTGACGATATGACCCCCTCCACGCTTTTCCATGAGAGGTACAGCACGCTGAGAACAAAAAAGGACGGAGCGTGCGTTAATATTCATCGTCCAATCCCAACCTTTGGGCTTTTGCTCTAATACCGGTCGGTTGTACCCAGAGGCCGCGTTGCAAATGAGGATATCCAAGAAGCCAAAGGATTCCTCAATAGCATCAAAGAGAATGTTGATC
>MGNI01000013.1:2192-3710 GCA_001795115.1 Chloroflexi bacterium RBG_16_48_8 | reverse complement strand
CTAATTCACGGATCACTTTGGCTGTTTCTTCCGCTGGACTTCGATTCCGGAAGAAGTTAATGATCAAATCTGCACCCTCTTGAGCGAATCTCAAGGCAATAGCTCGGCCGATTCCTCTTCCAGAGCCTGTGACCAAAGCGACCTTACCGTCAAATCGCATACTCGCCTCCCTCTATTTACAGGTGGTTTGGGTGTATAGAACTTAATCCGTTTAATTACTCTTAAGGAACAATCCATACCTATGCTGGTGGGTTTCATGATACCACCCTCCATTCAAAATCAGACCAACATTTCTAGAAACACACCCTTTCTAATAAAATCTGGGTGATATAGATGATGGTTTATGGTAGGATGAACAGGATGGAACTCAAAGAAAGACAAGCCCGCATTGAGGCAGAATTCATGGAAGCTCGGGATTCTCGGGCAAAGGGCAATGAAGGTCGTGCGAGGGTATGTGCACGGAGAGCAGCTGGTATCGCGATCGGGATTTATTTTGAGCGAAATACCGGTGAGAGCCCTCCCCGAAGTGCCTATGAATTACTTCAATGGTATTCCAGGCGCGAGGAGATCCCAGATAACCTTCGGGAATCTGCTGAACGATTGACAGTTCGAGTGACACCAGAATATAAGCTCCCACATATTCAGGATCCATTGGAGGATGCCCGTTTCATTGTTGCGGCGATCCTGGATGGAAGCATCTAATTGTTCCAGTACTTCCCGTCGGATTTAACCTATCTTGATATAAGACTTGCTCGTTTATTCCTTCGAGGAACTGAGCTTCTGCTTTCGATAGGGATTTTAAATTCCATTAAGGATATTCCATTGTCTCAGGAAAGGGATCTACGAAAATATTCCAGTACAACACAGAAACGACTCGTATTTGGCGTCGTCTTACTTGTATTTATACTTGGGGATGGTCTGATTTATTGGATCTATGGCGAACAGGCCGGATGGATGGCATTGATATGTACGGGATTGGGGTTAGTCCCTGTGCTTCTTATTGGAGGTCTCCTGTGGCTCCTGGGTTGGTTTGTTGGGAGTGTGAATGGTGAGTGATCCGAAGCTTGAGCGTAGCACAAGGAGTGGTTTTGTCTATCGCTACCGTGAGCAAATCGGGAATGATAAGCCTTCCATCTTACTTCTGCATGGTTTGGGAGGGGATGAGAATTCGATGTGGGTCTTAGAGCACATTTTACCAGAAGGTTGGGTGAAAATGGCACCTCGTGCCAACTATCCAATGGCTGAGGATCGTTATAGTTGGGTGAAACCATCTCTCAAGGGATGGCCTGCTGCGCAAGATTTTAATCCAGCGATTACAGCATTAAAAAACCTGGTCGATGAATTGGAGGCTGAAGCGGGTTTCACACGCGAAGAGATGTTCTTTCTGGGTTTCAGTCAAGGTGCTGCCCTGGCATTTGCTTCTGCAGTGGAACCACAACTACGACCGAAAGCGATCATTGCTGCTGCCGGATTTCTTACAAAAGGTAATTATATTGACCTGAAGGGTCTGTCCGTCTT
>MGNI01000013.1:1705-2180 GCA_001795115.1 Chloroflexi bacterium RBG_16_48_8 | reverse complement strand
CTCGAGGGATGAATGGATTCCCATTGAACGGGCCAGAAGCGATGCCATTTTATTGAGAGATTTTGGAGTACATGTCCGATTTTGCGAGACGGATGTTGGGCACAAATTAGGGACGGAGTGCCTGAATGGACTCAAGGGTTGGATCGATGGATTGAATCTGCCCTCCTAGGCTTTCTCCGTAAGTGGCTTGGAGGTCCTACTTCTCTTTCACAATTCAGGGATATCTTTGGTTCATGATAAGATAATGCAACTCCCGTATACCATGATAGGTGTATGCATGTCGAATGGCCCCTGTTACCATCCTTATATACCTGTAATTCACTCAATGGAGTCATCTATGGCGAATCAGAATCTTGAAGAGCGAGCGGTCAACACCATTCGGTTTCTTGCCGCAGATGCTGTTCAAAATGCCAATTCAGGGCATCCTGGATTGCCCATGGGAGCCGCAGCCATGGCTTATGTCCTTTGGAGCCGT
>MGNI01000013.1:0-1691 GCA_001795115.1 Chloroflexi bacterium RBG_16_48_8 | reverse complement strand
TCCCCTAAACCCTCATTGGCCTGATAGGGATCGATTTGTGTTATCCGCCGGACACGGATCCATGTTGCTTTTTGCGTTGCTCCATCTCACTGGTTTCGATGTATCTATGGAAGAAATCAAGCAATTTCGGCAATGGGGAAGCAAAACCCCTGGACATCCCGAACTCGGTTTAACGCCAGGAGTTGAGACCACTACCGGGCCTTTAGGTCAAGGTTTCGCAACTGGAGTGGGGATGGCGATCGCCACAGAACATCTTGCGGCGAAGTTCAACCGTCCCGGGTTTCCAATTATCGATCATACCATTTATGCCATTGTTTCAGATGGGGATCTAATGGAGGGTGTTGCTTCGGAGGCTGCCTCACTGGCTGGGCACTTAAGGCTTGGCCGCCTGGTTTACCTTTATGACGACAATCGGATCACAATTGATGGAAGTACGGATCTTACCTTCACGGAAGATCGAGCCCAACGATTCCAAGCGTATGGCTGGCACACTGTGTTGGTGGAGGATGGAAATGATTTGGATGCGGTCGATCAGGCCATCCAGGCGGCGAAAGCTGACCCTCGACCCTCCTTGATCCTCTGTCGAACACATATCGGTTATGGATTACCGACTTTGCAGGACACAGCCAAGGCGCATGGATCACCTCCCGGGATGGAGGAATTAGCCGGTGCCAAGGACAAGTTGGGCTGGCCGCAAGAACCCTCTTTCCATGTCCCTGAAGATGTGCGAAAGCACTTCTTAAATATCCGTGCAAGGGGATCTGAGGCGAATCGATCCTGGAAAGAGTTATTTGAAAGTTATCAAGAGAATTTTCCGGATCTCTCTTACGAATTTGAACGGACACAAAGAGGTTCTCTTCCTGGGAGGCTTGAAGTGCTTGAATTTCCTCCGGATGAGAAGGGGCTGGCAACCAGGGTATCTTCGGGTCAAGTGCTCAATAGCCTCGCATCTCAACTGCCCGAACTGATAGGCGGTTCTGCGGATCTTACTGGATCTAACATGACGGATATCAGGGGGGGATCTCCTTTCAGTGCAGACAACCCAGCCGGGCGATACCTTTATTTTGGGGTTCGAGAACATGCCATGGGGGCGATTTTGAATGGGATCGCTTTGCATAGAGGCTTGATCCCATACGGAGGCACCTTCCTGGTTTTCTCGGACTACATGCGTCCAGCCATCCGGTTGGCTGCCCTCATGGAGCAACGGGTGATTTACGTCTTCACCCATGACTCCATTGGGCTTGGAGAAGATGGGCCCACCCACCAACCCATTGAGCATCTGGCCGCATTAAGAGCTATTCCTCACCTGACAGTCATTCGGCCAGCAGATGCCAATGAGACTGCCATTGCGTGGCTTGTTGCTGTGGAGCACAAGTCAGGACCTATCGCCCTAGCTCTTTCACGCCAATCTGTGCCCACTCTGGATCGTAAAGTATATGCCTCCGCAGAAGGTCTCCGTCGAGGAGCATATGTGCTTGCGGATCTTGGAGAGGGAGAGCCCGAACTCATTTTAATGGCATCCGGATCCGAGGTCCAATTGATCCTTGAAGCGGGTGGGCGATTAGCAGCAGAAGGTCATTCGGTCCGTCTTGTGTCCTTCCCATCCTGGGAACTTTTCTCGAAGCAGGATGAGGACTACCAGAGTCAGGTTCTAATTCCTGAGGTAAAAGCCCGTGTGGCGATCGAAGCCG
>MGNI01000012.1:14602-14883 GCA_001795115.1 Chloroflexi bacterium RBG_16_48_8 | reverse complement strand
CGCGTGGGTTATGAATGTCAATATGTCCTGCTTTTGCAAATTCAATGTCTCCATCTAAATTAAATCGCCCATCGTAGAGGCTTCCATCGGGCAGGATAGCTCCCCACAAGCATTTTGCTTCTGCAAGTTGCTCATTCTTTATATTGCGCGCACCTTGCAGAATCGTCTTAAAAAGATTTGCCCCTTTCAGGCAGGTGTGTCTGAGATCTGCCCCATACATGTTTGCATTGGATAGACAGGCATCCGTAAGGTCCGAATGACTTAAATTGGAAAGCTGCAGA
>MGNI01000012.1:14042-14579 GCA_001795115.1 Chloroflexi bacterium RBG_16_48_8 | reverse complement strand
TCTAAGATTGGCATTTTCCAAGTTTGAATTTTGGAAATGGACGTGTCTGAGATCCGCACCTTCGAGCGTCCCATCTTGAAGCCAACCTCGTAGACGCATCTCATGGATAGCATCCCGTACTTCGTGATTCTCAGGGTTCCGGAGTTTATTTATCAGTTCTAATCTTGATTTTCTAATCATTCTCACGCTCCTCTTTTGATACGGGAATGGAGGGTGAAGTTTTCTCATCTTGGACAGTAAAGAAATGGTTGAGAAAGCTCTGGATCCATTTCTCAGCTCGGTTTTCTTCAAAAGTATCGTTTAAGATGGTAGTTTTGATTCTTTCGGTCCCGCTTTCGATGTCCAGTTCGGTTAATTTCTTCATTTTCCTCACCTCTTATGCTGACCCATAGTTTCTGACTTTGGTGTTGGCAAGCAGAGAAGGCGAATGGGTAACCATGAGCACCGATCTGTATCATCAGCTTTTTCTCTGAATGTAGTATAGGAGTGTGTGGTAACAGGGTAGGTCGCAGGGACGTAACGAGATGGTAACAAAAG
>MGNI01000012.1:13706-13954 GCA_001795115.1 Chloroflexi bacterium RBG_16_48_8 | reverse complement strand
CGCAGGGTATAATTGCCAGAAGGGATGGGAAAAAATCCAATCGTGGTGAATGGAAATTCTTTACTCGAAGGAGTAACCAACACCCGATACTGTCTTCAGATAGATTGGATCCGAAGGGTTCTGCTCGATTTTCTTTCTCAATCGGTAGACCAGCTGCTTCAGCATAATGCGATCGCCTCCAGAGGGACCCCAAACAGAGTCGATCAAGGAATCTGTGGGTAATACTTGCCCTTGATTGATCATCAGTA
>MGNI01000012.1:6053-13665 GCA_001795115.1 Chloroflexi bacterium RBG_16_48_8 | reverse complement strand
TGTGGCGTTGGACTTCGTTGCGGGACGGATCCAGAGTAAGGTCGCCTAGGGTGATGGGGCCATGAGACACTGGTGTTGCAGTGGATCGTCGTATGACTGCTTCAGCACGTGCCACCAACTGGCGGGGGCTAAAGGGCTTTACAATATAATCGTCTGCACCAATCTCCAAACCGCTGACAACATCATCCTCCTCACCTCGAACACTTAAAATGATGATGGGGGTTTTCGATTGAGACCTGATACGCTGACATACCTTCAATCCATCGAGCTTGGGTAGATTCAAGTCCAGGATGATCAGATCTGGATTTTCAGCACCCCATTGCTTCAGGGCCTCTTGTCCATCATGAGCTGCGATCACTTCAAATCCGGCGCGACGCATGGTAAATGACACAACATCAGCGAGAGCGAGGTCATCGTCAACAATGAGAACCTTCATTCTTGGACTCCTGAAAAGGGAAGCGTGAACCAAAAAATCGAACCGCCTCCTGCATGATCTTCAACACCTACTTCACCCCCGTGCTCTTCCACAATGGCTTTGACTACGGATAAACCCAAGCCGATCCCATATTGAGTGCCATCTTGTGAATCGAGGCGTACGAAACGTCGAAAAATATCGGAGCGTTCCACCAGGGGGATTCCCTGCCCCCGATCAGCCACAGAAATCTTAATAAGCTTGTCCCCGACCTTTTCAACCATCAGGACAATTTCTTTACCGATAGGGCTGTATTTGCTAGCGTTGGAGAGCAAATTCGTGACCACTTGAGTCAGACGCGTAGGGTCGATATTAACTTTCATCAGTTGGAGAGGGGTGCGAATCGATAATTTTTGTTGGCGTCGATCAAGGAGTGGTTTCATCATGCGTACGGCTTCAAGGATGATATTGTTGAGATCCGTTGGGCGGCGTCGAATTTGGAATCGTCCTGCTTCAATGCTGAGGCTCTCAAGTAGATTGTCAATGAGCGTTTGTAAGCCCGCTACACTCATGTGAATTGAGTTCAGCAGTTCACCAATTTCAGCTGTAGAAAGGTCTTCAAGCTCTTCCAGTAGCAATTCAACGGAGGCGTTGATAGCCGATATTGGCGTACGGAATTCATGTGATATATTGGCAAGGAAGTAGGAACGCAAGTTACGTGCGGCTTGTTCCTCCGTAATATCTCTGAGAACCAAGGCGGATTGTGGGCTTTCGCTATCTGGGGGGATCAATTCTGCACTGGTAACGGCCAATATTGTTCGTTTACCACTTCGGGTGATGATCGGGATCTGACGTCTTCCCCCTGATGGTGGGACCTGTTCTGAGAACTTGCCTTCGCCCTCTGCCAACTGAAAGACTTCATTCAATGAGCGCTCAAGCACTTCATTCTGAGACCAACCCGTAATAGCCTCTGCTCCCTGATTAAAGGATGTGATGCACCCTTGTCCGTCGAAGGTAACAATCCCTTCAATGATGGATTGGATGAGGGTTTCAGACCAAAGCTTGGCCTGTTCCAAATCTTCCATCACACGCTTGATGTTTACGCGACTGGCTTCTAACGCAATAGCTAACGTGGCGATTTCTGCTGGTTCTTTGGGTGCAGGGTAGGGGGAATCAATATCCCCTTGAGTTGCAGCTTCTGTTAATTGGCTCAGTGGTTGAGTGAGGCGTCTGGAAATCAATCCTCCTAGTATAGAGCCAGCGATGATGACCAGGGCTGTGCTCACAACCATGCTCATAAGGGCGCGTCGTTCCGCCGTGATCAAGTTATCAATAGGCAGAGCCACTTCAATGTACGCTATCGTCCGGTTTTCATCATCCTGAATGGGCACGAGAGAGGTGTAATAAGGTCTGCTTCCAATCGTTGTCGCAATCGTTTCGAATCCATTTATGGCGGTAGCATTTAAAACCTCTGTAACATCTGCTACTTCCATCACATCACCCAGGCTTGTTGCGATTCGATTCGATCCAAGAAGGATGCTCTGCTCGTATCCTGTTATGGCTGCCAATTGGTTCGTGAATTCGTCGTCGAGCAAGTTGCCCAGGGTGACATATCCCAGTATCTCACTCGATCCTTCGCTAAAAAGCGGTTGGCTTGCGAGAAGAGCAATGGAGGCTTGAGTCCCTGTTGATGAATAGTAAGCCACATTTTCAGGGAAGGGAGGATCAGGCCATGGGGATAATAATTGATTTTTGACCAGTATTTCTCCATCGGGATTTCGGATAATCAGGAAATCAAGATCTACTGTTGATCTAAAAGTGTCAAGATAATCTGCGAGAGCAACTGAGTCTCTCCCCCGCAGAATGGCTTTTAAGGTGGGTCGTTCAGCGGTGAGAGCGGCAAGATTGGTCATACGAGATTCCTCGACTTGCAAGAGTGTTTGGGTAACTCGATTTCCATCTTCCACTCGAGCTCGTACCTGAAGATCTAGTTCGTTTCGTATGAACAAATAGGTTGGAATGCCAGCAGAGAGGGTAGTCACAATGATGATCACCATAAAGGCAAGGATCAAGCGAGAAGACAAATTCCTCAGGAGCCATTTTATTCCACTGGTCATTCTCTTCTCCATAAGAACCGATTTGTGGGAGACCACTTTTACCTCGATATTGTTCTTGGAACTTTAGTATGTCCCAGGTTTGTTTCAGTCAAGTCCAATATACTTATTGTAGCCGGGAGGATGGGTTTTCCTTGGATGATTAATGTAATTCATTTGACCCAATTCTTTCTTAGTCTCCTCTTCTTTATAAGATTTTTTCGCTAAAACACAAAGCATGCGCTCCATTCTCTCTTGCATCACATCTCTTTTCCTAGGATTATTGGATTCAGCATTTCCAAGAATAAAGGCAATACAAGTTATGATTGAAAAACAATCATTTCTGAAGTGGAGTAGAATCTGGGATGACTTGATGGCATTCTGTAAGAACCCCACAAATGGATGAATGAAGTTAAGGGGCACTTCGTGGATACACGCTAAAGCAGCGATTTTCAAGCATTGATGGATGAAAAATGAAAGCTTTGGTTGTGGAGGATGATTCTACGTTAGCAGATGTGATCGCGTTCACTCTAAGGCGTGAGGGCTTTCATATCATACAAGCTTCGGATGGGGAGATGGCGCTGCAGCGGTGGATAGAGGAGGATCCTGATCTCATCCTATTGGATATCAATCTTCCAAAACTTGATGGTTTTTCTGTTTGTGAAAAAATCCGAGAACAATCCAATACGCCCATTATCATGCTCACCGTGAGGGGTGAAGAAGAGGATATCCTCCACGGTCTTGAAATTGGAGCAGATGATTACGTTACGAAACCCTTCAGTCCTCGCCAACTTGTAGCAAGAGTGCGTACTGTGTTGCGTCGCGTGAATCGAATTCCCATCCCAACAACCTTTAACATAGGAGATCTTAAGTTCGACCAAGATCGTAGAGAAGTGCAGGTGGGAGGACAAAGACTTGTCCAATTAACCTTATTGGAGAGTAAGCTTTTCGAAATTCTAATTCGGAATTCGGGACATGTCGTTCCAACAAATTTGGTTATTGAATTTATTTGGGGTGCTGAAGGGGCTGATCGGGATATGGTTAGACAGGTGGTACACCGCCTGCGGAGTAAAATTGAGCCTGATCCCTCCAATCCCAGCTATATTGAGACTGTTCCAGGGATAGGGTACGGACTCACGCTTCCTTCCTCTCAATAGAAAGCCCATTTTTATCACAATTTCGTTACCAGGCTGTCACGGTCCTTGTAATTTCCTTATGGTTTACTGATAGTAAGGAGCTTTTGGCTATGGATTCGACCAAACGCCGATTGTCGCAGCCGCTGCAGCTTGAGGGAGTCCCGTTAGATACAATACTTGCCAAGAAACTGCCACCCAGACTAGCTTTCAGTTACCATGTGCTTCCCTTAGCAATTGAACGAAATCAAATAACCGTGGCTATGGCAGATCCAGAGAATAAATTTGCGATTGAAGCTGTAAGATCTGCTTTAGGCGCGAATCCGTATATTGTGAAAAGCGATCAGACTTGGATTGACAGACTGCTTCGTGAATTATGGCCTGATTATCAGAATGACGATTTGCACCTTTTACTTTATTCTCGAAACAATGATATTTCGAAAATATGCAGAGATTATTCCAACTATATTCGAAATCAATTGAAGATTCCGGACTCCAATATTTATTCCCTTGTTGGTGCTAAGGGCACATTATCTGATGTAGTCGAAGAGTCAAATGGAGTTGTTGATCTCGTCATCATTGAGGAGACCATAAAATCAAAATACACCAGATCAATGCTTTCACCGAGATATCACAGGGTTATTCAAAAGTTACAGCCATCTGTATTGGTCGCACGGCAACCGCGATGGCCGATAGAAAAGATCCTGCTAATCCTTAGATGTGAAAACAGAGACCATATAGCTGTGGATTGGGTTGTAAAAATGGGTCTTCCAAGCAAGGCAGTAGTAACAATGTCGGTACCTCTTCCGCCTATTCCAAGGATGTACCAAGGATTGTCTGGAATGAGTGTACAAATTCCCAAGATGCTCAAAGGCAATAGTGCGTTGGAAAAACATTTACAGTCGCTGACTGCAAGACTTGCATCTCATGGAATTGAAGTGAAGTTGAATATCTTGGAGGGAGATACCAAGCGGATCATCCAACAGGAGGTGATGGAGGGAGAATATGATCTTGTCTCAGTCGCTGCTAAGCCAGAAAGCTGGCTTAAAAGGACGCTTCTAAGTAGCGTAGTCAATCCGGTATTGGAGTATGCGAGAATACCCATATTCATCGCAAAACCGCCAAACGGATAAGAAGAATTCTGTCGCCTAATCGATTTAAGCCGTTCTATGATTCGGCAGTTGTAAATCGAGCGGGGGAACCAGATCTTGGGGTGGGTCTCGAACTTTCGAGATGGGTTCCTTGCCGCCCTAACCCGTCAGCTAACCCTGTAGGAATTGGAAGGGACAGGTCTGCGTTGGAAAGAGCCGCAGAACTGTCTGTGGCACTTTTATTACTTGGAGAATGGTTATGAAAAAATGCAAGCCACTCAGCATCCTTTTGGTTATATCTTCCCTCATGGCAGGTTGTGCTTCCTCAAGTGAAATGGAAAGTATCGATTCGAATCCTCAGCAAACCATCACAATTTCAGGCGCGTGGGCGTTGTATCCGATGATGGTCCGTTGGGCTGAAGAGTTCCATACCACATACCCCCAGGTCGAGTTTGATATCTCTGCTGGTGGAGCGGGGAAAGGCATGGTGGATGCCCTAGCTGGAGCTGTAGATATCGGGATGGTATCTCGCAAGATCTATCAAGAGGAGATTGAGAAGGGAGCCTTTTGGGTCTCCGTTACAAGGGATGCTGTTTTCGTTACTGTTAATGAACTCAATCCTGTTCTTGATGAGTTGCGTTCTCAAGGAATCAGCCAGGAGACGCTTGTTGGCATCTATATCACAGGTGAGATCACAACGTGGGGGCAAGTGGTTGGTCAACTAGAAATTCAAGATCCTGTGAATGTTTATACACGGTCTGATGCAGCCGGCGCACCTGCAACGTTCGCCGAATACCTGGGTAAGAATCAGGAGGATTTGCTTGGAATAGGAGTGTATGGCGATCCAGGAGTGTTGGATGCTGTGATCAAAGATCCTTTGGGTATTGGCTACAATAACTTAACTTACGCTTTTGATGCATCAAGTGGCAAACCAGTGCAAGGGGCATTTGTTGTCCCCCTGGATGTCAATGCAAATGGAATAATGGATCCGGAAGAGTGGTTCGAAACAAAAGGGCAAGCGGTCCAAGCAGTCGCCGGAGGTTATTATCCAGCTCCACCAGCCCGTGATCTTAACCTCGTTACACTTGGGAAACCAACTGGAGTCGTACGGGACTTTATCGAATGGGTGCTCACAGATGGTCAGGGATATGTCAATGAGGTCGGATACATCGGATTAAGTCGTGAACAATTGCAAATGGAGTTGACCAAGATTGAATGAAAGGCAAATACCCCTATGGCTCAGGAAGAGTTCATTCCTCAGCTGCTGAACAGGAATAAGAAGAGGAATCACCCTTTCGGTCTCACTCGACGGGTGAAGGATGTTCTTGCGGGTCGAGTAATGGGTGTACTGAGTTTATTTGCGGCGCTTTTAGTCCCGCTTATCGCTGTCATACTCTTCACAAGAGCTCGTCCTATTTTTTCAGCAAAACCATTAACGGAATTGCTTTTCTCGAGGACATGGCATCCTATCTCAGGCGCTTTTGGGTTCTATCCATTCATACAGGGGACACTATGGGTGACATCTATATCCATGATCCTGGCGATCCCTCCTTCATTATTAACTGCGATCTATCTATCTGAATATGCCACACCAAAGGTTCGTGCTTACATTAAACCCTTGATTGACTTATTGGCTGGTGTGCCTTCTGTAGTATATGGCGTTTGGGGCATGCTGACTGTAGTGCCCTTTGTTGGAAAATTTATAGCTCCATTACTCACAAAAACTTTAGGTTTTATCCCTTTGTTTCAGACAGACAATCCGACCGGATTCAGTTTATTGGCGGGAGGGTTGGTACTGGGTGTTATGGTCTCCCCTATCATCATTGCCATGTCGACCGAGGTTTTTACAGCGGTTCCCCAAGGTTTGCGTGAGGCTTCCCTTGCCCTGGGAGCAACACGCTGGCATACGGTGAAGCATGTCGTGGCAAGGCGTGCGTTGCCGGGAATAATCGCGGCTGTCGTGCTTGGATTTTCAAGAGCATTCGGTGAGACGATGGCGGTCTTGATGGTTGTGGGAAACGTTCCTCAAGTACCAAGCTCGATATTTGACCCTGGATACCCGCTGACTGCTCTTATTGCGAATAACTACGGGGAGATGATGTCTATCCCTATGTACGACTCGGCATTGTTATGTGCAGCATTTATTTTGCTCATGGTTGTACTGGTCTTTAACCTCATCTCTCGATTAGTACTCCTTCGACTCACCAGATCGATTTAAGGATGTTGAAAGATGAAATGGAAAAAACTGGAAGAGAGAATTTTTACCGTCCTAATGATTGGGTCAGCTATGGTTGTGCTCGGGAGCCTGTTCTTTATCCTTGCGACTGTAGTATGGAAAGGACTTCCAGCGCTTGACGTGGATATGCTTGTTCGGGTTCCAACAGGTGGATATTATCTTGGGAAAGAAGGTGGGATCCTTAACGCTATCGTTGGATCGCTCTACCTTGCTGGGGGCGCCACGCTTCTGGCTCTTGTATTGAGTCTTCCGATCGCGATTTTCCTCAATTTGTATGCTTTTCGTTCTCTCCCAGCCACCTTGATCCGATTATCACTCGATGTTCTTTGGGGTGTCCCTAGCATCATCTACGGGATATGCGGATTTGCCATCATGCTTGCCTTAGGCATGAGAGCATCTCTTTTGGGTGGTATAATCGCTTTGGCCCTCCTCGAGATCCCAATCATGGTCAGAGGGATGGACGAGGCCATTGTAATGGTTCCGCTTCCCATTATGGAGTCGTCTTTTGCTTTGGGGGCAACCCGTTGGGAGACAGCTGTACGTGTGATTATCCGACAGACAACACCCGGGATTATCACAGCTATTCTCTTGGCCTTTGGGAGAGGTATAGGGGATGCGGCCTCTGTCCTCTTCACGGCGGGATATAC
>MGNI01000012.1:333-6014 GCA_001795115.1 Chloroflexi bacterium RBG_16_48_8 | reverse complement strand
TTTACCATTAGCAGTATTTTTCCAATTGGGGACTCCCTTCCCGGCTGTCCAAGAACGAGCCTATGCTTCGGCTCTCATCCTAACACTGATCGTACTAACAATCAGTATCATTACCCGTCTTCTCACCAAAGGATCTATGGAACATGTCATTCGATAGTGAGGGACTTTTAATGGATGAACCAAAGATACAAATTCAGAATTTGAACGTGTGGTATGGTTCTCATCATGCATTGAAAGATGTCACGACGGATATTTACTCCAGAGGAATCACAGTGATTATTGGCCCCTCTGGTTGTGGAAAATCGACTTTGTTGAAGAGCTTGAATCGTTTGCTGGAAGAGACAGAACGAGTTCGTATAACAGGTCGTGTGACCCTGGATGGCTGCGATATCTACGATCAAGCTGTGGATGTGACGGAGGTGCGTACACGAATAGGACTGCTTGCTCCTAAACCTTTTCCACTACCGATGTCTATTTTTGATAATGTGGCCTACGGTCCAAGGATTCACCGCCATATCCATCGACATACAATAGACGGGGTTGTTGAACGGTATCTCCATGAAGCTGGTCTTTGGGATGAGGTACGGGATCGGATTCGATCGCCAGCATCCAGGCTTTCCACTGGCCAGCAACAACGTCTCTGTCTGGCGCGTGCCCTGGCAGCGGAACCAGAGATACACCTTTGCGATGAGCCCACCTCTGCCTTGGATCCGATATCAGCCCAGCGGATAGAGCAACAGCTGACCCATTTGAAGAGAAGAATGACTGTCGTCATCGTTACGCATATGCTCAGACAAGCGCGTCGATTGGCTGATTATGTTCTCTTCCTTTGGATGGGGGAGCTTGTGGAGAGTGGACCTGCAGCACAGATCTTTAAAGAACCTCGTGATGAACGCACAAAAGCCTACTTAGCGGGTGACATTGGGTGATTATGCATAGGGTTTGATGAAATGTCAGGTACGAAAATGTTGACAAGAGAGTCGAAGGGAATGAACTGGCCCAGCTGGATGAGCTGAACGTTAGGGTTAGTGGCTGGATTAGCCTTGTTGATTTTCTCGTCTTTGTCAATCTTGTCCCATTCCAAAAAACCACTTAAGCTTATTGTATATGCCTACAGCACACAAGTCGAGTTGTTGTCACAGGGCATCTTTCCAGATTTTGAAAAATATTGGGAATCTATGCATGGTAGAGAACTTACAATCGAGGGCGTATTTGGTCCTTCTCTGACACTTGCTGGCGAAATCATTCTTGGCGCGCCTGCCGATGTGGCTATCTTGAGTGATGAGCAGCATGTGAATTACCTCAAGTTAGGGAAGATGGTGCGGGAAAATAATCAGCCCATCGTTGTAAGCATGACACCCATGGTTATTGTTACACGTCCTGGCAATCCAGCGGGGATCAATGATTTTGCAGATTTGGCCATGCCAGGTCTACGGCTCATCCATCCTGACCCCCGCTCATCCGGGGCTGGGGCGTGGGCGATCTTGGCGGAGTACGGCTGCAGCGCGTCTGATACCGAAAGCGAGATCGATGCTGCAAATACATTAGCCGCCATTTGGGATAACGTGATATTATTAGCTCCCTCAGCAAGGGCATCTTTGATGTTATTCGAATTAGGTGCTGGAGATGCCTATGTGACTTATGAACAGGATGCTCGCTTGACCTTGGCTCGTCATGTCGCTTTATCAATCGTGATCCCCCCTTGTACAGTTATTGCGGAACCTGTCGCTGTGATTGTGGATAAGAATGTCACATAAATGGAAAGGTCGGTGGCCAACGAGTTTCTCCATTATCTTCTGAGTGAGAATGCACAAAACACTTTTATTCTTTATCAACTAAGACCAGTCGCTATCACTACAGATCTTTTTCCAAACCTGATTGGAACGATTTCAGAGGAAGAACTAGGTGGCTGGTCGCGAGCCCATCAAGAACTGATTGAGAAACTATGGAAGAGGGAAATTGAACCTAATCTCAATCTTGAGTTGGGAGATGAATCATTTCAGCAAAATGGAGAATAATTTGTCTGATTTTCCAAACCCAGATGGGATCCCTCCTGTAGTGGATAGGTCTGGTATCCCTGTGTCTATTCCGAAGAAGACATCGAAAGCTGTTGGTGAAGGGCGCACCTTTAATCTGATTCGCTTTTTCAAACTGGTGGTGAGGCGGATTCGTGTAGATCGGATTCTTCTCTTTATGAGCAGCCTGTTCCTATTTATTTTAGCAATCTCGCTAATGAAGGATGGTGCCAGAGCTATTTCTCCCTTTATCCGTGAAGGGCTTTCGGTTAATAATCCGTTGAACAGTCTTGGATTTGGATGGTTATTTGCTTATTTGGTTATGAGCGGCTCACCTGTTGCTGCTGCCGCATTAGCTTTCTTTGACGCGGGTGCTATGGATTCATCTGGTGCTTTCACAATGATCACTGGCAGTCGTTTAGGTGCCGGCTTCATCGTGCTCTTCATCGGATTTATTTATGTGCTACGAGGTCGCGATCGAGCGACTAGTTTAAGTATGGGATTATTGGCCTTATCGGTTACAGGAGTTACTTACCTCATCGGGATGGTCCTCGGTTATGAGATCCTCCAAACTCGCATGTTGGAACCATTACAACTCCAATCGGGGACTCAGCTCGTTTCAATTGTAGAAAGGATCTATGACCCGATAGTCACTTCTATCCTTGGAATTCTTCCACGGTGGTCCCTGTTCTTCCTGGGTTTTGGTATCATCCTGTTGAGCTTTAAACTCTTTGATCGATGTTTGCCCCAAATGACGATTAAGGAGAGTCAGGTAGGGCATCTGTCTCGTCTTGTTTATCGTCCTTGGGTGATGTTTATGATGGGTTCAGTTATAACCCTAATTTCGATGTCTGTAAGCGTTTCCCTTGGTATCTTGGTACCCCTCAGCGAACGTGGTTTCGTCCGCAGGGAGAACGTGATTCCCTACATTATGGGAGCCAATATTACCACGTTTATTGATACTTTACTGGCTGCTGTTTTACTTAACAATCCTACTGCTTTTACAATTGTCCTTGTTGAGATGGTCAGTATCAGCTTGGTTTCAATGGTCATCCTTATCTTCATTTATCGACGTTTTGAGCACATGATGTTAAACTTTGTAGCATGGGTTACGAGGGATAGCAGGAATCTTATCCTATTTATGTCTTCTATCTTGATCATACCGATCCTTTTAATGCTTGTATAACATGTAGGAGCGCCTTGTACAATGCGTGTCCTCCTGACAACAGATGGTTCGGAAAACTCCAATAATGTTCTGCGATTTGGAGCTCAATTCTCGGGGCTATCAGATCAATTAATAACGGTTTTAACTGTCATTAGAGCGGAATCAGAACGTGAACAAGGGAAGGCGGCCTTGTTAGGTGCAAGCCAACTTCTAACACCAATGGTTTCAAATATCCGTACGAAAATGCGCTTGGGTCAGTTGACAGATGAAATTGTGAACGAGGCGAAAGAAGGGCGTTATGAATTGATCGTTATGGGCATTCAACCGAAACGAAAGCCTGTAAGGCAATTGCTCAAGAGCCCAAGTATCCTTAATGTTGTGGAAAAAGCACCTTGCTCCGTATTAATCGTTAAAGGCCCCTACAGATCCATTCGGAAAATTCTGTTATGTGATAGTGGTGTTGAGGATTCTTCCTTGCCAGGAAAATTCGCCGTGCGATATGCAGATCTTTCTGAGCATGAGGAAGACATAACGATCCTTCATGTGATGTCACAAATAAGCGCGGGTCCAGGCATTTCAGGGAGGCATCTCAGAGCTGATGCGGAAGACCTGATGCAGGAGAAAACGCCAGAAGCCAAAGTGCTTGAGCGTAACATAGCAATTCTCAATCAACCCCTGATTCATCCTCATCCTAAAGTCAGGCATGGTTTCGTTGTCGATGAGATCTTGGAGGAAGCCCAAGCTGGAGATTACGATTTGGTGATTATTGGCGCTCATCGTAAGGAAGGGTGGAGAGGTATCCTTCTCGATGACCTGGCACGAAAAATCATCCTCCAGATCGATCGTTCCATCTTGGTTGTTCTATAAGCGATCCCTCTCATTTCTTTCCAAAGTATAAAATCCTTCGACTTATATGTTGTCCCAGAAAAACGAACAAATTTCGTTAGAGATTAATTGGTACAGTTGGCAAGGATGATTGTGAAGTTTGTCGCTTGTGATTTTTAGAAAGACAGTGCAAACTAAGGGGGTATGCCATTCTCATTATCCTATCCGATTAAAGAATCATCAAAGGAGAATAGAAGATGCCACTTAAAATTCGAAGACCCGTTCCCTCGGACATTGAGATCGCTCAAGAAGCTGATTTGCGTCCGATCCTTGAAATCGCTGAGAAGATCGGTCTCACAGAGGATGACCTGGATCTGCATGGTAAATATAAAGCCAAGGTTCACCTCGATGTCCTCAAGAAATTAGCAGGTCGCCCTCAAGGAAAATATATCGATGTAACCGCGATCACTCCGACACCACTAGGCGAGGGAAAAACCACAACATCTATGGGCCTCGTCCAAGCCATGGGTTCACATCTTGGGAAAAACGTCATGGTTTGCATCCGTCAACCAAGCATGGGACCTACTTTCAACATTAAGGGTGGCGCGGCTGGTGGCGGGTACAGTCAGATCATTCCCATGGAGGATTTCAACCTTCACCTCACGGGAGATATCCATGCCATTAGTGTTGCTCACAATCTTGTAGCAGCAGCTATCGATTCCCGCATGTACCATGAGAGCCGACAATCGGATGACGGTTTGGAAAGACGTGGTGTGACCCGTATCGATATCGATCCAGCTACCATCACTTGGAATAGGGTGGTTGATGTCTGTGATCGCACTATGCGCAGCATTAAAGTCGGCTTCAACGACGATAAGCTGGCGGATGGATCCCCAAGCCCGATCTTTCCACGAGCTACAGGTGTCGATATTACTGTTGCTTCCGAGCTTATGGCAATCCTCGCTCTTTCCACCGGTCTGAAGGACCTTCGAGAACGTGTAGGGAGAGTCGTGATCGGTCTGGATACGAAGGGGAATCCTGTTAACCTGGAACAGATTGGCGTTGCCGGTGCAGTGACGGTTCTTCTTAAAGAAGCACTCATGCCTAACTTGCTGCAGACTTTAGAGGGACAGCCAGCTTTCGTGCACGCCGGACCATTTGCCAATATTGCCCATGGCAATAGTAGTATCATTGCAGACCAGATTGCACTGAAATTGGCGGAGTATGTTGTCACAGAGAGTGGATTTGGAGCCGATATCGGCATGGAGAAGTTCTTCGATATCAAGTGCCGATACTCCGGACTGATCCCCAACGCGGTGGTGTTGGTTGCGACTGTGCGAGCGCTGAAGATGCACGGTGGTGGACCGAAAGTCTCTCCAGGTGCTCCTCTTGACAAAGCCTATATGGAAGAGAATCTTAAGCTACTTGAGGCAGGTTTGCCCAACCTGGGTGTCCACATCAGGAATGCCCTGCGCTTCGGCATCCCGGTCGTTGTCGCTGTCAATGGCTTTAAGGATGATACCCAGGCTGAGATGGAGTTGGTCAGGAAATACTCTGAGGAGCAAGGGGCGTTTGCGGCGATAAAGAGCACACATTGGGCAGATGGCGGCGCTGGAGCGAAGGACCTGGCCCAGGCGGTAGTGGATGCCTGTGAACAGCCCAGCGACTTTAAATTC
>MGNI01000012.1:0-281 GCA_001795115.1 Chloroflexi bacterium RBG_16_48_8 | reverse complement strand
GGAGCGGATGGGGTTAGTTATGAACCCTTAGCTGAGGAGCAAATTGCCAACTATGAGAAAGCTGGCTTCGGCAATCTGCCAATGTGCATGGCCAAGACACACCTGAGCTTGAGTCATGATCCCACACTCAAGGGTGTGCCCAAAGGGTATAAAATACCAATCCGTGAGGTTCGAGCAAGTGTTGGAGCTGGCTTTATTTATCCGCTGCTTGGAGCGATGAGCACAATGCCAGGCCTGGCAACAAAACCAGCTTTTATGGAAATCGACATCGACACCGAGAC
>MGNI01000011.1 GCA_001795115.1 Chloroflexi bacterium RBG_16_48_8 | reverse complement strand
ACGATAAGGCCGGCCTCCGCGCCAGATCGCCAGTACGCTCAAGCCGTACTTCTCTCGGAAATGTAACTCACGAAGGGTCCTTCCGGCAAAAGATGAGTGGGGCGAGAGAACGACTTCTGCCACTCCAATCCAATCCGATTCGTAATCCGATAGATCCAACCTTGCCTCTGGATCGAATTCCAACTCCTGCAATCCCCTCAGGATTCTAAGTTCCTCTGGATGACCCTCAACCACAAGCAAATCCTCCGCAAAAAGAGGCTCCTCAGGGTTCGGCATGGGGAAAGTTTTACCATTCCGCGTGATGCCTAAAACCTCCAGACCAAAAGCGTCCCCCAGACGGCTTTCTGCCAAGGTTTCACCCACCAGGATTGATTCTTCCGGTACTTTAAGCGAGAGCAACCTCTCATTCAGGTGATAGGATAGAACAATCTCGAAATTAGATACTGGTGTCAATGATCCGATGTCTGAGGATAGTGCCAGTTTATCCAGATCGTCCTTAAACCCCTGTACTAAAATCGTATCGTCTCGTTGTAAAGGGACATTTTGGATGTTGACGAGAAGTGGGTTCCCTTCTCGACAGATTCCAAGAACATTGACACTAAAGCGACGTCGAAAGTCGCTCTCAATGATGGTTTGGGCAACAAGCGAAGAATCCGGTGAAAGGGTCGCCTCAACAATAGCAACTTCCTCAGAGACCAGCTTTTCGATAGCAGCCTGATCATTTTCTAGAACAAGGTAATTTCGACCTTGCAGCTCACTTAACGGATCCGACCGCCCTCCCACCAAAAGCTCATCTCCTGATCTCAGAGCCGTACCAGGGTGTGGTGCAAGTTGAGTCTCACCATTCCGCAGGATGGCAATGACATTAAGACCAAGTGCAGATCCTAACCGGCTCTCAGCCAAAGTCTTACCATCAAGCAATGAGTCCGCGGGAAGCTTTACCTGAAACAGCCGCTCATTGAGTTCATAAACCTCTTCCAAATCGTTCGTGTCCAACGCTCTGGCTTCCCTTGCAATGTCTCGTGTCGGCAGAAGAAAACGCCCCATCAAGACCATGAAAGCTATCCCAACAAGCAACACGACTACACCCGTGGGGGTGTAGTCAAACATCCGGAAGGGCTCAAGGCCCACTTCTCGCATAGCCTCACTGATGAGGATGTTTGGGGGCGTGCCGATCTGAGTGATCATACCGCCCAGCAAGGAGGCGAAGGCTAACGGTATCAACAGCTTGGAAGGGGGACGACCGGTGCGCCGTGCAATATCGATCACCACCGGCATCATCATCGCTGCTACCCCGATATTGTTCATAAAAGCGGAGAGCATGCCTACTGCCAGCATAATGATGACCAACAACCGCCTCTCACTATCCCCTGCCAGACGCAGCATCTGATGTCCAACAACATTGGCCACACCTGTTCGGGATAAGCCTGCACTGAGGATCAAAACAGCCCAAACTGTGATCACCGCTGAATTGCTAAAACCCGACAACGCCTCAGATGGCGTCACCAGATGGGTCAGCGTTAATGCAACCATCACGATCAAGGCGACCAGATCCATTCGGATTCGCTCTGTAATGAAGAGAAGAATGGCTATCGACAGGATCGTGAGTACGGTCGCAATTTCTAGAGTCACTTCACTTCCCTCAATCATGGACCCGATCTACCCAACCTGGTTCACGAAACGCACTATATCATGAGTTCCATCGGTGCGCCCAATAAAAGGTCGAAAATAAAGTAAAGAATCAATCCTCTTTACGGTTTTTTGCTTTTCACTCTTCTGGCCTTTCCATCAGCTTCGGGCTTCCGAGGAGCTCAGACATGCCGATGACATAAGAAGTAGGCTGTACATAGTCAAAAGACGTGATATTACTTCATCGTGAATTCTCGACCTTGACCCAATGAAACAAATGTGCTAATATTCACACCCTTCAAAACCTTCCAGGATGTGAACATCTGATGCCAGACGATCATGCGATTCAAACTCAAGCATTGAATCGAATCTATAAAATACGCGGTGGGAAGAAGAACGAACCCAAGGAACTCATCGCCCTCAGGGATGTCCATATCGAAGTTCCCAGAGGTGAACTCTTCGGCTTACTCGGTCCGAATGGCGCCGGTAAAACTACCCTCATCAAAATTCTTACGACCCTTTTGGCTCCTTCTTCCGGACGAGCCCTGGTTGCCGGTTTCGATGTGACAACACAAGCCTATGAGATACGACCCCGCATCAACATGGTCTCCGGAGGAGAATCCTCCGGTTATGGGCTCTTGACCGTACGCGAGAACCTCTGGATGTTCTCGCAGTTCTACGGCATCCCCTCCAAAGAAGCCAATCGACGAATCAAGGAGCTTCTACGTGTGGTTGGACTGGACGACCGCATGAACACAAAATCCTCTGAATTGTCTACTGGCTTGCGACAGAAGATGAACATCGTGCGCGGTTTTATGACGAACCCTGAGGTTTTATTTCTAGACGAGCCAACCCTGGGGCTTGATGTTGGCGCTGCTCGAGATGTAAGGGGCTTCATTCAGAACTGGGTAAAACAACAATCCGGACACACGATTCTACTCACAACGCACCACATGATAGAAGCGGATGAACTTTGTGACCGTGTGGCCATCATCAACCAAGGTCGTATTCTGGCTTGTGACAGTCCCTCTTCCCTCAAACGGATGCTTCAGCGAGAAGCCATCTTTCGCTTGCGGGTGGATTCCATCAACAGTGCTGAACCCAATAATTTCGAGAAGATAGGCGGGGTTCGGCACTTCACCTATCGCCCAGGAGAAGGTCACGCGACCTTAGAGTTCATTCTAGAAGAAGAGGATGTGCTTACGGAAGTGGTGAACCAATTGGCATCTCATAACATCCACCTCCAAAGCCTGGAAAAGCGTGAGCCCTCTTTGGAAGACGTCTTTATCCAACTTGTGGGGCGCAGTATGGAGGAAGTTGAGCGTGAAGGAACCAGTTGAAGTATCGCGCCCATACTCGGCTAAACTCTTTCTGCAAACCGTGATCGCCCGCGCCTATCCACGGGTGATTGGTGCCCAAAGAGAGCGGTCATGGATGTTCTTTGACGTTTTCCTCCCCTTCCTATCTGTTTCCGCTTATGTCTTCGTCTACCGCGCCATCGGGGCTCCTGAGACCTATATCGGCTTTGTGGTGATGGGCGGCGCGATGATCGCATTTTGGATGAATATCCTGTGGGGAATGTCCAGCCAATTGTATTGGGAGAAGGAACAGGGAAATCTGGCGCTGTACATCATGGCTCCCAACTCCATGATGGCGATCCTGCTGGGTATGGCGCTGGGAGGGATGGTAGCCACAACACTCAGGGCTCTGGTGATCATTCTCGTCGGCAGCTTGGCTTTCAACGTTCAATTTGCACTGGTCTCCTTCTGGGCACTTCTGGGCACATTTCTCCTGACGATGGTGGCGTTGTACGGCATGGGGATGATGTTCTCCTCCATCTTTCTCATGCTGAATCGAGAGGCGTGGCATCTGGCTAACCTGGCTCAAGAACCCATATTCCTGTTCTCTGGTTTCTACTTCCCTATTAAAAGCCTCGGATTCTGGATCGCTGCGGGTGCTTCCATCATCCCTCTCTCTGTTGGGATGGACGCGATGCGTCAGCTCGTCTTCCCGGATGGTCCCACCTTTGGTTTTCTCGATGTCCGCATTGAGCTGGCCATCCTGGTGATATTGAGTATTGGTTTTATCCTGGGCGCACGCTATCTCCTGGCAGCTATGGAGCGGCTGGCCATTCGCGAAGGCCGCCTCACGGAAAGCAGGAGGTAAGCGGAACATGCTGGGACGTCTACGCACCTTCAGAATCGCCGCCTGGCTGGGTTGGCAGATCGAATCGAACTGGACAGACCCCTTTCTCTTCGCGGTTTACTCCATCGTTAAACCGGTCGCAGGCGCTGCCATCCTTGTCGTGATGTATGGGGTCATTACTCGAGGCGATTTCTCTTCTCCCCTCTTTTCCTATATCTACCTGGGCAACGCCTTTTATATCTACGTGGGGGCCGTCATGGCAGGCATCTCTTGGGCGGTGATTGACGATCGCGAGCACTACAAAACACTGAAATACATCTACATTTCCCCGGTCCGCGTCCCCTTTTACCTGGTAGGTCGAGGTGTAGCCCGTTTTTTAACAGGGACCATCTCGGTGATGATCACCGTCATGGCCGGATTGCTGTTCCTCAACTTGCAATTGGATCTGGGAACCGTGAACTGGTTGATGTTCATCAGCGCCCTTGTCCTGGGTGTGGTCATGCTGGCAAACCTGGGGTTGCTTTTGGCAGGGGTCACACTGCTGATTGCCCATCACTTCTTCCTCATTGGCGAAGCCGTGGCTAGCGCTCTTTATCTGTTCAGCGGCGCCATCTTTCCCCTGGATGTTCTGCCGGACTGGCTCCGACCCGTTGGTTTCGCCATACCCCTGACCTATTGGCTCGAGCTCCTTCGACGCGCTCTCGTGGGAAATGTTGCCGAAGCCTTTCCCACCCTTTCGAACTTTAGCAACACCCAACTTTTCGGTATATTGGTAGGCCTGACTGTTGGCTTTGGCCTCTTATCCACCCTGATTTTCCGCTGGTGTGATCATCAAGCCCGCGAGCGAGGCCTGATCGACATGGTGACCAATTACTAAGCTTATAGCTTACAGGAAGGTTTCTGTAGAGACGCCCCGGCGGGGCGTCTACAGTCATCAAAGCATCAAGGTAAATGTCCAATAGTTGACCATCCTCTGCCACACAATTGCCACAAAATCGTTTTTATAATACGCTCGAGAATATCAAGGGTTTATAAGGGATATGAGCACGACCATTCTTATCGTTGACGATGAACCCGCCATCGTAGATGTGCTCACCTACAACCTGGAGAAAGCCCATTACCGTGTTGTTGTTGCTCGTGATGGCGAAGAAGCCCTGAAGCAGGCTCGCTGCGAGCGACCAGATCTCATCATCCTCGATCTGATGCTACCCGGGATGGATGGGTTGGAGGTTTGCCGCGAGATTCGGCGGGAAGGAGATCTTCCTATCATTATGCTCACCGCTCGCGATGAGGAGATCGATCGCGTCGTAGGTTTGGAATTGGGCGCAGATGACTATGTCGTTAAGCCCTTCAGCGTACGGGAGCTGATGGCGCGTGTAAAGACTGTCCTTCGGAGGATGAGTGCGAGCCCAAGCGCCTCTCAACCCACCCTCGCTGTGAGCTTACTCACACTGGATCCTGACAGACATGAAGTACAGTGGGATGGAAAATGGCTTTTACTCTCCGCCTTGGAGTTCGAACTGTTGCATACCTTCATGCGCCACATCGGTCAGGTGCTCACGCGTGAACAACTCCTGAATCTCGTATGGGGCTACGACTACACCGGTGACCTTCGGGTTGTCGACACCGCTGTCAAGAGGTTGAGGAGCAAGATGAGAACATTGGACCCCCGCTCGGCAGACCTCCTGATCACGGTGCGAGGCGTTGGATATAAATTGACGGATCGCGATTAATCTCGCCTAAGGATGAATCGATATAAAGGGTTTACGAATGTCACGAAGTCTACGGGGAAAACTTATCATCAGCCACCTGGCAGTCATTTTCGGGGCGATGGCGATGGTAACTTTCCTGCTTCTCACTCTGGGCAGGGGCTACTTCCTGACTGCATTGGAACAGAGCCTTGTAACACAAGCCCACTTCATCGCTAAAGCACTCATCCCAGGAGCAACAGTCGCCACTCTCTCTGAACCTGTCTCCCCGGCTTACAACACCGTCCAACAGCAGCGCATTGGCAACCTCCAGGTTCAAGTTGAGAGCAAAGAACCCACCTCTGATCTTACCCTCACTCCCGGTCTTCGTGAATCGAATCTGGCGTATTTAAATGAAGTCTCTGTTGAATTGAATACGGAATTAGAAACCAGGTTATTGGTATTGGATAACCAGGGGATCGTGCTCATCGATTCGGCCAGTCTCGACGAAGGGAAAGACCTCAAGGGCAACAGCGCCATCCTGGGGGCTCTCTCCGGAGAGCAAAAGTCCCGCACCGAAGTTGTTTCGGGGGAAGAGTGGCTATTTGTTGCCGTGCCTGTGTGGATGGACGATCAAATGGCTGGGGTGATTTATCTGGGGCAACCCCTGAGAGATGTAACGGCTGTCTTGGCCGATCTGCGTCTACAGCTTCTACTGGTGCTGGTTATCTCATTGCCCCTTTCCGCTTTGATAGGTCTGATCCTTGCCCGTAATATTGCACGCCCAATCAGGACACTTACCACTGCAGCTAGGAAATTGAGGGACGGAGATTTTGATCACCCCTTGGAACCTTCAGGCCAAGACGAACTGGGTCAACTCAGCCGCACCTTCGCCAGCATGCGCGATCAATTACTGGCCATAGAAAGGATGAGAACGCAGTTCGTGAGCGACGTCTCCCATGAATTGCGTACTCCCCTGACAGCCATCAAGGGCTTGGCGGAGACCTTGCGCGATGGCGCTGTCGATGACCCTTCTGTGAGGGATCGATTCCTGGCATCGGTCGAGGATGAGACGGATCGTTTGATTCGACTGGTTAATGATTTATTGATCCTATCTCGCGCCGACTCACAGGCTTTGAATTTGCGTAAGGAAAAATTGGATTTAGAGGTCTTAGCCCGGGCTATCACCCAACGCCTCGCTCCTCAAGCCGAAAGCCTCGATTTGGCGATCCACTATTCTTTTGACGAAGAACCCCTTAACGCTCATGGAGACCCAGACAGAATGGAGCAGGTGTTCCTCATTCTTTTGGACAACGCTTTCAAACACTCCCCCTCCAAAGAAACGGTTTGGGTGGAAGGTTCTCGAATCAAAATCGAGGAGAGTGGCCCCTCTGATCAGCCCTCCCTGCCCCTTCCTTCGGGTGAATGGGTTGTGATCCAAGTGACGGACTCAGGTGCGGGGATTCCCCCAAAGGATCTCTCCCATATTTTCGATCGTTTTTACCGGGCAGATCCATCACGATCCCGCGACAGAGGCGGCAGCGGGTTAGGTCTCTCTATTGCCAAGGCTTTGATCGAAGCTCAGGGGGGCCGCATCTGGATTGAAAGCCCCTCCAGGTCCCCGAGAGTAAGGAAAGGGACCCCGGGCACTACTGCAAGTTTTGCATTGCCCCCCTCCTAAGACAGAAATGTCATTCTGGGCACAAGTCAATTTGAATTTATAGATGAAGGGCGAGATTCTATGACTTAAAGTCAAATTGCGTGGACTTTCTCCGATTGTTCTGTGCCGAGTTATACGCACAACGAGATTCCTCATCACTGCGTTCCTCGGAATGACGTTAAGGGTAAGATCCTGCAGCATGGGTTCCGCCGTTGCTCCTTTCCAGCAGGTCGGGCTGCCATGCCCGACCGTTTTCTCCCCTATTCGGCGGCGTGGGAGCCGCCTCTGCTATTAGAGCCTCTGCTGACGTTAAACAGCGGGTTAACAACATCGGGGGCTGCCCTTTGGGGGCAGCCCCTACGTTGAGCTGATGTGATTCGGATTGTGTTGTTCGTTAGGTTCGAATCATCCTTATTCTTTCTAGTTTCCCCAG
>MGNI01000010.1:14774-17686 GCA_001795115.1 Chloroflexi bacterium RBG_16_48_8 | reverse complement strand
ATTAGAGAAAGTCAAATACGCCCAATATGCTGTAATTGCTCCGGCAAAGAATTGTCCCTCTGCGCCAATACTAAATACACTTCCACGGTAGGCAATTACTACGGAGACGCCTGTAAGAATCAAGGGGGTTGCTGATATCAGACTATCCATAAGTGCACGTTTGCTGCCAACAGAACCTAAGAACAGACTTTTAAGCGCCTCCTGGGGATTTGCCCCAGCACTCCATACCAATATTGAGGTTAGTAACATTGCAGAACCAAATGCGAGGAATAGAGCAAATGTTTTCTGCAAGAGTGTAACCTCTACTCTCCTTTCTACTTTTATTCTGGGTAATCCAGCAAATATTTTCTGTTTCATTGTGAACCTGACTTGGCACCCGACATTAGTAATCCTATTTCAATAATATTGGCGTCTGCACATGGAATAATATCTACAATTTCGCCTTTAAATATCACTGCTATCCTGTCAGACAGATTCATCAGTTCTTCTAAATCCTCCGACGCTAAAAGAATTCCCACGCCTGAATCCCGTAATTCTAGTAATTTCCTGGTCACATACTCTATCGCACCAACATCAAGACCTCTTGTGGGCTGATTGGCCAACAACAAACGTAAAGATTTCGAGGTTTCTCGTGCAATGATCACCTTTTGTTGATTTCCCCCTGAAAGTTGTCGTACCAGGCGATGATGTGACGGTGAATCGATTTCAAAGGCCGCGATTGATTCCTTGGCGAATTTATTAATGCTGTCCTGACTGGTAAATAGTCCCCTTCTAAATATTGGCTCCCACTGTCTGCCGAGTATTAGGTTTTCGCCTATCGAGAATCCACCCACCAAGCCAGTTCGCTGTCGATCGTCAGGAATATAACCAATGCCAAAGCTAATCCTTGCATTTGGTAGAGTACCCGTAATATTTTTCCCATCAAATATGATCTCGCCTTTCTCCCCTCGCCTTACTCCGACGAGGACTTCAAATAATTCTTTCTGTCCGTTCCCAGATACGCCCGCAAGACCAAGGATCTCTCCTTCACTGACTGTAAAATTTACATTCTTTAGCTTCAATTGACCTCGATCGTTGAGCGCCCGCAGGCCTTGAACCTCAAGAACTGGATCCCCATTAACCACTTGATTACTCCTGCAAAGAGTCTCAATCTCCCTGCCGACCATCATCCGCGAGAGATCTGTCATGGTTACATCTTCAGTATTAACAGTGCCCACTAACTTTCCCCTTCGGAGAACAGTTACTCGGTCTGTTACTTCCATCACCTCTCGCAACTTGTGTGTGATGAGGATGATAGAAACGCCTTCAGAAAGCATCCGTTCTAAGGCTTGGAAAAGTCGATCGGTCTCTTGAGGAGTGAGCACTGCGGTAGGTTCATCAAGTATGAGCAAATCAACATCATAAATAAGGGCTTTCAGAATCTCTACCCATTGAAGTTCACCAACCGAAAGCTGGGATACTCTTGCATCGATATCTATATGAACGCCGTATACCTCCAGAAGCTGTGTGAATCGTGCTTCCACATTAGAACTCTTCAATCCTTCGGAAGATGGTCGATATCCGAGCAATACGTTTTCAAGTACGGTAAAAGACTCTATCAAGCTGAAGTGTTGATGGACCATCCCAATGCCAGCGTGTAAGGCATCTGTCGGATTATCGAAGCTAACTGCATTCCCGTTTAATTTGAAACTCCCAGAATCGGGTTTATAATAGCCGAAAATGCACTCTGCCAGAGTCGATTTTCCTGCGCCATTCTCACCCAAAAGGCCATGAGTTTCTCCAGCGCGCACTTCAAATGAAATGTGATCATTCGCTAACACACCAGGGAATCGCTTGGTGAGATCATGAATCTCAAGAACCGGATCGGGGGAAGATATCTCTTTAAATTGAGGAATTGCAGAAGCTTCCGTTGACATAAGTTCCCTTTACATTGCAGTAAGTTGGTCCTCCGCTCAACGAAATTCACGCAGAACGGAGGACCTTTTCGATTACTTGTTAGTCCGATACAGGAACTGAATAGTTGGGGACGACCTCAAAGCTACCATCCATAAAACCGGCAACTAGTTCATCCACCTTATTGCTTACTTCTTGAGGGACTCCCTGGTAGTAATCGGAGAGGGAGACACCTCCATCTGCATAGCCTGCCCAATACATCAGATCCGGACTACTAAAAGGTTCGCCAGAAGTTTTGGCTTCACACCACTGGTTAATAAACCACACGACTTCTGGTGTCCAGTTGGCGATAGAATCTGCAACCACACTATTAGGTGCAAGATAGCTATTATCTGTCGTTGCTCCGTAGCAGGCAATACCTCCTTCTTCACAAGCTTCAAAGCCATCCGATCGCATGAAGATTTGATCCGCTCCAGCAGCAATCATCGCCGTGGTCGCCTCATTAGCCTTCGGTGGATCGTACCAACTATCAATCCACGAAACCTTGACTTTGACATCTGGATTCACCGATCTCGCACCTTCAATGAAGGCATTTATCTCAGCATTAGTAACATCGATCGATAACGGTCCAACAGCTCCGATAACACCTGTTTCTGTCATCATCCCTGCAATGATACCCTGAAGATAGTTGGCTTCGTGCAGTCGTTTATCGATGAAGTACAAATTTCCGCCAGTGACCATTTCACTTGGATTGGTGCCTACAATCACGAACATGATCTCGGGGAATTCTTGATAAAATGGTCGAGTGTTATCCATGGCGCCACCGTTATCGAGAATGACATCGTATTCTCCAGATGCTGCATATTCACGCAGCACACGAACGGCATCCTCGCCCCAGGCACCTTCAGTATAGACCAACTCTAAACCCTGCAATCCACAGGGCAAATCTGCTGCTTGTATTCCCTGGAGGGTTTCATACATTGTTCCATCCCAGTCATTCTCCAAACCATTGGGGAACG
>MGNI01000010.1:14267-14713 GCA_001795115.1 Chloroflexi bacterium RBG_16_48_8 | reverse complement strand
CTCAGCAGCCTCGGTAGGTACCTCGCTAACCGGTGTACTTGTTCCGCAAGAAGCAAGTAACAGTGCAAAGACAATAAAGATCACTATTGAGAAATACTTACGTGTTGACATCTCCTAATGCCTCCTTTTTATATCTAATCAATATGCCCCTCGATCGCGTTCCACAACTGGGTTGGATCAAGGCTCACTGGTCTATCAAAATTTCTTTTCTGCCCTCCTTTCTGTTTGCTCATTTTTCCCAACCATGAGTCGTTACTTTCTATTAATATCTCCTGCTTATACCCAAAACCAACTCGGTTATCGATCCATCGAATCCATGATGGATACACTATAAACCAGTGACTTGCAAGAACCCTGCTAGTTAGAGTAGCCACAAATGGAAATTTAGATTTATAGAGTGACCAAGCATGCTTTTGTGTGGAGGCGTCTTCGATGTGCGAGGCCAC
>MGNI01000010.1:10918-14217 GCA_001795115.1 Chloroflexi bacterium RBG_16_48_8 | reverse complement strand
ATATTGCGACAGCAACTGTGGATCGTTCCATAATGTTGCCGGCATGCCGGCTATCCTCATCTGAGAGGAAATAGATGTTCAAGTCATCATCGGTGACAAAGAAGATGGGAGCTGCTAGTGGTTCACCTGTCTTCCCAATCGTCGCAAGCGTCATGGTTGAGCGATTATTCAAGTACACGTACAGCTCTTCCATCAATTCTCTTTTGGCCTTCATGACTCTTGAATTCCCTCCCAATGTGTATAGAGTTGATTGTCTATCCCAAGTCGAAGTAAAGTGCGTCCTACAATTCCGTCCACAATTTCGTCTACAGTCTTGGGCCTTCCATAGAATGTAGGGATAGGAGGCATGAGAATACACCCGTTTTCTGCAGCTAATTTCATCAGGCGCAGGTGACCGCGATGTAGTGGAGTGTCGCGCAACATAAGGATCACCGGACGTCCTTCTTTGAGTTGGACGTCGGCTGCTCTACTTAATAGATCATTGTCATAGGAATTAGCAACTGCTGAAAGTGTCTTGATTGAGCATGGCGCTATCAACATACCTATTGTGATGAATGAACCACTTGCGATAGATGCTCCCACATCGTCGGGGTAATAATTTACATTCGCTAAAGCTTCAACGTCTGGAACTTTCCAATCAGTTTCGATCTCTATCGTCAATCGAGCAGCTTTAGTAAGAACAAGGTGCGTTTCAATTTTTTTATTTTCTCGTAATACTTCCATTATTCGAATTCCGAGAATCACGCCACTTGCCCCAGAAATGCCAACGATTAGTTTTTGTACTTCTGGATTCCTTTCAGTGTACATTGCCTAAACGTCCCCCGTTCTTAAGCTACTTTACCCAAATTCTTATGATGACAGAAAAGAACCATGTGCTTTCGATCATTATGCTCAATCTAATCCCAAATTATTCATCTTCTGAGTTCACCAAATATCAATGGCTCAGGCAAAGGTGGTTTTTTATTCCCATCCATAAGTTGCAGGCAAAGGGTGGCGGCGTCAATTGCGCTCCATCCATACCCATCTGCATTGATTTCTCTTGTCCAACCAGGTGTAACTGGACCCCCGCCAAGGATTACAAAATACTTATCTCGTAACCCCCGATCTTGCAGGATCTTGATAATTTCACGTTGATACGGTAGGGAAGTAGTGATTAAAGTAGAAACAGCAATGATGTCTGCATTTTCCTTCACTGCTGCTTCAATATATTTGTTGGGGGGGACATTGATTCCAATATCAATGACCCTAAACCCTCTTGCAGTTAGTATCGCCCCTACAATATTTTTCCCGATGTCATGGTTGTCTCCAAAGGGGGTACCCAGTACAACAGTTCCCTTGTTGATAGCCTTTGCTTCTCTATCCTGGATTTTCGGGATTATGAATTTCAATGCTGCATGAGCTGCGTCGCCAGCCATAATGAGTTCTGGTAAATATGCTTTTCCATTCTCAAAATTATTACCAACCGTATCCAGCGCGGATTGAATTGCTTCCTGAATAAGTTTTCTTGGATCAGCACCCATGTCTAGGGCTTCAGCGGAAAATTTCCCTGCAGCCTCTTCATCTCCGTTTACAATCGCAACACTCAGTTTGGCAATAATCTCTTCTAGTATCATGTCCATCCTCATATAAGACATCCATTATCTTAGACAAGTGCGGGTTCGTCTGTAATCCACCGAATCACTTTGTACGAAATCTCTGTAGGGATTCCATTTCATATCGATTTAAATGGGAACCCGAGTTCAATCGCTTCAGTTTTCACATTCTCGTAAATCTTTTGCCATTCTTCTGTGGGTGTTAGTGAGTTAACATCATAGGCTTCACGAAACGACTTGCCAGGATCAGGGTTTGTTATCCTGGGTTCATATCTTGGTAAGATCTCCTTTGCGATCCCATTAATCTCTTTACGACTTAGCCTTGCCGCGTTGTGTGCTACTTCTGCAGCAAACCGACATTCAAGTGGAGTAAGATGCTCGGCTAATTTTCCCCCGGCAGGTCGTGGACCTGCGCCAAACGCTGTCCCCGAAACCGCAATTGTGCTGATTCCAACCAGACTCTCCAATAGTAAGCTCTCGGTTACGGGCCCAGAAACTTCACTTGCAATTGCATGAGTTAACAAATGGGTGTTTCGACTTAGTGCTTGGTGAGTAACACTTAGTGCCCAAAGTCCTTCTCTGTTAACATTAGTAAGAGCTCGAATATCGTAAATCTCTCCGCCACCCACGTGAGTGTGCATTACAGCATATTGAAGCAGGGCACATGCAATGGATGACAAGACTGCCCCTTCAGGTGGACCTGGCATCCCCCCAATCATGGCAGGCGAGCCTCCGAACAGGTATCCACCGTTATTATGTGTGTGAATGACCTTATGCAACACGGTGTAATTGATTTTGAGCTCGGATGGGAAAAGTGCCAGGGAGAGATCAGAAGGACGAAATCCTCCTGGTACTCCATAACTGGCCAATTGACCGTATTCGGTTACGCTCGATGTGCAACCAATTGCCCCCATCCCCGGGCGCCCCACTCGCTCGCGTATCTCTCGGTTCTGAGTCCCGTGAATATAACCAACAAGCGTTTCGAACGGTGTCCCAGATAACACTTCGCGACCATAAACTGTAACAAGAGATGGCCCCTCGAGAAGATCAACTTCTCTCTCTCTGGCGATTCCCTCTGTAATTATTGGCCAAAGCTCTTCAGAAAAAGTGATTGCCATGGAAGCACCATACACCATTGGAGTCGAATCCTCAGGTTTCCTTGCCCTGATCCATGTGCCATCATCACCCTCACCAACAAGAATTTCAGAGGGTGCTAACTCGATTGCGCTGGCCAACTCTTCTTCACTGACTTTGACAATCCTGTTGGTATTCTCGCAGAGCATTCCGAGTTCTAGTGCGAGCTCATACCCAGCTTTATAAAACTCGTCCGCAAGAGAATCCTCAGTATTGACTGGATTATTCGGATCAAAGGATTGCCCAAGGTTATACGCTTTAATTTTTTCACGAATTGAGCTGGGGATTCTCTTAACATCCCACTCTTTCAAGGTGCAATATTCCCCGGTGTTTGTCCGCTCTAACATCTCGATAATCTCTGGTCTTCCCATGATTAATCACCCTTCATCTTCGTTTGAGTGAGCATTTGTGCTTTAGATCACTTCTTTGCACCTCTGGCGGAAAATGAGATTCTCCGTTTGTACTTGCTCCTACTTTGTAAGGTAAAGCTCACAACGCATTTCTCGCCCGGACCAACCAGTAGAGGGTTGTCAGGGAGAAGTTTTGCTATGGGCATATTGCCCTTATATAAGA
>MGNI01000010.1:10566-10907 GCA_001795115.1 Chloroflexi bacterium RBG_16_48_8 | reverse complement strand
CGCTAATCCCATATCCAGCAATTCGTCATGTACCTCGGAATATGTGTCGCTCCACTCAGGTGAAGGTTTTACAGTGCTAAGGTCATATACTTCCTCGAACGGTTTACCAATAGGTTTTTGGGGAAGATCAGGACCATAAATCTCAGAAAGCCGCCTTACAATCTCGTCTGCCTCACCACGGTTGAGATGGCTTGCTGCGCGAGCTACCTCACCGCAAATCTTTACATCTAACCCGCTTGCATGCCTTGGGTATCTCCCACTCGCCGACATACTTGCGGCAATCATAGTAATTCCCGAAACTGTTGCCATAATAGAAAATGCAGCGTTTTCATAGAGGATCG
>MGNI01000010.1:3333-10546 GCA_001795115.1 Chloroflexi bacterium RBG_16_48_8 | reverse complement strand
GCAGGTCCGGCGAGAGCATGAAGCATAAGATTTGTGTTGCGTGGCACAGCTTGAAAGGCGAGGCTCATAGCCCATAGAATTTCGGGGGTTGTGTCACAACCAAGGAATGGATGATCTGGTCGTGCTCCATAAGTTGTGCCCATGTAGGTTTGATTTAGAAGGATCGGCCCAGCGACCATCGCTACAGCAATCCCTTCAGCTCCACCCAAGTAACCGCCGAATATTGGATTGTAATAGGCTGACATAAAACCACCAGTTCGGGTTGTGTGTACAACTTTTGTCAGCATCGCATAATTCGTTTTGAATTCTGCAATTGTGGCAACCTTATGTTGATCAGTCGGCCTAAAGCCACCGTAGGAGGTCGCAGATATCTCAGCCAGAGCTGTGGCTGACTGCTCCACACATCCAAGACAGAGGCCTTGTCTACCAGCGCGGTTGATAACCTCCATGGATAGTTCTGCTTCGCGCCAACCTCCCAAAGCCTCCCATGGCGATGCAGCTTTAATTGGGTATCCGTAAACTGTTTCAAGTGTGGGATTGTCAATCAAATCGATAACAGGCTCTTGCGCATAGCTAAGCATCATTGGAACAAACATCGATTCGGGCACAACGATCCCGTAGGGACCCCCAGAGATCGCTGGTGTACTTTTCTGTTCCGGGACTCGAGCCTTAATATTGACTGTGTCACTACCCGCTCCCATGGTTGCTTCCGAAGGAGCAAAGCGTAACCCTTCCTCTAGTTCTTCCCGTGTCCACAATATTCGGCGACTAGTGCTCTGACAGAAAAGCCCAACTTCAATCGCTAGTTTCAATCCTGCCTGAAAGAGGCGATCTGCCAAGTCATCATCATTAGGAATAATGCAGGCCCCGTCATGCTCGATGCTGAATTCCTCTACTAACTGCTTAACGGTTGGGGCAACAAGTTTCCGCTCGAAATCCTTCTCGTCCATCATCGGACCACTTTCCGCCCTTTTGAGTGTCTCTAATAACCGTGAGCGATGTCTCATTAGCTTATTCTCCTTTTTATAAAAATCCCTATGGTGCTCCCATACTTAATGCAGAGGGCATATTGGTCTGATATATCAATCAATCGGCAACCCCAAATCGATGAGTTGCAACTTTACCTCCTCGTACATTTTTTTCCATTCCGGAGTGGGCTGGACACTCTTGACGTCATAAACTTCTTCAAACGGCTTGCCTATTAATCGATGTTGTATATCAGCTCCATACATTTCGTGAAGTTCAATGGCAATCTGATTGGCTTGCTCACGACTCATGCCAAGGGCGGCATGTGACACTTCAGCTGAGATCCTGGCATCGAGACCACTGGCGTGCCTGGCTTGAGTCCCAGCCGCAGACATACTGGACTGGATGAATGACTGACCAGAAACTGTGGTGACAAGGCTGAAAGCCGCGTTTTCATAAAGCATTGTTTTGGTTCCTGGACCTGCTGAAGGACGAACCAATGACGAGAACAGAAGATTGGTATTTTTTGAAAGCGCCTGTGAGGCGATGGAGAACGCCCAGAGGAGCTCTGGCGTAGTTGTGCATTGCAGGAATGGGTGAACCGAACTCAAGCTGATAATGGTTGGGAGATAATTTTGGTGAAGGACGATTCCCGCAGCCGTGAGACCTAATGCCACACCTTCAGCACCCCCAAAATAACCACCAAATATGCACGCCATAAAGGCATAAATTGGCCCTTCGATGAAAGTAAGATGCGAAATCTTAGAGAGAGATTCATAATTGGTCTTAAATTCACTTATGCCAGCTGCGTGATGCAGGTCAGTGGTCCTGAATCCCCCCCAAGATGATGCTGAAATCTCTCCCAGTGCTGTAGGAGAGAGTTCAACTCCGGCTACACACATATCGGGTCTTCCGGCTCGATCCACAACTTCCATTGAAAGCTTGGCTTCGCGCCATCCTCCAACTACTTCCCAGGGAGACCCAGCTTTTGGAGGATAGCCGTAGACCCGCTCTAGCGTTGGATTATCGATAACATCAATCATCTCTTCCTGAGCGTAGCTGAGCATTAGAGGAACAAATAAATCATCTGGCACTTCAATTCCAAAAGCTCCCCCTATGATCATAAGAGGTGTGATGTCTTCTGGAGTACGAGCATACACTTCAATAGAATCCGCACCACCCCCCAGCGTTGCTTTTGCTGGGCAGTTGCGAAGAACCTCATTGTATTCTTCTTCTGTCCATAAAATTCGACGATTTGTATCAACACAAAGCATCCCAACCTCAACTGCAAAATCCATTCCAGCATGGAATAAACGATCAGCCAAATCGTCGTCACTAGAAACAATAGTTCCTTCCTCATACCGAATGCCGTATTCATTAACAAGTCTTTTTGCGGTTGATGCAACGATTTTTACTTCGAAATCCTTAGCTTCAAGCATCGGACCCTGTTCGGCTCGTGACAAAATGAGGATTAATCGTTCTCTGGATTCCATAGAGGTTTTTTTCCTTAATCGACTCGTTTTCTTTTTTCCATAAGATCAATACATTTTTCGACAGCTTCAATCGCATCACGCCCGAATGCGTCAGCACCTATCTCGTCAGAATATTGAGGTGTTATCGGAGCTCCTCCCACAATAACTGCGAATTTGTCTTTCAAACCGAATCCCTTCACCATTTCGACTACTTCTTTCATATAGGGCATGGATGTGGTCATAAGCGAAGAAAGCCCCACAATATCCGCATTCACTTCCTTCGCTCGATCGATGATTTCACGGGTACCAACATCAACTCCCATATCAATAACCTCGAAGCCATTTACATCGAGCATGAGGGCTACCATATTCTTACCAATATCATGCAAATCACCTTTCACCGATGCAATTAGAACAGTTCCCCGCTTTGTGACACCTCCATCTTCAAGATTCGGTTGAATCACCTGCTCGCTAACTTCCCGAGCGATATCAGCTGCCTCTATCAACTCGGGTAAGTAAATCTCGAGTCGACCGAATCTATCACCGACTTGTTCCATGGCTGGAGAAAAAACTTGCTCGAAAAAATCGAGTGCTGACATTCCACCGTCGATAACCTGTCGGGATCGATCAACCGCAACTTGGGTATTGCCCGAGAGAAACAAATGGGTAAACTCATTTATTAGGTTCGTTTTTAATGTCATCGAATTCTCCTATTGCTTCATATTTCGGATGCCGGATAACCCACAAACGAATATCTTCATGATTTCCAAACTTAGCCTCAGTCTAGAAGGGATTCCGCAAGCCGCTTCGCATTTTCTGGTATGCTGATCTTCTCAGCACTGAACGAAGAAGACTTGGTTGCATCAATAAGCATCTTGGCGCCCAAACCGTTTTCAGAAGATGGATCAAGTTGATTGCATAATGTGTCCTTCAGAATACTCACGTCTTTATCAGCCTGCATCCTTGTGGCTAGCGCCCATAACACAGATTCTTGATCAACAGGATCAATGTCTTTGTCAACGACTATTACGAGCTTAACGTAGTGGTCAAGGGCGACAAGAAGTTGAGCTGCCTGCTTTGCCTGACCCTCTGCGCTCTTGTCTATGCGGACATAACAGTGATAGTGGGTTCCTGAGGATGGGTAGTGAAAATCCACGAAAAAAGGTAAAACCTCTTTCATTCGCTTGTAAACCCACGCTTCTTTTGCTATTCGTCCTAGTACCAGATGCTCGGTCGAGTTCCCCGGGATGATATCGACATAAATGGCATCCCCGCGCATTGTGATTGCAGACACCTCAAGCACATTTTCGGTTGAACGTCCTGTCACATAGCCGGTATATTCACCAAATGGGCCCTCTGGCTCGTGAGTCCCAGCAAGAAGATGACCCTCAATCACAATTTCGGCATTAGCGGGTATATTTACATCCACTGTTCGGGCTTTACAAATAGGGAGAGGCTGATTGAGCAATGCGCCTGCCAGATCGTACTCGTCTTGATCAATGTCCATTTTGGCAGCTCCTGCTAGCATCACGGCAGGGTGAGCCCCAATAACAATAGCTACAGGTAAGTCTTTCTTCTTTAACTCAGCTCGCCGCATATAGTCCCACGTGTGTTGGCGACTATGTAAGCTGGCTCCCATCCGGCGTGATCCCTTAACCTGGAGTCTGATATAGGCCAAATTACCTACCCCTGTATCCGGATCTCTCGCAGCAAGCATGCCCGCTGTAATATAAGGTCCAGCATCTTGAGCGAAATGCCTTGGGATGGGCAGTTTATTGAGATCGACGTCGCTTCCCTCCCAGACAACTTCTTGTACACTGCCACCTGAGACCATTTCAGCAGGAATTAAGTTGTCCAAACTTGTACCGAAAGTCTCGTAAAAATTCTCCGTTTGTGTGTTGATACTCTTTGCTAAAAGATCCCGGGAGGCGCATACATTAGCAAGGAGGCTTAAATCGTGGTTTGTTATACGTTCAAAGTGAAGGATCGGTGAGCTACCCCGCCTCTCCAGTTCGAACGCCATTGCTGTTGCAGTATAATCGAGCGGAACCTCATCAGAAATAGTAACGATTTGAGTGGGTTCATAACGACGAACATAATCGAGAAATGTACGCAAGTCAGGCGATTCTTTTGACACTGGTATTGTTCACTCCCGGTAATTTTTCTGTGACATAGCTATTCAGACCAGATCAATTCCCGATCATCAAAATCTTCTAAGCTGTTCACATGCAAGTAAAATTAGAAACAAATCACTACACAATTGACCATACTAGATGGGAATTTGGCAAAGCTCAGCAGCGTTCTTTCCGATCATCCGATAAACCTCATCTTTTAAAGCGCCAACACCAAGCGGCGGTGGGAGATGAAGGTTTGTTACCATGCGCAGTGTCTGCCCCATTGCTTGGGGTGAGCAATCACTCTCGTAAATGATTTTATTTGGACCAATGGCATAGTACATTTGAACTAACTCTGGCATCTGTACCCAACTGGTTCCGAGGAATATGTTGTCATGCGTGCGGGCTAACAAGATAGCGTCCACAGCATAACTTGGGATATTGTTGGCTCCAGAATGAGCACAAATGATAGGAACATCTGAGAAAGTTTCTGCTACAGGTGCAATTTGTGCTGGAATAGAATAGGGCGACTCGCCCATGTGGATCATCATTGGCACTTTCATCGCCCGGGCTAACTCAAAAACTGGGTATACAATCTCTTTGCTCTCGTCAGTCGGAAAAGGAGCATAGCCAGGGAGAGAATAATTATGCATACTCGGGTGGAGCTTCAACATACAAACGTTATATTCATCTTTCCATTCCCAGATCAACTCGAGTTGATCAGATCTCCATGAGCGCGGGTTGATTACAGGATTGAAATAGAGCCGATCGGAATATTTCTTGATGCTTTCCAATACATATTCGTGAGCCTCAACCAAACCTCTGTGATCAACAGATGTTAATCCTAAACCTGTCATCACAACCGCTTTTTCAACATGCTTAATTTCGCCCATGACTTCATAATCCCGGTCCATCATAGCGATTAATTGTTCCACGGTGAACCGAGGTCCCCATCCCCATACGGGTTCTCGATGAGGAATGATGTGACAATGTGGATCAACAATTGTGTAGGCCATTTCAACCATCCAGTCTTAGGTAGATGAGTTTCGTTGATTTCATAGTTTTAGAATTCCGGCCAGGTTTAAGCCCATGACCTTCCTCGTATCTTCATATGAAAGGCTCATTCCAATAGGAGGCTCAAGTGTTAGAGCTTCCTCTACATTTAGGAGTTGCTGCGTTGGCTCAAGGGGTGGGCAGTTGCTGCCAAATATCACACGTTTGGGACCAATGGTATGCACAGCTTCGATGAGCATATGTGGCATAGCGAAGCTTGTTTCCACATACACGTTTGGATTCCTACTGGCCACAAGCAATGCTTCAACCGTAAACATTTCTCCCTGTGTTCCAAGATGGGCTATGATGATTTTGACTTTGGAGAACTCGCCAGCTACATAATCAACTGTGGCCGGAACAGAATAGGGTTGCTCGCCAGTATGAATGATTATGGGAATATCCAATTCTTGGGCGGTCTCGAACAGGGGATATAGCATCTGCTTTGACCCTTCGCCTTCGCTGGGAGTCTTAATCGGAAGCCAGTATTTATGTAAAGATGGATGGATATAGAGCATTCGAAAACCATCGTCCTTTACCATGGATCGGATTGTTGCATTCACGCCTTTACTCCACAATCGAGCATGGATAACAATGCCCCCAATCAATCGATCTGGGTATTTTCGAACACTCTCCAACACATAGGAATGCTGCTCTTCAAATGACAAGGTCGACGTAGGCACGGTATTCCCTAGAGCAGGAAAAACGACTGCTTTTTCAATGTGTGTGGGTTCTCCCAACACCATTCGAGATGTATCCATCCGGGATAGAAGATCCTCTGCAAGAAACTTTGGACCCCAACCGATAACGTTATCGGGCTTCTTACTAATATGAGTTAGACAATCGATGATGAATGTTTCCGGCATGATATCGCTCCTGTGTCTTCATTGGTCAGTGGTCATTTGTTCAAAAACCATCAGATATTCAGCCCAAGCCCCGAAAGTTGACTCTTGCCCTCTTTATACGTTTCTGCCCACTCGGGTAAAGGCTGAACAGCTTCGATATCGTATACCTCTTCAAATGGTTTACCGATCGGCTTTTTAGCGAGCTCTTTCTCATACATCGCGACCAATTGCGTGACAATTTCGTTCGCCTGGTCGCGCGTCATGCTTCCAATCGATCGAGAAACCTCCCCACAAATCTTAGCATCGAGACCACTTGCGTGTCTTGAATTCACACCACTTGCTGACATGCTGCAAGCGATCATTGAAACACCAGATACTGTGGCATTGATCGAGAAAGCGGCATTTTCAAGTAAGAGCGTCGATGTACCGGGTCCGCTTGCGGGACCCGCGGTTGCATGAATTATGAGATTTGTGTTACGGGAAATTGCCTGGAATGCCACGCTCATCGCTCTCAACAATTCCGGTGTAGTATTACAGCCAAGAAATGGGTGCTCTGGTCGACTACCAAAGGTCGTTGCCATATATGCCTGATTGACTAGAATCGCCCCAGCCACATATGCAAGAGCAACACCTTCTTCCCCGCCCACAAAACCGCCAAATATTGGATTGTAAAATGCCTGTATCAACCCACCTATCCGGGAGATGTGGACAATTTTTGTGAGCATGTGATAATTCGTTTTAAATTCCGCTAGCATGGCTACATAAT
>MGNI01000010.1:2421-3321 GCA_001795115.1 Chloroflexi bacterium RBG_16_48_8 | reverse complement strand
TTGGACGGAAACCACCATAGGATGCAGCCGATAGTTCAGCGAGATCTGTCGTAGACAATCCAACACAACCGATAGAGAGTCCGGGTCTTCCTGCTCGTTTCAGCACCTCCATGGAAAGTTCTGCCTCTCGCCAACCAGCAAGCGCCTCCCATGGAGATGCTCCCTTGATGGGTAGACCATACGCTTTCTCAAGGGTTGGCGGATCAATGGCATCAATGACACTTTCTTTGGCGTAGCTAAGCAACATGGGGATATATAGCGTCTCGGGTACGGCGACGCCAAATGGTCCACCGGCGATTATTGGAGAGATTCCATCCTCTGGCTTCCGAGACCGTAATATCACAGAATCATTCAAGCAGCCGATCAGGACCTCGGTTGGGCAATATCGAATACCTTCTTTGAGCTCGGCTTGTGTCCAGAGCATACGACGATGCGTGCTCTGACAAAAGATTCCCACATTTGTCGCGAGCTCGAGCCCTGCTTCAAATACCCGATCGGCTAACGCATCATCGCTGGATACGATTCGGCTTTTACTGAATTGGATTTCATACATCTCGACGAGTCGCTTAACCGCCGGGATAACGACTTCACGATCAAATTCCTTCTCGCCAACGATCGGACCTGTTTCTGCTTTTCGGAGAGTATCGAGCAGCCGCCCTCGATGTTTCATCTATCAGTTTCTCCAGTTGAAACCCTCAAATTTATGGCTTGGATACCTTCTCGCTAAATCTTCCTAATGTCTCAAAGATATATATTAACGAATTCACCTCGTATGGTTAAGCCACGGCTTCCACCGACTTCTATAACTCAACATTGTCCCTTATTCGAATAAGATTGAATTTTATATCCTTACTTATATAAGCTTGGAGCGAATGGAAAATTGGATCCTCCCTTACGTTA
>MGNI01000010.1:0-2360 GCA_001795115.1 Chloroflexi bacterium RBG_16_48_8 | reverse complement strand
GCCGGAATTTTGAATTCTGTCTGGCCAAACTGACGCCACCATTTTTTCTATACGCTCCCCACATTTATTCTCGAGAAAATCGAAAAGAGGTTCAGTGATTTCTGGATGTTCTATCACTTCTGAATAGCTTTCACCTAGTACCCAAGATGGAATTGATGTGCTAACAATGATTGCCGGTATGTCATCGGCTGTAAACATTTTGTGCAGGCGCACAATCTCACTACCCCTCTCAATAGATAATCCGGATTCCAAGATATCGTCGGCTTCAACCACGCAAGCTTGATAAACATGTACGCCAGGTTTATACCCACCACTGGAGATGAGTTCACTGAATTCCATGACCCGATTTATTGGGTTTTTGATCACTGAGAGCTTACTTACGTAAGTTCCAACACCGTGCCGGCGTACAATGTGGCCCTCTGTCTCTAAGACTGCGAGGGCGCTCCTAACGGTTGCTCGGCTTATATTGAACTCATTAACGAGTTCTTTCTCAGAAGGGAAATTTGATTCTGGAGGATATATGCCATCACGAATTCTGCTCTTCAATATATCTTGCAATTGTGCATTGAGGGGAACACTACGAACGAGCTTCTGGTTTGCCATATTCCTTTGTTCCTATTTGGAAATTTCAGCAATATCCATGTTACTTATGCAATACATAACAGCCGTCAGACGGCAGCCAACTTATAATATATTAAATCTGCCTCATTGTCAAAATTTGACTGAGTAAATAGACAATTTGAGGAAAATGGGGAGTACAACCAATATTTACATTATGCTGATAACGCGATTCACGAAAATAAAAATCCGTGTAGATCATGTTTGTGGACATGGTCTAGTAGGTTTACATCCTTGCTGTTCTCAGATGAACATCGATAGCCTGGATGTTACTTCAAGAATGACCAATTCAATATAACCCACAGAATCGGATGCAAAAATATAACTCCCCGTCCAAGAAATCACATTACTAAAAGCGAATTCCAGCCGGACACCATTTAAAAAGGAAGGAATCAGTAAAAGATGGGGGAAATTTAGAGAATTTTTCCCCCATTAAATTTACCCGCACAAGTTTGACTCATTAATCTATAGGTAAAGAGATGAGCTGGAGAAATAAATGATACTTTAGAATAACTATTAGCACAGATTCGTACTAGCTCAGAGAAGCTGAACGAATAAATCGTGCTTAATGAAATGATGCCAAATGTAAATCGAGCTCGGAAATCCTTTCTTTCTGGTTTTCAATAAAGGCTGGAAAAGCCTTCAAATTCAATACCCAGATTGAATTCCCCTCATCTATGGTTTCAACGAACCATCCCGGGTAAAGAACGACCGCCTTGATGAAAGAACGCTTCCAGTACTTATTCACAACATATCACCCAACCACTTAGCCTGAAGCCCTGATTGCATATTGGGATCCCTATCGGACCTCATTCTACTTTCCAAGATCTGTTCCCCATCGAAAGTGACCCTGATGTCTCCTCTCACAGGTTTTAAAAGAGTCTTTGTTTCAAACATAGAAATGCCCTAGGGAGTCAATACTACGTGATTAATATTAAAGCCTTCTCTGATGATGTCATGGAATACTGCATAGCCCTTTGATTGTTAATTTTTAAACTCTTCCCCAACTGATCGTTCACCATCCTTGCCCAGTGTTAGGAGCTTTTCTTTGTTCATCAATATAATTACTTTATGGACACAATATCCAGTAACAAACACATCAATAATATTTATCAATGCTAGATTAATTTTTGAGTTCATCAAAAATCGTACCCATTCGTAGATCGCGAGGATAAATATTCCGCGACATAAATTCCATACTTGTACCAGATATCATCTTGTATGCGAGTGATTTCTATATCTAGGAATTCTCTTGCATAGCGTAAGGGTATCCGAGTTATCAGAACGCAACATTATGAGTGTACATAATATGTACTGATAATTATTATTGAACTAAGCGCTTCGCGCAGTCTTCCTCGCGTTCGTACTCCACTTAATTCCACCTGACAGTATCTACGACTATATTCCTATCAAACCATCCTTTCACTAGATAGGAGTAATGTCATGACCACCCTAAGAGAACGCATGATCGAGGACCTACAGCTTCGAGGCGTGTCGACTAACACGCAGGAAGCCTACCTACGCGCCGTGCGCCGACTGGCCGAGTACCATAGAAAGTCCCCTGATCGAATCAGTGAAGAAGAATTGCGTCAATATTTCCTTTACCTGAAGAATGAACGGGATGTCTCTGCCGGCACTTTTCATGTTGCCTTGAGCGGCATTAAATTCTTCTACCAGTTTACGCTCAAGCGAGTTTGGCCCATCCTTGATCTGGTACGACCGTCCAGGGAGAAGAAACTGCC
>MGNI01000009.1:37253-38813 GCA_001795115.1 Chloroflexi bacterium RBG_16_48_8 | reverse complement strand
TTTATGTCCCGAATGAACGCTTGGGGTTTCGAGCGTGGGGAGCTAACAACTGCCTTGGCTTTAACCCGCCAATAACCTACGCTGGTCAACCCGGAAATCCTTTGCTGCGCTCAGGACAGGCTAGGTGCTATACGCCGTCTAAGCGAGAGGATGTCCTTCAACAAGGGGAGCGCGTTCAAGTCGCAGATCTCGATGAATCCATGTTAGCCCGCTCCTGCCCCTGCCCTGCTACGGATTCGCATTCCATGGCTTTCAAAAACGGCGCAAAGAGCGTATCTTTGATGCGCATCACAACCAATCGAGGTTGACATACTGCACCTCTGAAAACGTTTTATTTTTATCTACTATTGAGTATAGTGGGGAGGTGCAGCGTTTTTATATCACCAACTCTCTTAAGCGGACGTCATTGGTGCGTTATTCGGCAATGTCGTGTCTGGAGTGGGGACTAGTCGTAACCTAAAGTCGAGCCTGGGATGCTGCTCAGCTCGAGGCCGTTGTGCGGCAACCAATGATATGTAAACTTACTTTAAGGAATGAGGATATGCGACGAAGTCAGATGCTTTTCTTATTAATCGGTGTCTTGCTCACAGGCTGTTAGGCTGACCTCGATACAGCGACTGCAAAACCAACGGTTGCCATTGGAACCATACCCAGCAATACTCCTACGTCGACGCCCGTGATTTCACCCACGCCAGAGGCTACGCCGACCCCCATACTCACGCCCACCCCCGCGGTCACTTATGTGGAGGGTGTGGTCGAAGCGCAGGTACCTATATTGCGCTTCCGCCGGATTAGCGCTGCATTAATATGGACGATGACCTCTACGAGGCGTCACTGGCCGAAGCCAGGGCGTCTATACGCTCTGTTCCCGATCAGTTCGAACGCACCGTAGAGATGTTAAAGATAGACACGGCATACCGGATGTACTGCTTCATTCCCGACGCCGCTGCGATAGAACGGCTTGCTGAAACTGAATTGAATGTGCAAGAATACGCACAATGGGGCTACACGAGTGCGGTGAAGTTGATGGCGGAGGGGCCGCTAGATGACGAGTGTCAGCCGGTCGCTGAGACCATTGATGATAGCGATGCGGCGATGGCGCACTGCACAATGACTCTACAATTGAGAACTTCGACGACGTACTATACACGCGTGGACTATATCTTGGATGGTGACCGCTTTATAGCACTGACCTTTATGGGCGTGGACGAGGAGCTTTTAGAGTTGTATGGCAAGATAGCGGAGACAGTGACGTTCATAGAATAGCCATTACAGAAAATCCCTTGTGTGGCACCGCCTAACAAGCAATTTCAACAAGCTGCCCTCGGCACAGGTTTGCGTCTTGCGCTATCCAGCAGTCGTTTTTCTTTATGAGGGAGTCTTACCAAAGTCAGCAGCGGCTCATGCCATCAGGTGACTTATAGGACAAGAAGGGGTACCTGATGCTTCAGGGTTTGTTAGGGTTAAAACCGCTAAAATACCAGAAAGCACCACCCGCTTTGTGTACTGATCCTGTTGGCGAATTTCCCACATTGAACTTCGCTCCAGCCAATATTGAAA
>MGNI01000009.1:35450-37221 GCA_001795115.1 Chloroflexi bacterium RBG_16_48_8 | reverse complement strand
AGCTCGCAATAACCCTGAAATTGATTTGCGCCAAGGATATATCACTTTTTCAGAAAAGGATCCGGAGTATCGTAAAGGGCTGCTGGAAGCACTTACCCGACCTGAATGACAACGGAGATTTTGGTATATTTCGAACCTGATCAAGGTCATCGCCGAACGAGGGTTTATGCCGAACCATCGTACAAAGCCATCACTCGTTGGCTGGCCCGGCTTATGCACAATTTTTTCAACTCACGGATAGAATAAATGCCCTGGGAACTTCGCTTTCAAAAGGAATATCTCCGCTGGCTTGGGGACCGTCTTTGTGATCTAAAGCTCATTGAGGATGGAGAACCGGTTCTAAATATCAGCAGTGAGATCGACCGCATCATCACCAAATACTCCTGTTTAATAGTGGATGAGAAAACCTGTCCTCACCTATGCCTGACATCTTTTGTGCTTGCAAGCTATCAAGCGCTTTCTGCAGGACGATTGAATCGTACACAAGCGCTTGATTTGATCGAAGATGTATTTGTCGGTATCGGTCGAACAACGCTCAAGCTCTACACTCAAGCCCTTTTGATGTTTAGTAAGGATCCATTTTCGGCGATCACAGGAGCTGGAAAGAAGCGAGCTCTGGAGCAGTACGGCGGAGCCTGGGAATTTCGATTTGAAGAAACGGATCATTCATTTACGATGATCAGCACAAAGTGTTTTTATCATGATTTCTTTATGGCCGCAGCTGCCCAAGAATTAACTCGAGTCTTTTGCAGTTGGGATGAAAATTGGATCAAACCGATTGATCTCCAACACCACGAAAACCTTGATCCGTTCTATGGTAGACCAGGGTCTCAACGTTGGCATCGTGGTTGGGGTTATCACACCGTGCGGAAGCGAGAACTACTCTTGCGGGAAGACGGTGCTTTCTGGGGACCAAGCGGTCGATGAGAACACCATTTTCGAGACCGTGTCGATTGGTAAGGTTTTTACTGCGCTTCTCCTGGCTGACATGTTCTCACGTGGTACACAATTGACGTATAATCATCTTGCACGTAGGCGATTTCTTATCAAACCAATGAGGAGGATAGGTTATGTATCCGAAGTTCGAGGTGGATCCACAGTGGCCTAAGGCGCTTCCCGAGGGGTGGGTGACCGGGCAGCTTGCTACAGCTTGCGTGGACGCTCACGACCACGTGATCGTCACCAACCGGCGTGATATTTCGGCCGAGGAGAGAGAGACTTGCCGTCAGGCGGGTTCGGTGATCATTTTTGATCCTGAAGGCAATGTGGTCGATTCTTGGGGGACGGAGGAAACTGTCCCGGGGAAAATCCACACCTGTTTTGTCGATAAAGAGGACAATATCTGGTTGACCGGCAATGGCGACGGAATTGTCCAGAAGTACAGCCGCGATGGGAAACTCCTGCTGCAGATAGGGGAAAGGGGTATTTTCGATTCGTCGGACGGAACCATGGAAGGCAAGGCCTTGAACACGGGTCAAAATCAATTTTTCATGCCGGCCGGAATCGCGGTTGACCCAGACAACGGCGACGTTTACGTTGCCGACGGCTATGGCAACCGACGCGTGGCGGTGTTTGACCGTGAAGGTCGCTACCTGCGGCAGTGGGGCCGCCAGGGGACGACGGAGGAAATCAATGCTGGTGTGGGTGGTGTTTTCGCGAAGGCCGTGCATGGCGTGGCGATTAGTAACGCTGGCCTGGTGTATATATCTGACCGGCAGGGAGACCGGGTGCAGGTGTTCGACAAGCTGGGCAATTTTCAGAGAAACATCTG
>MGNI01000009.1:28677-35435 GCA_001795115.1 Chloroflexi bacterium RBG_16_48_8 | reverse complement strand
GCCGACCCTGCCCGATCCGCGGGGCACTGCCTGGTGGGTGGATTTTTCCCCCGATCCGGAGCAGAAATTCATGTATGTGATGAACGGGCGCAACGAGCAGGTTCATATTCTCGATCATGCGAGTGGGGAAATTCTGTCGAGTTTCGGCCGTCCAGGACACCAGTTGGGTTGTTTCACGCACGGTCACACGCTGGCGGTCGACTCCAAGGGGAACATCTATGTTGCTGAGACCAATGAGGGTCGGAGGATCCAGAAGTTCAAGATCGTGGACAATCAGTAGAAGGATTGGGCGACACCGATTCCATGCTGGGCGAAAGCTATTGCAGATGTTCTGAAGGAAGTGGTATCAGAAACTGGAACGCAATCAGAAGAATAGCTGCCATGTGGGCTGGTTGTGAACTGGCTATGACAAACCTTAAGAAAGAAATTAGTAAAACCACGGAGACGATAGTACAGCTTTAAGAGTGTAAATAAAGTCTCCACTAACCTGTTTCGGACTTCTTGGATCCATCTTTGGTTTTTATACAGCCTTCTGGGCGATATCTAAAGTTGAACCGACCGTTTACCACTATGGACTTACCTCCCTCGGTAGCGCGGCATGCGGTTATGGTTTCTATCAAGCCTTTTCTGCCATTCGAAAATGGAAGATCGAAGTTGACAATGTGTGGGCGGCATGTGTCTTCACCACTGCGGGTTTTGCATCGACCATTTATGGATTTGTTCAAGCTTATCGAGGAGCGCTCTTCGTCAGCAGTGGTTATGCAAAGGTGTTTTTCTTTGCACTGATAACGACGGGACTTTTAGGGGCGATGTACGGTTTTTTTCGTGGATACAAGGCAATCTTCAAGCAGATACTGAAGAAATCCGATTACACATGATACCACAGTATCCCATATAGCGGTTCCTCTCGGCTGAAGAGTCATTTCCAGGTGTGTCTTGAATAATGCAAATACTGAAAATTCGAACGGGTTAGCGCAGAGGATCTGTGAAAATGCTCGTTGGGCCAGTACATTGGAATATTCGAAGAACAGATGCAGGTTATCGTATAGATAGAATTTAATGTCTGGAATAAAAAGATCATATCATGTGGGACTGTGATGGAATACGAATCTGAAATTTGGAACAACCTTTTCTCAAATGGTGAATTTGTCTGGAAAGAACCACACGAATGGGTCATAAGAATTCTCCCTTCTCTTGAAAAGTTGAGTGGAAATCGAGTGCTCGATCTGGGTTGTGGTGCAGGACGGCATGTCGTCTTCCTGAGAAAACACGCCTATGTGAGCCATGGAACGGACCATGCTTTTGCTGGACTCCTATCTGCACGAAAGTGGTTGCTTGAGGAGGGCTTCCCAATGAACCTGTCTCAAAGCCAAATGGATCGCCTTCCTTATGCGACTTCTAGCTTTGATGCGGTTGTATGCCTGTATGTGATCTACCATGGGACCGTTAAAAAGATTGAGAGCGTCTTCCAGGAGATCCGCCGGGTGCTGGGGCCTGACGGGTTGTCTTTAGTGACCTTCATTTCCGATCGGCATCATCGTTATGGTTGCGGAGAGGAAATTGAAGCGAATACCTTTATCACGAACATCGGTGCAGATGCAGGTATCCCCCATCATTTTTGTGGTGAAGAAGAGATCGTCCGAATGGTCGAAGAATTCGAAATAGTGGAGCTTGAGCTATTGGAAGGGATGAATGAAGATGGCCTGCTTGAAAGTCACTGGGCGATGCTTCTCAAGAAGGGTGTAAGCGAGAAAGTATTTTAAGGATTTACGGATCAACTAACACCTCGATTAAGGGGGCGTGAGCATAAATGTTGCAACACCCGGTTTAAATGTTGGGTCTGTAAGCAAGTCGCTCATCTCGCGAGTGTGTGGACATCATCCCGAACTCTTCTCTGAGGTATCACCTTCCGATTGTAAGGGAATCTAAAACGCCCGGGGTCTATGAGGACGACCTCCGGGCGTTCTTCTGACAGACAATCCTTACCTAGGGGATATCGAAGTAGATCGTCTTGGTTACGCACTCTCCACCCTGGTAATCTCCTGTGCACAGCTTGACCGTTCCCCGCGCAGTTTTTCCATGAGGCACTGGATGGATGGGGACATGAATGTATTGAATCTGTCCAGGGAAGAGTTCGTTGCCATGATCAGGCGGACAAACGGGGGTTACAACCTGGGCGAAGGGGAACCTCTGAAAGGCAGGTCCATACAAGGTGGCTTTGGATTTGAATTCGACGATTTCGATATTGCCAGTTTCCAGGATGTTAGCACCCGTATTCTGGACTGAGAAAACGACATAATAGATTGAACCGCAAGATTGGAAACTATTGAGGAACAAGTCAAAACCGACTTCTGGTGTAGGGCTCGGTATCGGTGTGAAGGCTGGAAGGAGGCTCGTATCGCCCTCTACTGTGGCATAAGCACCTGACAACCAACAAGGTCGATCAGGTTTGTCAGGGAGAAGGATGTACCAAAAATCCTCGACGGTGCTCTGGGCTAAAACCTCCGCGTCTTCTCCAACAAGTAATACGCCAAGAGAGACATACGTCGGTCCAGGGCCAGTCCGACAGTGAGTGTTGGCAGTTACATTGATGACCGGAGCCATTTGTGTGGGAGTAGGCGTGAAAGTCGGTGTTATTGTGATGGTGGGTGATGGGAGGGGCGTATTCGTGGAGGGCGTAACCTCTTCTATTGCTGTCGGTGGGGTTGCAAGGGCTGTCAGGGTTTCCTGTGCCTGTGCTTCCCATTCTGCCGTTGCTTCGACTTGATGGGTCGGCTCTTCCGCATCCTGCCTGCTGCAGGACGTTGCAGTTAGGATGATGAATAACAGCGCTACTCCCAATATTCCATTAGCTCTGGTCATTGATTCTCTCCTTTGAATCAGGTTGCCTGACTTGAAAGATCGGGTTCAATCTAAAGTGATCCATTGTTCTACCCAGAAGGATGTGCCTTGAAAACAGAATTTGGATGGCTGGATATAATTTGCCATTCTAACACAATCATTGGCAATGCTACCCTCCATGCTTGGTGTTCATCCCATGATAAATGAAAAAGGTCAAGCATCATTATTGAAAGTTCGCTTGATGATGGTTAGCTTCCTTTCGATTGAACTGTGGTCTGAGTGTGAGTGATTGAATTTGATCCTCTCAGTGGATAAAGTAGTACTATCGAAGAAAGCGGGACACCATGCATGTCTACAGCTCAAGGTCGGTTTTATTCTGCAGCCCTAAAAAGAGTGATGTGACTGGCCTGCCTCAGGAAAAATGACGAAAGCTTGTCAGCATTGCTCGATCAGGAACGGATAAGTCGTTGTAGGATCATATTGGAGAAGGTGTTCCATGTCTGTCAAACAAAATAAAGACCTGGTCCGTCGTTACTTTCAAGAAGTACCAAATGATGTCAGTGTTTATAATGAGATTCTGAGCAAAGAATTCCAGGTGCATCCTTTACACCTCAACCATCCTCTCCGAAGAGGACACCGATCCATAGGCTTATGAAACTTATGCGGCTTGGCTTCATTGTGTTTGGTCAGAGGCTCGAATGGTTGTTGAGGAGATGAATGGCGAAGGTGATACCATGATAGCTCGGTGGATACTCAGGGATAAGCGCATTGGTAATTTCTTTAGCAAAATGACCATCGGGAAGGATCTTCAACATGCTGGGATCGCCATTTTTCATGTTGCTCTGCCAGGTTGCTGGAAAGTGTGGCGTTGTATGACAGGCGTTGGTTTTGGCAGCAATCAAACGTATTCCCGGAAACATCGCAATTTCTGGCAGAGGCGATAAAATCTAAAGCTGGGATGGAGGGAACATGGCCAGACATTCGAGACTGCTTAATGAATTGAACCGCTATTGGAACGAGAAACTGGAAGGTCGGGGCGATCTGGTTGAGCGGTTGACGGAAAGGGATGTGCTTCCACAGGAATGTAGCAGCTCACCTGTAGAACTTGTTGCTGCTTGCAGCCTACTGACTGCAAGGAAGCCCATTCACGAAGTCCTCAAATCCGTTGCATGCTTTTCACCCGAATGCGATGCACCTGGTTTCGACGATGATTTTTTTCAGCAGTTGCAAGCTACACTTCGTGATTTTGAAATTGCAGGGTTGAGGTCATACTCTCGAAAACCTCGAAAAGTTGGGCTGGCGATTGTTGGAATGCATCATGCCAAAGATTGGCAAGAGCATTGGTCTCGCGAGACAAAACGAAAACCGGAATCTGCCATTAGAGACAAGCCCTTCTACCCTCAGCCAGGATAATGGACGTGTATTCCTTTCCTCAACCTGGCGGAAGGATAAGGAGCGGACCGCATGAACAAGGGGAATAAAAGAGATGCTTTTCAGCTCACAATTTTCTACCTATCGTTGAACGAGGCTCGCTGACAATACCGTATTCATTCTATTCAAGGTGATTGGCCGGAAGTAATTTGACAAACAGCGAACGTAAAACCTTGCCAATCACTTAAGCAAACCGCCATTCAGGCAACTCATTTTGTCAAAATACTTTCGGCGGTTTACCAAGAAAAGGGCTTCCCGGATGTTTGAAAAAGACACGATCAGGATTCTTGAAAAAGCACTTGCCAAATTGGAAGAGGGGTTTGAGGCATTACCAGACTTCCAGCAGAGTTACGATCTCGAGAGAATAGAAGAATTGACAATGCAAGTGGCAGAGATCATGCAAAATAACTATCCCTATTTTCATCCCTACTACGCCGGACAAATGCTTAAGCCCCCTCATCCGATCGCACGGGTTGCCTATATGCTATCCCTTTGGATCAATCCCAACAATCATGCCTTGGATGGCGGGCGTGCCAGCTCAGCTTTGGAGAAAGAGGCTGTGGCTGAAATTGCGAATCTCTTTCAGTGGGATCGGTTCTTGGGACACCTCACAGGTGGAGGCACGATGGCTAATTTGGAGGCTTTGTGGATCTCGGGGCAATTAAGACCCGGGTTGAAAGTCCTGGCCTCCGAACAAGCCCATTACACGCATAAGCGCATATCGGATGTCCTTGGTCTGAAATTTCAATCCATCCCTTGTGACGAAAAGGCAAAGATGGATGTACATGCCCTTAGGAAAATGCTGGAAAGTGGTGATGTCGGCACCGTTGTCGCAACGATTGGGACGACTGGGACAGGTTCTGTGGACCCGCTCTCGGAAATCCTTGGGTTGAAAGAAGCGTATGGTTTTCACTTGCATGCGGACGCTGCTTATGGCGGCTACTTTATCCTGACGGATAACTTGTTCCCTGAGACGCGAGTAGCCTACGAGAGCCTTAAAGAGGTCGACTCGATTGTAATCGATCCTCATAAGCATGGTTTACAGCCCTATGGTTGTGGATGCATCCTCTATCGGGATCCGGAGGTGGGAAAGCACTACAAGCATGATTCACCCTATACCTATTTCACCTCCTCCGAACTTCACCTTGGCGAAATAAGTTTGGAGTGTTCCAGGGCAGGTGCATCTGCGGTTGCTCTTTGGGCGACCCAGAAATTGATGCCCCTGGTGCGGGGAGGAGAATTTGCCCTGGGATTATCCAAGGGGCGGGAAGCTGCCCTGGCCATCTATGAGAGAATCGTTGTGGACAAGCGTTTTAGAACGATCTTTCCACCAGAGTTGGATATCCTGGTATGGGCGCCCGCAGGTGAAAGTGCCAGTGAGATTTCGGAACGCTCAGAGGCGTTTTTCCAGAAGGCGTCGGAAGAAAATCTGCATTTGGCGACCTTCAAATATCCATCCTCATCACTTCAGACTCTGTGGGGGGATGTTGATTTTGATCACCCGCATGTCCTTTGTTTGCGATCCTGTCTGATGAAGCCTGAGCACGATGAGTGGCTGGAAAGAATATGGCAGGTGCTTGATCGGGTTGTGAATCTGGTCCTTTCATAGAGTTGAGGTCTTAGTAGTTTACCCATCTTCTATTGAATCCTTTTTAGCGGTCAAACCCCAGTTTGGGATGCTATTGGCGATTTATTTCGAGCAACCCGAGAGTACAAATCAACGCATTCTGGCATTCCTGAGAGAAATTGCTTGAACAATGCACTCGACACCAAAGCTGTTTCCTGTCCGGAATCTCGCGGGAACAAAGGTCTGATCATCGAGTCATAATGAAGGTGTAAGACGATGCTTGGGTCGCGGGTCCGTTAGGAACGGATTGAATGAAACGCTTGAAGGGCTTTTTTAAGTGGGATCACAGTTGAAAATAAGGGTGTAAATTCTGATGAATATTTGGAATTACATGTATTGGCTACGAGGCAAAACGCTTCATACCTTAGGAACCAGGAGGCCGTTCACAGTGAAGGCGGTGGATGAGGCCGGCATGATTATTGTTCCTCGATCCTCGGGAAAGGAGCGAACCATCACTAGAAGTGAAATCGAAAGTGCTTTCAATGAGCTGTGGGTCTCGCGCGAACTGACCCTAGCATCTATTGGGGATCACCATTCCGAGGCAAATCCTTCCTACATCGTTGCATTGCTCGCCCAACTGCCTGCTGTAGATTTTATGGTTAAACCCATTCGACTGTTTTGGAAGATATAATTTACCCTTCCTCTCGGTCCAAACCTTCCTGGAAATGCCTTGATGGATGATGACTATGGGTCTGATGAATAGAAGGTAGCTAAATTCGTTTTAGGTCTTCGCAGTGAAGAAGGTATTTTTAGCCAATGCCTGAATAGGATCGGTAGACCGAATTATTCTTCCATTTGTCTATCCGAGTTAACCAGGAGTAAGCATGACAGATACCAACAAAGAAGATCGAATCATCAG
>MGNI01000009.1:23916-28664 GCA_001795115.1 Chloroflexi bacterium RBG_16_48_8 | reverse complement strand
AGCGAAGAGCGAGATTCTGTTCGAGCCATGCTCCTGACCAGCTCCCGTGCCACCCCCAAGGCGGAGGTGGATACCTTCTCCGACTATGATGTTATCCTGGTCGTCAGAGAAATTCTTCCCTACTTTGAGGGTCGTTCCTGGCTGGGGGATTTTGGTGAGGTGCTTGTGGTGTACCGGGATCCCATCCAACCCTTATACGGAATCGGGAAATTCGCCTATATCACGCAATATGAGGATGGAACCAAGATCGATTTCACCCTTTGGCCACTTCAAATCTTGCACCAGGTGATCGAAGCCCCGCAACTCCCGCAAGATCTGGACATCGGATATAAAGTCCTGCTTGATAAGGATGACGTAACCGGAGGCATGAAGCCGCCCACTTACAGAGCATCTATTCCTGCCCTACCGGCGGAATGGGAGTATCAAGAAGTGATCGAGGAATTTTTCCACGAAGCCACCTACGTGGCCAAGCATCTTTGGCGTGGTGACTTGATGGCAGCTAAGTATAACCTTGATCAGGTTATGAAGATGAAGAAGCTGCGAATGATGTTGGAATGGCGAATCGAGTTCGATCACAATTGGTCATTGAAGATGAAGGATTATGGGAGAGGGCTTAAGAATATTGTAAAGTCCGAGATATGGTCGGAACTAGAAAGAACCTATGTTGGGGCAGGGATGGAAGAAAATTGGGATGCGTTGTTTAAGACCATCGCCCTCTTTCGGAAAGTAGCCATCGAGGTCGGAAATCGTTTGGGATACTCATACCTAAACGACCTTGATCGAAGGATGATGGCGTATTTGCAGAGGGTGAAAGAATTAAATCCTCAGGCAAAGACATTTCTAAATAAATGATCCAGGGAACTTCAACAATAAAATTCAATGAACGATGTACAGGCACTTGAGAATTTCTTGGATAGGATAGGCATTTAGCAGCGTTTCGTCCCTTAACCTGTGCACGGATAAGTACCTGATGGAAGGGAATGATCCGATGGGCCTTTTTTCGAAGCCGTTCGGTAGCAAATCGTCTGAGTCAGAAAAGGACACAGAACAGGCATTGATCGTTCACTTCCGTTATGGTCAGCCAAGCCTTGATCCGCTTTACGCTTTGGAGATAGGATCATAACAGCTGTACCATAAGTTGATGCTGGAGCGTATGACGGACATGAAATTGCGCTAGGCCTGAGTGATGGTTCTCTGTGATGTATGGAGCGGATGCTGGCATACTTAATGAAGTTGCAGTGCCCATCCTGGAAAGAACCCCATTCATGATTGGCACCCCTGCTCGATTGCGATTTAGGCCACCCCGGGATGGCGTTCGTGAGGAGCTGCTAAAGATCAAGCCGCAAAAGATTTCTTTAGCATGGTTGAGAATGTATGAGCAAATGGAGGCAAGGGTTGGCATCCTGATGATGACAACCGTTTCTGCTTTTCTCGACACCCTCAAGCTGCATGAAAAATGATGAAACGGGGTTAAGAAGAAATACGCTTGGATCCGTTATTGAGGGAGTGGGAAGGTTCTATTGATCGACAGGATATGGCAGGTGATGGACCATGAAATCCATCATCGAGTGGAATTTCCCTTCATCCTTGGATTGCTCGGGCAAGAGGGTTTTGACGTATAAGGGAGTGGGGACGATGGGGTGATTGTTCTTGGTGCAACCGATGTTTCGGAAGCGTATCCCAGCCTCTCGTTATTGAAAAGTTGAATGGAGAGAGGTATTAAGTCAGATAATAAAAGTGAGACAAATCAGCCTATATGTGAGGGTATAATCGTTATAGTTTCCCGGACTCAAAAAAAGGAGATTTAAAGAATGTACGAGAAAAGCGTTGAGTTACTCAATAAGGCTGTTGCAGATGAAATGTCTGCGGTTCACCAGTACATGTATTTTCATTTTCACTGTGAAGACCAGGGATATGATTTGTTGGCTGGACTTTTTATGAAAACCGCCATTGAAGAGATGGATCATATCGAACGCTGCGCGGAGCGTATTTTGTTCTTGGGCGGCGAGGTGGAAATGATATCTTCACTGCCGGTTCAAAAAATCCACGACGTAAAAGAGATGTTGGTGTTAGCCCGGAAAATGGAAGAAGATGCCATAAGAGATTACAACGTCTGGGCGAATGAAAGTTCCGCTAACGCTGATGCTGGCACCCGTAAAGTTTTCGAGGGGCTTGTAGATGAAGAAGAACGACATTTTAATCAATATGATGATGAAGTGTCGAGCCTTGAGAAATTTGGTGATCGATATTTAGCACTGCAGTCCATTGAGCGGAGTAAAAACGTCGCCGCTGGTGCTCCAGAAGATTAAGAAGAAATGGCAGGTCACCTTCCAAGAGGGTGACCTATTTCTTTATTGAACCCAAATCATTCATTCCACTCAGCATTTGTTTGGACTGCTGTTTATTGAATTTGCGGTAGGAAATAACCTCTAATAAGTGTAAGTGATTACGCTCTGATAGTGGGTGAGACACCAGACCCCAATCCTGATGAAATTCTTCTTACAGGCATAGGGCTAACCTTGCTTGGGTTAACCTGTTTTGTCCTTTTTAAATGGTCGAGTATCGCAGAGTTCAGTTGCACACTGATTAGGAGCCGAATTCTGCCTTCCTCATGTTGTATCTGCTGCAGGGGAAATTCTTCAATAGTCTCAAAAATTCAACTAGAGGTCGTGCTTTAATTGGCTGAGCCGATCAATAGGTGGATGTGAGGGGTAGCAGGGAATGAGAATCGCGCGCTTTCGTATAATGAACTATGGAAGAAGACGAACAAAGAGGATTTGATATGGATGAGATGACGATCCAGGAATTACAGGAGGGGATGACATCAGGAGCGTTCACTGCACGCTCCATAACGGAGATGTACCTTGAGCGCATTGAGAAGGTCGACCAGAGTGGTCCAAACCTTAAGTCTGTTATTGAGGTTAATCCGGACGCATTGGCCATTGCCGATACGCTCGACGCTGAGAGAAAAGCCAAAGGCGCTCGGGGTCCGATGCATGGCATTCCTGTGCTGTTGAAGGACATCATCGATACTGCCGACAAGATGACGACGACAGCCGGATCGTTAGCCTTAGCCGGATCCATTCCATCAAAGGATTCCATTGTCGCCCAGAAGCTTCGTGAGGCGGGAGCGATTCTGATGGGGAAAACCAACCTGAGCGAATGGAGCAACTTCCGGTCAACGCGTTCCTATAGTGGATGGAGCAGCCGCGGGGGGCAAACACGCAATCCTTATGCGCTGGATCGAAATCCCTGCGGCTCGAGTTCAGGGTCAGCCGTTGCCGCCAATTTGTGTTCTGTCGCGGTGGCCTGTGAAACGATGGATCCATCATTTGTCCGTCTCAAGCGAACTCTGTTGTTGGATTGAAGCCCACCCTGGGTCTTATCAGCAGGTCTGGCATCATTCCCATCGCGCATAGTCAAGACACAGCGGGCCCAATGGCCAGGAGTGTCACAGACCTCGCCATCCTTCTTGGCGCAATGGTCGGTGTGGATCCTGGTGATCCGGCAACGGAGAGCAGCCAAGGCAAGTATTACGAAGATTACACCCAATTCCTCGATTTAAAAGAGCTGCAAGAGGCCAGGATCGGTGTTGCTCGCAATTTCTTCGGTTTCAACGAAAGGATAGATAAAATCATCGAAAACTGCATTGAGGAGATGAAGCGGTTAGGGGCTGTGATCATAGATCCCGCAAATATCGAAAAGGTAGAAGAACTCTGAAGGTCAGAGATTGGGGTCCTCTACTATGAATTCAAAGCAGATCTGAATAACTATCTGGTGGGCTTGGGAAGGGATGTACCAGTTCACTCGCTTGAAGAGATCATTGCTTTCAATGAGGAAAATCGTGACATGGTTATGCCCTATTTTGGTCAGGAACGGATGTTGGCAGCGAAAGAGAAAGGTCCCCTTACCAGCAAGGAATACCTGCAGGGGATGGAGACGGATCATCGTCTCTCAAGGAAGGAGGGCATCGATGCAACTTTGCAGAAACATCCATTGGATGCCATTGTTGCGCCCTCCGGAGGCCCAGCCTGGTTGATCGATTGGGTGGCAGGGGACAACCATTCTGGAGGCAGCTCCTCCCCGGCGGCAGTGGCAGGTTATCCTAATCTCACCGTTCCGGCAGGCTATATCTTCGGTCTGCCTGTGGGAATCTCATTCATCGGAGGGGCTTATCAAGAGCCGAAGCTGATCAAGCCTGCCTTTGCTTATGAGCAGGGCACCCGAATTCGAAAGCCGCCACAATATTTGGCCAGTGCCGATTTGCGTTTGTAAAAGCAGCACACGGACGCGGTGAATTGGTCATGGCAGAGGCACTCTCAGATCCGACTGATAGTGCCATCCTGGTGTTCAAGCGAGAAAGCCCATCGGTTGCCGAGGCATTTGTGGACCACCAGGATCCCTACGTTTAAAATGGCCTTATCATTGTATCTTATGTGGGATTTTGAGGACCAGAACCTCTCTCACCCAGTATGATCTCAGAGATATTTGGTGAATAGTGGAGCTTTGTAAGTTGAGGTAATGGAATGCAATGACTTATGAAATTCGCCCCATTACAAAGCGGGATGCAGATGATATCGCTACATGGCAGTACCCTACGCCTTATGCGCTTTACAGCTTGACAGCGGAGGTCATCCCATTGCTGTTAGATCCTTTGAAACGTTATTTCGCAGTCAGGGATGTGGCAGATGATCTCGTTGGTTATTGTTGTTTTGGGCAAGAGGCGAGAGTCATGGGAGGCGAATATC
>MGNI01000009.1:19612-23845 GCA_001795115.1 Chloroflexi bacterium RBG_16_48_8 | reverse complement strand
AGAGGATTTGTGGGTGCTATCCTCCTCTATGCTGCTCAACGGTATAAACCTGCCAGGTTTCGGGTTACAATTGCTCAATTCAATAAACGTTCCTTACGGACATTTGAATCCTTGAGGTTTGAAGAGAGCTATCGATTTAAGAGACCTGGCGACCATTTGGTATTCATCCAGCTTGAGAGGCAAGCTCATCTCAACGAGCATCTTTAAATCACATCATGAGTTACCGCAAAAGAGCTAACGATCCTGAATGACTTGTACTGGGGAGAGATGGTCACCCCCTACAGAAAGTGATGTTAATCCCCCCAGCGGGGAACAGTCCTGATGGCGATGAATGGAGATCAACCCTTTTATTTGGTGGTCATCGGGAAGGTTGTTACACGCAAATTCTCAGTCAAATGAAGCGAGGAGATGGAATGAGTGGAGCTAAGGTAATCAGCGTCTGTGTTCATTGTGAGAGAAACGAGGATGAGTTCCAATTCTACACTTCCGATTTTTAGGTGAGGAGAGATCGATCTGCTCGTCCTGTCTTCCGATCCTTCTACATCAGCCCGACAGATTGGTGGGTCGTTTGGAAGGGGCGGAAAATATTTTGCATGCTGCGAACTCGCATGATTAAATGACCCGATTTAGACGAGCGATTTTTCCCTTCCATAGGTTCCGAGGCGAGGGAGTATTCCCGCGGACGGGAGTGTCCACGATGTCCGAAAAGAAAATTATGGATATTATCCATCAGAGGTTGGGGGATAGGGCACATGATCTTCTGATACCCCCTCCGGTCTTCAGGGAGATGAATGGCGAATTTCTCGATTTTGATCTGACTCATGGCATCCTTCAGACTCGCTTTCCCGTGTTGGAAAAGTTCCTCAATCCCTATGGCTCAATGCAAGGTGGGATGATTGCAGCAGCAGTCGATAATACCTTCGGGCCATTGGGTATGTTGGTTGCACCACCCAACGTTACACGTAGGTTAGAGATGAAGTACAGCCGTCCCGTAACGACTGGCCTGGATTTTATCACCGTGGAAGCCAGGTTTATAGACCGCCAAGATCGATGGCTGACCTTTACCGCAGAAGTACGCGATCAAGCTGGGCGACTCCTGGCAAGAGCGAAGGCCAGACATTGGATTATTGAATGACCCTCAAGCGCTATACGAAATAACTAATTAAAAGATGTAAACCCACACAGTTCAATGCACCATGATGGAAAGGGGAAAACATGTCTGATGATTTGGTGTATACAGCCCAGATCCGAATTGAAAGAGAGCGAGGCCCGCAGCGCAGAGCCTATCTGCCACAGGTGAAGGAACCGGTGCTCTTTGGCGTACATTCCGAGGTCGCCGAACATTATAAAGTAGATCCGCAGCGCTTTGAGCCTCGAGCTACGACCTTGGATTACCTTATAGCTGCTACAGCGGGTTGACTGACCGGGACCTTTGGGGGCGCGCTGGAGGCGCGCGGCATACCGGCTGGCGAAGGTTATTTGGTTTCGGAAGCAAGAGGAGAGGTTGGGAAAGAGGGAAATGTATTGGTGGTGCAGCGGATCCATGTGGACTATCACCTTAGATTGGACTTCGAGAAGCTGGATGAGGCGCAACGTGCCCATGAAATACATGCGAGTAATTGCCCAGCAGCTCGAACAATCAGAGATTGTGTGGAGATTACAACTTCTTTAATTGTGGAAAGCCTTTAAGGAAAAGCATCTTGTTGGGATGTTGAGAAAAGACCAGGATCTAACAAAAAGGAATGTATTTCTTAATTTCATAAGGAAGGTACGCTGTAGTTGCAGGAGGGTTAAATTGAGGGCTTAAGAAGATTGCCGGTTCGATAGACCAGCTCTTATGATGGAAGGATAAATTAGTTCCCGATGAATGGATTCACTATAGCGACAGAGCACCTCAGGCTTATTCCCCTCTCCCTGAGCAGCTCCGTCTCTATTTATAGCAACCCGGGACACTTGAGAAGTATCACTCTCTGAATATCTCTCAAACCATCCTGACAGAGGATCTTAAACGCGCTCTAAAGATGAAAATAGAGAAGATGACAGATGCAGCCATAATCTCTCCAATTCCTGGAATGGCTTGAAATGCTCAATCCCCTCTTAGTTTTGTAGAAAGCGGGAGGTAAAATATCCCAGTTGGGGGTTATTTTACAATTCAACCAATATGGAGGAATCAACATGAACCGCAAGACAGAAACTATCCCCTTTCTTGTTCTTGGCCTCATTCTACTGGTTGGTCTATTTCTATCCGCCTGTGGTTCAGGAGATGATATCTCACCGGAAGGAAAGACCCTGTAAGAGGAACGATGCACGGTGTGTTACACTCTCAGCTGAATCGAAAAAGCTGAGAAGACCAGGGACGAATGGACAAGAACCGTTGATCAAATGGTGGCTACGGGCGCAGAACTCAATTCAGAAGAGCGCCTAATGATAATTGATTACTTGGAAGCTACCTATTCCCAATAACCCGTCGCCTGGTTATCGTAGAATGGATGGGACACGATGGACAGTCCATAAGGAGGTGTGATGGAGCGTTTCTCTGTAGCGGAACTCATTCCAGTGCACCAAACCGCTATTGGCCCAGTTATTCTTATCTCTGGCGTAGGTCTCCTCCTTCTCACCATGACAAATCGATCAGGCCGTGCCATTGATCGAGTCAGGTTATTAGACGCATAATTTTCTGACCTTCCCAGTCGGGATCGTGAGCGCATAGCAGCACAATGATCCATCCAATGGCAGCATGCCCGTATCATTCAACTTGCAATTACATGAGCATCGACAAGCGCTTAATGTGCTGCATTTCTCACCGTCGTTCTTTTTCTCACAAGGCGTACTTCGAATCTGGTTAGAATGCTTTGAAAAATGATTTTTAATCAGGAATTTCAGTCCTGACCCTGCAAGGACCAAAAGCATCCGATCTTCCATCATCAGGCTATCTTGAGCGCGTTGGTCACGAAAATGCTGGAATGGGAGCGGATACGCATTTTACCATCCGAATATCGTTATCCACTGCACCTGCACCAGGAAGTACCCTCGGATTTTCGACCATTATCGCTCAACAGTCAGGTTTGTCCTGTCTATGAAGGGTTTTACCAGCATCCTGATACTTTGAATGGACTTGAAGATCACGAACCATTGAGAACTTGGCTCCTCGCTAACATGCCAGTTGGAAATCACATTGAAAAGGCTTCGGCTCACCTGCTGGGTCAAGTCATCGGGATAAGAAAGGGATTGAGATGAAAACGATCGGATTGATTGGCGGAATGAGCTGGGAGTCGTCTGTTGAGTACTATCGCATCATCAATGAGGCGGTGCGGGAAAGGCTTGGAGGATTTCATTCCGCCAAGAGCATCCTTTACTCAGTCGATTTTGCTGAGATCGAGATCCTGCAAAAAAGGGGGAAATGGGAGGAGGCGACTCGTCTCATGGTAGAGGCAGCTCAACAGGTGGAAAGGGGCGGAGCGGATTTCATCCTCATCTGCACGAACACCATGCACAAGATGGCGGAAGAGGTGCAAAAACAGATCCGTATTCCTTTGCTGCACATCGCAGACGCCACTAGAGAGAGGATCCGGGAACAGGGCTTGAGCAAGATCGGACTGTTGGAGACGAAGTTCACGATGGAGGAGGATTTCTATAAAGGTCGATTGGTTAAGATGTATGACCTGGAAGTTCTTGTCCCTGATGGCGAAGATAGGGAAGTGGTTCACCGTGTGATCTATGACGAGTTGGTGTTAGATGTCATCGATCCATCCTCAAAAGAGAAATACATCATGATTGTTGAAAACCTTGTGAGGAGGGGGGCGCAAGGCGTCGTATTGGGCTGTACAGAAATCGGATTGTTGCTGCGGCAGGAAGATGTTCCAGTCCCGGTGTTTGATACGACCATCATCCACGCTAAGGCTGCTGTTGATCGCGCCTTGGCGGATTGAGTGTGAGGGCTGGACGATGATGTTTGCAGGAAAGCGATATGAGATATGAAGCGCCTTTACATAAGCGCCATCATGGAAAGGGGGAGGGTGGAACGGAGGACCGGACCATGGCAGGACAACTTGCGGCTTCCTGCAGATATCTTCCGTTGGAACAAGGCATGGAAAAGGGATCAATTGGACGCGTAAATTATTCGAAAAAAATCTCCTTGTGCAGTTGCCCAGAATAATAAGAAGGTATATGCTACTGTGAGAATCGATGAGGTCTTTGAATCAGAACTATTGAGAGGGAAAAATGAATCCTACT
>MGNI01000009.1:5257-19589 GCA_001795115.1 Chloroflexi bacterium RBG_16_48_8 | reverse complement strand
TTCTTTGCCTTTGGGAAAGATCCGATACGATTCTTTGCCACTCGGGAGCGTTTCGAAGAGGAGGCAAATATTGACTCCCAGAGCCAAAAACGGATCGATGCCTTCTTGAAGGATTTCGACGGCTACTTGAAATCCGTCAACGCTCGCAACAAATTCCGTTATTACATCGCTGCCGGTGGTTTCTTGGTCGCTTGTCTGGTGTGTATCCTTTTGGCCGTTGCTATGTGATATGTAATCAGCATTCATTCAAGAGACCTCGATCTGAGATCTTTTTGCAGAAGATCCTGTTTGCGAAATCGGAGGAGGATGAACATTAGGAAGAGTCTTTAGGACGACATTGTCATTTAAGGGATGGATCATCAGGTTACCTTCAATGTAAGGATCACCTTGGGGGAGACAGAAAATCGTTCCAGATCGTGTCTTCGAAGGTATAAGTCTCCTGTGCTCTCTCGTATGAAGCAGCCATTCCGGGAATATTCGCTTCCCATGAGACCTACGCTATCACGTGGGTCTATTTTTTGTATTTTCAGGTTGAGGTTCGGACAAGCGTAACTAGAAGTGGAAGGCTGCGTTTATAGCTTCGATGGTATTGAGGGAAGATCATGCGGTTCAGTTGATCGACCCTAATGCTTGTCGATCAAGATCTCATAAATCCATTGCATCCCTACAGAGGAGGTATACTTAAAAGATACGAATCGCCGGAGGGATTTCTATATGAAACTGAAAATTGGTCAGAAAGCTCCAGACTTCTCTCTACCTAGCCATCTTGGAGAGGATGTCAGACTGAGTCAATTCCGGGGGAAGAATGTCGTCCTTGCTTTTTTCCCTCAGGCTTGGACTCCTATATGAAGTGAGCAAATCCCGTCTTATCAAGCGCAAAATGCTAAATTCGCGGGATTAAATGCCCAGGTCTTGGGCATCAGCATCGATCATGTTCCTTGTCTGAAAGCGTGGGCGGACAGTCTCACTGGTATCCATTATTCGCTCCTGAGTGATTTCTGGCCTCATGGGAAAGTTGCAAAGAAATATGGCGTTCTAAGAAAAGAAGGTTACACGGAACGCGCAATTTTCGTCATCGACAAAAATGGGATCATTCGTTATATCGATATTCATGACATCGATGATCAGCCAGACAATGAAGTCCTTTTTGAGGAGCTCCGCCGAATCGACCCGGAATCTGCCCTAAAAGAGCCCCCGAAGCCCAGGCCAGTGCAGCTACCTCAAGGTGGTATTGTCATGTATTGCACCAAGTGGTGCTCGGATTGCCGCAAGGCACGGGCATGGTTAAAAGAACAGAAGCTGGATTATGTTGAAGTTGATATTTATGGCATACCCGGTGCGCTGGATCAGTCTCGGAAATGGGGTCAGGGCAAATTGATTACACCCACCTTCGATATTAACGGCACCATTGTCCTGGACTTTAACGAAGATCGGCTCAGGGAGATTTTGAATCGATAGACCTGGAAGTGCCCTAATCTCAGAATGCTGGTTGCGTGAAAAAAACGCCTTCTCGACTCCGATACAGTTCGGTTTGGGGAGGCGTACTACCTTAAAGGTTATAGCCAAGGAACCATTTCCTCCAATTTAACGATCGTTTCCGTGTGTTTCATAGCCATTCGTAATGGTTGATGATTTTGTTTACCTGGCAATGGATTGCTAAAGATGAAAATGCCATCTTGTTCAGGCAAGACGGTGATCCGAAGCGATTATGGGTTGGCGGCCGAGCATAGTCGTCTTAAAATAAATCCCGAATCAATGATGATCTTGGGGAATCCGGAGGGCGCAGACGCATGGATGAAGCTCATACTGTTGAACAAACATTAGGCAATCCGGCTACAGTTGAGTCTATTAGCCACGATCTCATCCAATTGGGTGTGAAACCCGGGATAGTTCTGCTGGTTCATGCCTCCATGAGTTCATTAGGGTGGGTCAGCGGTGGTTCCGTAGCGATTATCTTGGCGCTAGAAAATGTACTTGGTCCTCATGGGACTCTCATGATGCCCACACATTCAGGTGACCTCTCGGATCCTGCAAATTGGCAAAACCCTCCAGTGCCAAAGGGTTGGTGGAAGACCATTCGAGAGACCATGCCGCCCTACGATCCTAATTTAACCCCCACACGCATGATGGGTAGGATCGCGGAGACCTTTCGAAAGCAGCAAGGGGTGCTGCGCAGCGATCACCCTCAAGTATCTTTTGCAGCCTGGGGGGCTGAGGCACAACGGGTGACAGCAGGACATGAGTTAGATTTTGGGCTCGGTGAGGGGTCGCCTCTGGCGCGGATTTATGATCTGGATGGGTGGGTCTTGATGCTGGGCGTGGGATATGAGAATAACACTTCGCTTCACCTAGCCGAAGGACGATCATCTTTTCCTGAGAAGAAAGTAATTACTTCAGGTGCCCCGATTTTCAAGGATGGGCAACGAGATTGGGTGGAGATCATGGATTTGTACCTGGACGATTCGGATTTCCTCGAACTTAGTGAAAGGTTTGAAAGGGAGAAGGGATGTGTCCGCCGTGGGAAGGTGGCTCAAGCCCAGTGCCGGCTCATGCCACAACGTGACCTCGTGGACTACGCAGTGCAATGGATGGAGAAGAATCGCCGATGAGCGTGAGATACAAACAAGTAATGTTGGTTAATGATTAGGTGAAGAATGGAAAGTAGATATGATTCAGTGTATGAACAAATCATCTCTGAATTACGCCAATCGTATGACCGAATGGTGGATGAGAGAGAAAGCAAAGAACTTGCCCCTTGGAAGGATCAGGAGCGCAAAGATTTTCTCTCCCTGCTGCAAGATGAGGGGAGTTCAAGATTATTGGAGATTGGTGCGGGCACGGGTGTGCATGGGAAATTCTTCCATGACCATGGGATGCAGGTTGTTTGCACGGACCTTTCGCCTGAGATGGTCAAGCGATGCAGCGAGAAGGGGCTTGAATCCTATGTGATGGATTTCCTGCATCTCACATTCCCAAAGAACAGCTTCGACGCTGTATTTGCCATGAACTGCTTGCTTCACGTGCCCAAAGAAGATCTGCCCCAGGTTTTAGAAGGGATCTATGAATTATTACGAAAGAAAGGCCTTTTCTATTTAGGTCAATATGGCGGAGTGGGGCTTGATGGAAAGTATGAGGGAGATCATTACAGGCCCAAGCGATATTTCTCTTTCATCACGGATGAGCTATTGATGGCATTGGCGCAAGATATGTTCCAGGTTGTCTCTTTTAAAACAATCGAGCTCGAAGAAGAAGTGAAATTCCATTTTCAGTCCTTAGTGCTGAGGAAGGATTAAATGGTTGGCGAACAGAACCATTTCGGATATTACGAGTCATCCATCGGATGGATCGAAATTATAGGCACGGAAAACGAAATTCTCGCCTTGAAATTTGTCGACCAACCCCGGAAGGGATTCGCCACCTGCCCGTGTGTGGAGGCAGCCATACAACAGATATCAGAGTATTTTATGAGCGTTCGGCGCGCCTTTGACCTCCCCTTGGATCTGCATGGCACGGATTTCCAACGTCGGGTATGGCGGCAATTAAGAACCATTCCTTATGGCCAGATCATCACCTATCAAGAGATAGCAAATGCGATCGATAAACCGCAGGCAGTACGTGCTGTAGGGGCAGCCAATGCGAGGAATCCCATCTCCATCATCGTTCCATGCCATCGCGTGATCGGCAGTGATGGAAGCTTAACTGGATATGGCGGTGGGATCTGGCGCAAGGAGTGGCTGCTGAAGCATGAGGGGTGTTTGTAAGGCCGGGATTTTAAGGTAGCGCTTGTGCCCAACCCATTGGAATGGCTAAGAATCCATGAATGTCCTCACGAATTATCTCATCTCAACTGCTCTAACGTTTGTCTCATCCATCGTGATCTTCCGCATTATCATTCGACAAGATTACCTTCAGAGGGGCTAATTAACACCCTTATCCATTCTCATGGAAACCTTGATCTTTTTCATCTTGGGAGGTTTTCCGTACATCTACGGTCCCCAAGACTGGCCAAACGTGAAGGTCGAGTTGATCCTGGAGATGATTGGATGGTCTCTTCTTGCGGTCGGGGTGTTAGTGATATGGACAGGAATGATGCAGCTCGGTTTGCGTAGCATATTCGGTCAAGGCCCTCCCCAGTTCTGAAGCAAGACGGCTTCTACAGGCTCAGTCGGAATCCTCAGGAATCTTGGGCTGTTGGCTGTATGCAAGCGGATTTGCTTTGCTGTGCCCTTCCTGGTATGCCTTGGGATGAGCTTGTCTTCTTGGGGTCGTTGCCCAAATCATGATACTTACTGAAGAGGAGCATTTACAGAAAGCCTTTGGAGAGGAATACAGAAAATACTGTGAAAGCGTTCCACGTTATCTAAGAATCGGGATGGGAATGGAGCGAACCCGTTGAGGACGGAGAGAAAGAAATGCATCTTGAAGGTTTTATAACTTACCTAAAAAAGCAAAGACGATCTCAAAGCACAATTGAGAACTGCATCAAGTGCACCTTGGAATTTGAAACGTATCTACAAGAGTATCGAGACATGAAAGATTTTGAAAGTGCAATTCCAGGTGATTTGGATGCTTTTATTCTTAGGATCAAGGAGGAGGGAAGATCTCCTAATTCTTGCCTATGGGGGATCGGGCGTTATTATGAATTTGTTGGTAACAATGAGATGCGCAAGTTTGCCTCCGAATGGAGACAGCGCTTGATCGCTGAAGGTAGGGGAAAACGGAAGGGGCTTCATTTGAGGGAGATCGAAGGGGTTGATCCCAACCAGATCCAGAAGTTGGCCAATGTCGGGATTGAGGATGTAATGGCGTTGTTGGAGGCGGGAAGGACAAAGTGGGATCGAGAAAAGTTGGCATCGACGAGTGGTATTTCGTTGAAAGACATGTTGATGTTGGTAAAATTGGCGGATTTGACACGCATCGTTGATATTAAAGGTGTCCGTGTGAGTTACTGTACGAAGCCGGGATTGATACCTTAGAGAAATTATCATTGTGTGAAGCCGGAGAATTACAAGCTAAAATTGCAGAGGTCAATCAGGAAAAGAACATGATGAAGAGGGTCCAACATTGGTAGAGACAACTTATTGGATCACCCAGGCGAAGGACTTACCCAAGATTGTCGAGTACTGAGGTTATCCGGTTGTTAAGAGCGATCTATGATACGTCGAAACAGTCTTCAAGAAAGAATCGAAGAATTAAATAGATTACGCCAAGATCCTCGATCCAATACCACAATCGGGAAATTGATCCAGGCATTGGCCAGCACCAGCAACCATCTAGCGGCTGCAGCGGCGAGGATCATGGGCGAATCAAAGTTGGAAGAACTTGAGGATTCCTTGATCCAAGCCTTTGATAGGTTCATGAACAACCCTATAAAGACAGATAAAGGCTGTGCGGCCAAGAAAGCCATCGCGGAGGCTTTATTTCAGATGGGCAGCCATCAAGAGGATCTCTTCCTTCAGGGGGTCCGGTATATCCAATTGGAACCCGTCTATGGTGGGAAAGAGGATACAGCAGCGGGTCTGCGCTGTGCCAGCGCCATGGGTCTTGTGCGCATGGGATATCCAGATGTGATGATTGAGCTGGCACACCTCCTGGCGGATAAGGAATTGGATGCCAGGATTGGAGCCGTTCGGGCCATCGCCTATGCCCGTCAGGGAGCAGGAGTGCCTTTGCTTCGTTTCAAAGCGTTGATTGGCGATGAGGATGCGCGGGTATCCTACGAATGCTTCCGTGGGTTGCTGGATCTTTCACCTGGCGACTCGCTGCACTTTGTAGGTTCCTTTCTCAAAGCTGAAGATCACGCTATAGGTGAGTCGGCTGCCTTGGCGTTGGGCGAATCGCGGCTGCCGGGGGCGTTGGATGTTCTCAAAGTGGGGTGGGAGAACACCCTGGATCATGACTTTCGACGTTTCATCTTGCTGGCCATCGCAATGCTGCGATATGAGGAGGCGATAGATTTTCTGCTGTCACTCATCGCAGATGCATCTCAAGGGATCGCCCGGGATGCCGTTGCGGCGCTGGAGCTGTATCAAGATGATACGCAGATATGGGGGCAAGTCTGGGAGATGATAGATGCTCGAGATGACATCGATTTATCAACCTCCGCCCATCGGTAATCATCATCCTTGTCATGGGGTTGAGTGATAAGAATGAAAATCTTTCAGCTTGATGACATTCGAATCACTTTGGATAGACACGAAATCCTCAAAGAATTTGATGCGGTAGTCGTGCCCTTGTTTTGCGCTGAAAAAATTGTATTGGTTTGGAACCAGGAGCGAGGCTGGGAGTTCCCGGGGGGTCACAGGGAGGGAAGTGAAACCTACCAGGCAACTGCCATCCGGGAGGTTCGGGAAGAATCGCAGGTAGAGATACGGGACCTTGAATATTTAGGCTTCTATACTTCGAAGTTGGAATATGTGACGATAATCGTTTATGCAGAATGTTTGAATTTCGTTGAGCTCGATGAAACGCTAATTCCTTCAGGGGTTAAAGCATTTGATGGATTGCCGTCACCACTTTCCTATGGGGATGGAGGAGAGCAGCTTATCCTCGAGGTTGCCAGGAAGTTTATAAATCCTTCCTGAGAATGCATGTTTCTGCCTGGCAACTCAGTTTTTTCGTGAACTAGAAAGCTGCTGCGTCATAGAAGGAAAGGAGTCATCCTTAATTGGAGTTCTAGAAAGCTTGTGTGTGAATTTCAATTATTGCAACCATTGAGAATCTAGATGACACAAAAACTTACTCAGATTACGGAAAGGGTCTGTTTGTGGCCGTATCATCAAGACCCAAACCAAATCCAGCCATGCATTGGGGTCATTCCTGGCGATAGAGGTACGGTTTTGGTGGACGCCGGAAACTGTCTAACCGCGGCCAGGCAGTTGAAGTGGGCTTTGGAACGAGCCAATCTTCCACCTGTAAGCAGGATCATCTATACCCACCACCATTGGGATCACGTCTATGGGGCATGCGTATTTGAGGTGCCCGCAGTCGCCCATCGCTTGTGTCGTGATATCCTGCTGGAGGAAGTGGAAAAACCTTGGGGTTCGAAGTATTTAGAGGATGAAATAAAGAAAAATTCTTTGCTTCAGGTGAGCTACGAGGCGCGAGATCGGTTGATTGGGGATTGGGAGAATTTCCGAATTGTGGTCCCAGAGATTGTCTTCGATGGTTCCATGGTCGTTGAAACCGGCGAGATGAAAATTGTTCTTCAGCATGTTGGCGGTGAACATGCGCAGGACTCGATCGTCGTTAAAGTGCCACAAGCAGGGGTGATGTTCCTGGGGGATTGCTTCTATCCACCCCCTCTGCACCTTCGAAAACCCGATTCGACCATCTCCATTCCCTTGTTGGCTTCATTGGAGGATGAGACTTACGCTCTCTATGTGGATGGGCACAGCGAGCCATTCACCAGGGACGAACTTTTAGCCTTCTTGGAGAAGGAAGGATCGGATTCTTCGATGATTTCTGAGTGATCCATACTATAATCTACTCTCTTGAAACCCTTCTTTAATAGGCAGTAAAGTGATTTTTTCTAGATTGCCTATCTCAGATTGCAGAGGACTTGACGATGGAACTCAGACCTATAGGAGTTGTCAAATCCCCTGTTGCATAGGAAACAGACGAAGACTGGGGAAATGTCATTTCAGAAAATCACCTTGAGGATCATTTTTCCATTGGTCTTCAGGGCATCGAAGCATTCTCCCATATTATTGTCATCTTCTACATGCACCAATCCACATTTGATCCCGACGATCATCTCCTTTGCCGCCCTCAGGGAAGGGAAGACATGCCACAGATCGGCATCTTCGCCCGGCGTGCGAAAAACCGGTCGAACCCCATCAGTTTGACCGCGGTGTCCTTGATTTCAAGACAGGGGAACATCCTGAAAGTGAGAGGCCTGGATGCCATCGACGGCACCCCCATCCTGGATATCAAGCCCTACTTCCCGGATTTTGACCGGATTGACCAACCCGTTGTGCCGGACGTGGGTGGAACGACTCATGAGGGGATATTTCTAGCGCATCATTGTTTGGGAAAAGGCCAAATTCACAATAATCTAAAAGCTCAAACTAACTCCAAAAAACTTTCTTCATCTTGTATCAACGGATTATCAGATTATTATCATGACCCTGAACCTACTTTGTGCTAAGGTGAGAAACGCATTAAAAAGGAATGTCCGGGTCATTTGTCTTGATAAGTTCCATAGGTAAAGGGGAATTTTGAAGGACCGGGTCCCCGAGATAGAGGAGGAAAAATGTTCAAGAAGATTGTTGTTGGCTGTGTACTCGTAACCTTGGCTTGTCCGTTGGTATTGGTTTTCAGCCTGGGTATTCGACATCTCCTGATTCAAAATGCGCTCAACAGGCATCACAAAGCATGGTCAGAATTGGGGATCGACGACTACCGATTTGTCTTGGAAGTCAATTGCTGGCCATGTGACTATCGAGGAGAGCTTATTTCGATTGTAGTCCAGGATGGGCAGCCGACCTCCAAATCTTATTCCGAAGATCAAGTTGAACTCGAGGACAATATCTTTGGCGGGTTCGACACCATCGATGAATTGTATATGGTCATTGAAGATGAGGTTCGCGGCAACTTTGGGATCGTGCCCTGGACGATGCTCTTTTCAGGGCAGTTTAATGATGAGTATCATTATCCCACCAAGGTCAGTATTCATTATCTCTTTTTTGTGGATGCGGGCATAACGTACAAAGTATTAGGCCTAGAACCCCTTGAATAATGTCTCCCGTGGGATCTAAGGTTGTTTGACAAAGGGGAAGCACATGTTCTGTTACTGCGTTGGATAGAAAGAAAGCTTACATCTTTGAAGGAAAGGAATCCTGATAAGCAAGAACCTGATCCGGGTTTTTACTTTTTTATGAAACGCGATGGGATGTTGGAGAATAACAGGGAAAATTTCCAGGAAATTTAGTTGGCAAAGGATGGTGCAGGACAATCGCCTCGACAATCGATCGACTTGCAGCTATCATGCTGTGCGATAATGCAACGCATCTTCAACGAACAAGGAGATTCTTATGCAGTTGGACATTCAGGCAGTGATCAGAGACCGTCGAAAAAGGTGGATCGAAGCTGAGCAATGGGAAGAACCAAATCTAACGGACTGCCTTGACTTCATGGCGACAGAGGTGGCGGAGGCGATCGACAAACGCCTGCGGATGTCTGCAAGTTATGTTCGAAATAACGCCAACTCGTCACCCTCCTCAAAAGATCTTGGCATTGAGGTCTTTGATGCCATCATGATGGGCTGCATCGCGCTGGATCTATTGGGATTGGATCTGAATGAAGTGGCGCGTGAGAAATTAGCGGGCATGGATCAGCAGAAGGGAATCACCTAAGGTTTCCTTTTATGTTGGGGTGTCCTGATCTTGATGAACTCAGTTAGTAGTGAGGAAGTGTGCAGCAGAGGTTTTTGCAGGGGTTTGGGCTGAAGCTGGGGCGACGCTCCCACCCCAAGACGCCGCTAACCAACGGGTGGTTGAGGGTGTACGAAATGCAACCGGATCGACTCGCCGGCGGAAGTAGGAGGGTATACCGTCTGGGACCTCGTATCCCAGCTGCCGAACCGGACCATGATGGCATACCGGATGAATGGGAGCTGGAGATGGGCTGGACCCATAGGATATCACCGCCGGGGCTGAGGATCTGGATCGTGATGGGTTTACCAACTTTGAGACGTATTTGTACCCGTTGTTCGATTGAAAACGCCAACGGTTAGTTAGCGGGATAAATCCTGAGGCGGGCTTATTACTTTGACGTTTATCTTGTCGTGAAGCCCGCCGCAGGATGGTTCAGGGGTAAATTCGCTATGGCTGATCGATCCCCACATCCTCCAACATCTGTTTGTAAGTGGAAAGCTCCTGTTGGTTCGTGATGACATCCTCGATTCCCGGTAAGATCTGACCATTGACCTTCCAATAAAGAACAGCAAGACCTACCAGCATCTCGTATGCCTTAAAGTTGCAGTGACCATAGCGAAAGATCGGGATGTGGATATAGTGCGCCAGTGAGCCCTTGGATGTGACCTTGCCAAGGTAAAGGGCGGTATGCCAGTAAGGGATGAGGGGATCCCCCGTGGTATGCATGGTTACCAATTCGGAGGAGAGTTTCCCAGAGGTTTGATAGTATGCATTGAGTTCGTTGATGGCAGCCGAATCGGCCTGGAAGCGTTTGACCTTGCGGTTGAGGCGAAAATCATTCCACGAACCAAGGTAAAGACGCCAACGATTATCAAAAGGCTGTCCGCCAAGCTTCTCCTCAGCGTCATTGGTAGCGAAGATGTTGTACCCTATAAGCCACATCGTCGTTTCCAGCTTGGACTCCTGACTGCCCCAATCCGTGGCTGCAAGGGTGACACGGAAAAGCTGATCCGTTTTACTCTTGTTGGAGGCAATGGCACTGGCGACGGCATCTTTGTAGGTGTCCTCCCATCCCAGCATCACTTCTTCAGGGATGTCCACCGCACTGCCGGGAATGACCCCCGGGAAGAAGTAATTGAAGACCACCCGGAAATCCTGAATGAAGTTGATCTGGAGCTTGAAATCGCCGATGGGTCCACAACCTGCAAGCCCGCCCTCAAAGAGATCAGGATATTTTTCAACCGCGAGGGTTGTGATCAACCCTCCCTCAGAACCACCGATCAGATATACTTGGTTAGGTTCCCCATATTTTGAAGCGTAGATCTCTGCCAACTCGCGTATATCGTCCACTGCTGCACGGACAGCCAAACCGTTGGTGCTGTAGCTTGTGACAGCGAAAGCGAATCCGAGCTGATTGAGCATCTCTGGGATGTAGGTGCCATCCGGCAGGGTGAGGTCGCCATCTGGGATCTGGATAGGTTCATAAAAAGGCACGTAGCCATGGGCGTAAATGATCAGACTGCCATTCCAACTTCCGGGGGCAGGCATGCAAATCCGGTAAATAGCTCCGGACGACTGTTCACCATCAGGGTCACAGTAGCCTATGGCAGTGACCGTCGTTGCAGGGTACATAGAAAATGTTGCCAGAAAAATCAAAAGGATAAGAAAAGTACGTTTCGTTTGAGTCATGTTTGATCTACTCCTTTTCTGGGGTGGTTTCTGAATGAAAATCCACCCTTTCCTATGAAGGGAGTCATTTCACCTTTCGGCGGAAGCCTTCAACAATTGGTAGATAGAAGGTATTTAGACGCAATGGTATTTCCACTTTCCTTTATTAAAACGGTTCAAGCCGAAACCTACCCACGCCTGAAAGGAGAGAGCTAGGGAAGTTCATCAGAATGAAATAGACCCATGAACGTCGCCCCCCGGCTAGAAGCGACGATTCTACTTTGGCGTAAATTTCTTTGGTTGTCAACAGGGATAGGCAGATTTTAAGGAGAGCGCATGATAAGGGGAGGCGTTTTTTATGTTAATGGGTTCCGTTCGTGGTTGTTGGCTTGTCCTCACTTCAATAGGGCTATCAAGTAGTCGTTTAAGTATACGGTGTTTTGGAAGTCTCTTGCCCATTTGAGATGGAGCCGGGTATTTATCTATTTTATTGATAAGATCTACTCTACCGTTGAGCGTCCTGCCAACCAACCGGTAGAGAAGGCGGCCTGCAAGTTGTATCCCCCTGTGTCGGCGTCGATGTCCAGCACTTCTCCGGCGAAATACAGCCCATCGATGATACGCGAAGCCATCGTTCGTGGATCGACTTCACGAGTATCTATTCCACCGGCAGTGATGATGGCCTGCGTAAAAGGGCGGTGACCTGTCACTTGAAAGCGAAAATCCTTCAGCCAGATACGCAGCCTGCTACGTTCCTGGGATGTGATCTGGTGTGCCTGTTTATCCGGGGGAATGCCGGTTAAATCGATGCAGACAGGGATCAGCTTCTTAGGAAGCAATCCTTGCAGCAATGTTTGATAGTGCTGTTTTCCATGGAGGTCGATATCATGAAGCAGACGAGCGTCAAGCTTGGCGTCATCCAGGGCTGGTTTCAGGTCAATACTGAGGGTGACTTCCTGATGATCACGCAAGGCATCGACGACTCTCCTGCTCAGGGTGAGAATAACAGGCCCGGAGAGACCGAAATGGGTGAAGAGCATTTCGCCAAACGCCTCAGCCCGTTTTTCTCCATCGACGATCAGGGTGACGTTGGCGTTGCGCAAACTAAGCCCTTTCAATCGGAGAGCAGTATCTCCATGGGTTTCAAGGGGAACCAGGGCGGGGCGGATAGGTATGATGGTGTGCCCAACGGCCTTTGCCAACCGGTAGCCATCCCCTGTTGAACCAGTTCCGGGGTAGGATGCACCGCCGGTGGTGAGGATGACCCGCTCAGCAAAGTACCGTTGAGAAAGAGAACGATCCTTGGATTGCTTTCCCTCTCTGATCTTTGGATTGTGAAGGACTTCAACCCCCACAATCCGACCCTGTTCGATGAGTAATTGCTCCACTTTTGTCTGCACTTGAATGACAACACCCTGTTTCTCAGCCCATCTGGTCAATGCATCCACGATATGTTGAGCGTCGTTGCTGACAGGGAAGACACGCCCACCGCGCTCGGTTACAGTAGCGACTCCCAGTTCGCTTAAAAAGGTGATTAAATCGTCACTGAAGAAATGGGAAAAGGCAGAATAGAGAAAACGCCCATTGGGATTGAAGTGTTGTATGAAATCTCCAATGGGAGCAACATTAGTGAGATTGCAGCGCCCTTTGCCCGTGATGCGAAGCTTACGACCAGGGTGCTCCATTTTCTCCAGCAGGAGCGTATCAGCAACAGAGGCACAGGCTTGTCCTGCCGCCATCAAGCCCGCAGGACCACCTCCAACAACGATCACTTGATGTCTATCCATTTTTGTTTATCATAAGATCGGTATGCCATGTTTGTCTAAATGCTAGGAAATCTCCGCTTTGTTGATCAAGGCATCCACGATCAGCAGGACGTTCTTCATTCATGGATTTTTTCTCGATCTCTTTAGCCAGAGCTAGAGCTTTATCCGTTTCTCCAAGCGGTATCCTGATACAGCTTTCGAAAAACACGTAGGCCAGGAGCTCCTCCTTGGAAAGCTCAGCCGTTGATGTAAGCTCCTTCACTTGCCGGAGGGTGTCCATACATTCCCCCTGCTCCAGGGATTGTTCTGCGCGGGGTAGTTCATCATGAGTTGAAGCGTTCATGCTTTTCCATCCTGTAGAGGCTGGAACTTTTTCTGTGTGCTATCGGAAGAAGGCGTAGCGATGGGAAGATGATTTCCACCCCTCGTTTTCCAACGATCCACACAAAGCTTCTCATGTATACTTCATCATACATCGAAAAATCCCAGGAACTTCCTTCTTGCCTTCAATCCAATGAAGGGTGACGCCGAGAGTCTGAATGGGGATACAGACAGGATTGGGATGGAGTTATTTTTGGGGATGGTATGGAAAGTTCCCTTCTCCCTCAGGCTCTTTGGATACGTCAAACCCTCCGATTTGAATCAGGCATTTCCCTGTAAAAATCCACTCCATGGCCGCTCAGCCCGGTGGGGCGAGACCAGGATCCACTCGCCGTTCAGGGGATTGTAGCGCCGATGGGGACGTTCTTTTAGATCGAAACACATTGTTCTCTCTCCTTAAAGCATCAAAGCCGCTTTCGGCTTCCAGGAACAAATGTATCCAGGGAGATTTTAACCTTATAAACGCGGCACTTCCATGCTATGCTTAAGAACAATTCAATTTTTCGTTTCTCATTGCACGCTAATATCACATTTGAGAGTTGCATCATATTTGCATGGAGAATACACGCTGCGAGGAGACCCGTCTTCTTCTCCCCATCGAAAAAGGCGAATAACCATGACGATGCAACCCCATCTCTAAGGCGGTGCAATAATGAGACTGAGTGGTATCGGAACAACCTTGCTCGGCGTTCGTCCTTCCGATGTAGAAGACGAATCAACCGCGACAGAATGGTTCACCTTCATTTATTTGCCGGTGGTCCCTTTGGCTCGCTGCCGCCTGCGCTTTCTGCCTCATACGGGGAGTGGGTTCTCCTACGAAATCTTGGCACGTGAACCTCTTCATGGACGCGAGGTTTTGATAACCTACCTTAATGGCTGGATCTTGACACCGATCGTCCTATTTTCTCCCCTTGTGTTAGCAGTGCGCGAGGTCTGGTCAGCGATCGGCCTGCCGGAGTCCTGGTATATTCCATTTTTGGCTTTTGCCATCCTCTGGCTCATTGTAGCTTTGTGGATCCTGCTCGACCGTCATGAGGCCAAGTACCGGTCACCCAAGCTAGGGTAGCCATTCGGAGCATTTCGAAAGCCCCGATGATTTTCCGAAGAAAATGACCCGGTATGCGGCTAAAATGTTTATTG
>MGNI01000009.1:339-5225 GCA_001795115.1 Chloroflexi bacterium RBG_16_48_8 | reverse complement strand
ACTTGTGCCTCCAAACCCTGCAATCGCCAGAGAGTTGATCATATGGCCATTCGAATATGCTTCTTGCCGGTAAGGAAACTACAAGATCCTAAGTTCTGGCCCGCTCTGGTCGCTTTTGATTCGAGCGAGGCGATGGCATCGCGGTTACTGGGTATCGAAAAGAGCAAAATCGAGGCATATCGCCAGGAATTATTCAGAGACTACGTCGTACGAGAGCTATCACCTTAGGAAGAAGAGGAGTGTCGTAAAGAGGCAAGGAATTATGGACTGATGGAAGGGACCCACGATTTTGAGCAGGTTGTTCGTGGCCTTCAATTCCGGCGTTCGATGCCACCCAATTGGGAGCTGGATATCCCCTTTCCATCCGGCCACAATTGGCGTTTGACATTTGATCCACTGGGCATTTACCACAGCCTGTGATCTCCCGAAGAGCTGGAAAGCTCGGACGGCTTGCCTCTGGCTGAGTATGACAAAAGATCATCTCGGACCTGCTGCCGCGCTTCGGTGGGCAAAGGTACAAGCGCTCCAGGCGGTCGTGCCGGACGACCCTCGGAGAGCCGCCCTTTTGCTATGGTCTCCCATGATCGGCGCATCCCCCAGGGACAACTTCGACGATATCGAGGCAGCCATACGCACTGCAGTGATCCATCTCGACATCGGCATGGATCGCGAGTTGCTTATTTGCTATTTCACCTGTTTCGAGAATGACGATTTCGAGAGCGCTGAGGGTCGTTCGTTTCTGCAATCGATCGAGATTCCCCTCAAAGACTCAGAACCCTATCGGATCCGCATCGAGGGACCATCGAATGGCGAGTTGAATCTGGCCTGGGGTGGGTAAACAACGTCTACCATAGTTATCGAAATCATGAAGCGGAGGGGCAAGAGTGGCTCCAGTGCCAGGGTTTCGAACGCTTGGCAGAGTTTTTTAAGACGAACGGAGTGAGTGACTGAGAGATGAACGCTATAGCTCTTGAAATGATCGTGATCGGCCTTTTGATTATCGCCAATGGCGTGTTTGCCATGTCCGAGATCGCCGTCGTTTCGGCGCGCAAATTGCGCCTGCAACGACACGCTGCGTAGGGCGATAAAGGAGCACGCCTCGCCTTGTAACTGGCCAATGCACCTAATCGATTCCTCTCCACGGTTCAGATCGGCATTACCCTGATTGGAATCTTGGCCGGCGCATTCAGCGGGGCGACCATCGCCCAGCAACTGGCGGCAATCCTGAGAAATATTCCTTCACTAGCACCTTACAGCCAAGCGATTGTCCTCACCATTGTTGTGGCGATCATTGGCTACTTCTCGTTGGTCATTGGGGAGTTGGTCCTCAAACGCCTGGCCCTGAACAATCCCGAACGCATCGCCGCCACGATGTCTCCCCTGATGCGTATCCTTTCGAAACTCGCCTCTCCGATTGTCCAGTTGTTAAGCATTTCCACCACAGCTGTGTTGCGCATCCTGGGCGTGCGAAAACCCTCTGAGCCGCCTGTGACCGAGCAGGACATCCGTCTCGTGATCGACCAGGCCACACGCGGGGGTGTTTTCGAACCGGCCGAGCAAGAAATCGTCGATCAGGTTTTTTCGCCTGGATGATCGCCAAGCGTAAGCCCTGATGACGCCTCGACCGGACATCCTTTGGCTGGATGTGAATGATCCCCTGGACGAAATCAAGCACACAATCACCACAAGTATGCATTCCCGATTTCCCGTGGCAGATGGGGATCTCGATCACGTGCTCGGCATCGTGCAGACGAAAGAGCTGCTCGCACAATGTTTCGCGGGTCAACCGATCGACTTAAACGCAGCGCTTCAGCCGGCTATGTTCATCATTGAAACCACCTCTGCCCTAGAAGTATTGGACCGATTTAGAGAAACACGATCCCATTTGGCTTGGTGCTTGATGAGCACGGCGGTGTTCAGGGTCTGGTGACCCTTTGCGATAGTTTCGAAGCCATTGTGGGTGATCTGCCCATGGAAGGGGAGGTTGAACCGGAAGCCCTGCGTCTCGAGCAGGGCTCCTGGCTCACCGGTGGCGGTTTGGCCATAGATGATGTCAAGGAGATCGTCGGGAATTCCTTTGAAGCCGTTGGTCTGCGTTTTGAAGTAATCGAGATGCAACGTCTACGCGTAGAAAAAATCCTGGTCAAACCCAATGAAATCCCCGATGCGGAGATTTCATAGAAGGTATCCAATCCCCTCACAATATCAAACTCGATCCCTTACCGAAATCTCTCGCTCGGCATTTCTATATCCATCACTTTAAAATCTACGATCGATTGCTCGGTTCACAAGTTGAAGGTCTGGAGGCAATTCCAAGGGTGGATTGGCAGAACGGACTGATACGTTCTCCAACGTTTGATCGTGATAACCAACCTTGAAATTGGTGAATTTGAGGCCATGGGCGGTGGAAATGACAACGACCCTGTCAGAGAATTGGATCACTTCACTCCTCACCAACTTGGAAAGTGCTGCAAGAGCAACTCCGGTTTGGGGGCAAGTGTACAAACCAACGCGGTCAGCTCGAGCTGCCGAATTCGCCAACTCTTCCTCGCTGACTTGTTCGACCACTCCGTTGAGACCTTGAAGCACCTTCACCGCACGCTCATAGCTTACAGGATCACCGATCTGAATGGCACTGGCCAATGTCTTGCGCGCTTTAACCGATCGGTGCTCGCGGAAACCAGACAAGGCACTCAAATAGAGCGGGTTCGCTCGATCTGACTGAGCACATGCGATGCGCGGCAATTTGTCGATTAGACCAACCTCCTTCATCATAATCAGCCCTTTCCCCAGCGCACTGACATTGCCCAAATTTCCTGCGGGGATGACAATCCAGTCAGGCACCTCCCAATCAAGTTGCTGCACGATCTCCATTCCCACCGTCTTCTGACCTTCTAAACGCAATGAATTCATCGAATTGGCAAGGTAAATTGTGGGATCAGCTGCTAATTCTCTGACGATTCGCATACAGCCATCGAAATCGGTGTCGAGTGCAAGCACCAGTGCACCATGAGCAATGGGCTGGATCAACTGTTCAGAGGAGATCTTTCCACGCGGGAGTAAGATCACAGCAGGGATATCTGCTGCTGCCGCGTAAGCCGCTAGCGATGCGGAGGTATCACCCGTGGAAGCGCAGGCCACTGCCCGAATCGGCTTTCCATCAGCGATCATCTGCCGCACAACCGAAATTAATACGGTCATACCCAGGTCTTTAAAGGAACCCGTATGGCTGTTACCGCACAACTTGACCCATAAATCAGGTATGCCAATCTCCTCCCCCAATCGCGCTGCTCGAAGGCAATGGGTATATCCTTCATACATGGATACAATATTTTGATTTTCAACTTGCGGACAAACCCATTCCTTCTTGCCCCATACACCACTGCCATACGGCCACTCGGTCGCCCCTACTCTTTGCTGGAACAGCCGCTTCCATTCCCAGGCACTTCGGCACTTTACCGCCTCCAGATCGTGCTCCACATTCAACAAGCCCCCACACTCCTCACAGTGGTAGACGACATCGTAAATGGAGTACTGGTGACCACAGCCTCGGATACACTCAAGCCAACTGTGATAAGACATCTTTCAAACTCCAACTGCGTGAGTTCGGATTCGATGGATCGGCAGATAACCACGCGATGCTAATTCAGGAGAGGGAATGGATGCTTCGTCTGGCTTATCAGATAAGCCGAAAAGTAATGCGCCCTGATCTCGCCACATTAATGCGACCTCCCTGACTTCTTGAGTGATAACAATTTCCTCCTGCAGCAATTGATCGACTTCTGCATCCTCATCCAATTTCCCCATCCTTTCGGCCGTTGTCTTATATTCGCTAAAACGGAAGGCTTTGAAGGGTGTGGGGTCACCCTTTCTAACAAGTCTGTAAATCTCGCCATGGATTTCATTCAATTCAGGAGGCAATCTATCGCATTGACCGTCCACCTCGGCGATCATCTGCTCGAAGGAGGCCAAGCGCCCGGTTTGTACATCGTTTACCAATCCTCCCAGACCATACAAACCACACCCAAGGATCAGGCAAATATAGGCCAAATAATCCTGATTATCAGCAGTGAAAGCATGAAATTCCGGCTGGTTGAAACGATCATAAGCCGTCTTGAATCTCACCTGGTCGAAACCTCCCCCAAGCAAAACTGTGATCGTGTGACGCACAGCTTCGATTCGGGCTTGATCAATGACATGGTCATTGCGACCTCGCGCCCCAAGCGCTGTCTTATCGATATCAACCAGGATCGCTGTCGCCTCATCCAATGAAAATCCCTGAGTACGGCAAAAATGACCAAAATCCATTAACGCTGACCAGCAGTTAGCCAGATAAATCTTTTCGTTTCCTTGATTAAGGATCTCCGCGTCCTGTCTGCCCTGTTTATCGGACCCAATGAAAGCCAGTCCCCTCCAACCCCCCGCGCGACAGATATTGGTGAACGCAGTGCCATCGTTTAACCGTGTGTCCCCAATATAAACCAAGCGCTCGATTGAGACCGGCATTTCCAGCGAACGTGCTTCTTTAAGCAGAGAGACCATGATATGTGCGTACTCAGGATCGCTTTTACGAGGGACCAGGCCCAAAGACAACCCTAATTTTCTCAACTTATCCCTAAATCCTCCTAACCTGGGATCTACCGGAGAAAGGTTTCTGTAGACCAGCAAATCACCCAGGAAATCATGGATCGATGTAAAACCATGGTTCTTCATTGAAGATATCCTTCGGAGACAAGCAGTTCCGCATTGAGAATGGACCCACTGGCTGCACCGCGCATCGTATTATGAACCACAACGACCATACGCAAGTCCATCAATGGACAAGGACGGATACGCCCAACCGTTACCACCATACCCATCTCAGTGTCTCTATCACGGCGTGGTTG
>MGNI01000009.1:0-330 GCA_001795115.1 Chloroflexi bacterium RBG_16_48_8 | reverse complement strand
CGGTCCGGCTCCGAAGTGACAAAGATGGGATGCTCTGGCGCACTAGGCAGTTTACGATTCCCAACCAGACCGCGGAACTCCGTCAAGGTAGTCAGGGCCTCATCCACCAGTGCTCGTCTCTTGAACCCCAAGGAAAGGCAAAGTGTATGGCCATCCAACACGGGCACACGGTTAGCTTGAGCGCTTACAACCACATCTGCCTCAATGCGTCGATTATTTTCGATGTGACCGAGGAGTAATCTTGTCTCCCTCTCGATTTTCTCCTCTTCACCACCAATATACGGGATGATATTATCGAAGATATCCAGGGAAGAGACCCCAGGATAACCC
>MGNI01000008.1:11379-14176 GCA_001795115.1 Chloroflexi bacterium RBG_16_48_8 | reverse complement strand
ATGACTTCACACCCTCCTTTTGGGGACGATATGACAAAGTTTTAGCTGTCGGAAGTATGTCCAAAGCCTATGGACTGCCAGGGCTGAGGATCGGTTGGGTGGTTGCTCCGGGTGATCTGGCCGATCAAATCTGGGCACGCCAGGATTACATCACGATCACCGCCACCAGCCTGGCAAATAGTCTGGCTGCTTACGCGTTATCTCCCGAGATACGAGAGCGGCTCTTAACCCGGACACGAGATCATGTTCGTAAAGGGTATAACCGCTTCGAGAGCTGGATGGATCAACACGGCGGCCTATTCTCCCTCGTACCCCCTGAAGCAGGAGCCATTGCCTTCGTACGCTACCATCGAGGGATCAATTCTTCTGAGTTGGTTCAGCGCTTAATCCATGAACAAAGTGTTTACCTTGTGCCAGGCGACCATTTTGGTCTGGATCACCACTTGCGAATCAGTTACGGAGTGCCGAAAGAGATTCTGGATGAAGCTCTGCAGCGGTTGATTCACGTACTGGATTCGTCGAAATAAACCCAATAAGCTCAACTTATCATTCGCTACATCATGGCTCATTTGGGGCATCGAAATGCACCTGGAAGTGTTTAAAATTGATAAGGCCATAGGATATGAAATCCACCTCACATTTGTAATCGATTCCATGGGCCGTGTTTGAAGATAAAACAAATCACCAAAGAATAACTTTCGGAAATCATCCTGTAGGATAGCGAATCATGAACAAATACAAAATAATCGCCAACCCCGTGGCTGGAAGCGGTGCTGGAGCACGCGCTATCCCAAGAATCATCCAGCTTTTCGATGAACATCAGTTAAATTATGACCTTGTAAAAACCAATTATCCTGGGCACGGAATCGAATTGACAAAGGCAGCTGTGTCTCAAGGCTATGATGTCATCATCGCAGCTGGCGGTGATGGCACAGCCAACGAAGTCATCAATGGGCTGATGGAAACCAAGATAGCGGTGATGGCTCCACCTGCTTTGGGGATATTGGCAGCAGGTCGGGGCAATGACCTTGCTCATGGTGTGAATGTCCCTCATGATTTGGAACAGGCAGTCGTGGCGTTGGCTGAAGGGCATCGCAAACTTATCGATATTGGAAGGGTCGTGGGTGGTAGATTCCCGCAGGGACGCTATTTTGGTAATTGTGTCGGTGTTGGATTTGACGCGGTCACCACAATCCAGGTATCTAAAATGCCGCGTTTAGGCGGATTCCCGAGCTTCTTTATCGCAGTTTTAAAAACCATCTTCCTGTACTATAAAGGTCCTTTGATCAAAGTGGAATATGACGATCAGGAACTGACCCAGCACTGCCTCATGGTCTCTATCATGAACGGACAAAGACTTGGAGGGGGGTTTTGGACTGCGCCTGATGCAGAACCAGATGATGGCCTACTTGATCTTTGCATCGCCAGAGAAGTCACTCGAAGGCGTATCCTGACCCTGATCCCCTATTTCTTGAAAGGTACCCAGGATACGCAAGAAGAGATCACCATGGGAAAGGCTGCTCAAATTTCCATCAGCGCGATCGATGGCGTCCTGCCTGCTCAAACAGACGGTGAGATCCTGTGTACGGATGGGAATCATCTAGAGATTGAGATCCTGCCCAGACAGTTGGAAGTTGTATGTATGCCAGGGGGTTCGCAGGCATGACCTTTTCCCAGAGAGTCGTCATTTTGTTCTTTAAAGTTCTAACCAGGATCATCTGTCGAATACATGATGAACCTTTAGCCGAGGTGCCCCATCATGGTCCACTCATCCTGGTGACGAACCACACCAACATCCTCGAGGTCCCCCTCGTCTACGCTGCCCTCCAACCCAGGCCTATAGGAGGTTTTTCTGCCGCTAAACGATGGAAAGTGTGGTGGTCAAGGTGGCTTTTAAATATCGCTGGTGCTATTCCTCTCCACAGAGGGGAAGCTGATGTAAACGCTATGCGGAAGGGCTTAGAGTGGTTGAATAGGGGAAACATTCTGATTATTGCTCCGGAAGGGACTCGCAGTTATGATGGTCGGCTGCAAAGAGGTCGCCCAGGTGTCGTACTATTGGCTATGCGCACTGGAGCACCCATCCTCCCACTGGTTTTCTATGGACATGAGGGCTTCGAGGAGAATTTAAAACACTTTAGACGAACAGATTTCTATCTTTCAGTCGGTGAACCCTTTTATTTGAATACGAAGGGGGAGAAAGTTACACAGGAGCTCCGTCAGAAGATAACGGATGAGGTCATGTACAAGATGGCAGCCTTGCTCCCACCTGAAAATCGCGGGATCTATTCCGACCTGGAGAAAGCAACTGAGAAGTATCTCAGAGGATAGCCAGCAGCATAGTTCCTGATTGTACCGAAATCTCCTTACAGCTCCCTCTTAGGACTTCCTATCCATCCATCCCTAAGTCAAACAGGGAGAGTTTCTCAAGGGTCATCCTGAAAGCTCTAAGCTTCCAGGATGGATAACCTGATGAAGAAACGTTGCCTGCAGCCTATCTACAACGAACCAGGTATAAAGATCTCCTGGCAGAGCCCGGTTACAAACAGACTTAAGACGTAGCACACTACGCTTCTACAATGAACCTAAGGCAAAGACGACCCGGTGGGACGGCTCTATTAATAACCTAAAGACGTGGCAGGGTACGCTTCTGCAACGAACCTCGTGTAAAGACGCCCCGGTGGCTCGTCCCTACAAATCACATCCAGTTTAAAGATTCTCGAAATTATTCTAATGAGTCCCGCGAGATCCAAAGGAAAATATCTAGAAAATTCATTCCCTCCCAATGCAATTTATT
>MGNI01000008.1:3219-11338 GCA_001795115.1 Chloroflexi bacterium RBG_16_48_8 | reverse complement strand
AAACGCAGACCGCTTGTATGGCGGCGGATAACTGGAATGCGTAGGACAAGTAAGAGAGACACGACCCCAGCATAGAGCAAAGGTGTCCGAATATCAGATTTCACTAGCCAGATGAAGTGAGTCGCTGCCAGCATCCCTGCCAGGTATACAAAGCGATGCAACCGTTTCCAATTTTTCTTCAAGCGCCGTTGCCAACCTTTTGTGGAGGTCAATGCCAGGGGGAGGAGAATCAACCCAGCGAGAAAACCGACGATGACATATCTTTTCGATAGAAGATCCGCCTGGACCAGGGATACATTGAATCCATAATCTATACCAATGAAGATCAGTAAGTGTACACCCACATAAAAGGCGGAATAGAGCCCAAGCCATTTCCGCAGGGGCATGAGCTGTCTTAGACCAAAAAGGAAGTTCAGGGGTGTGATGGCCAAAGAAAGAATGAGCAAGATCATGGCAAACCTGCCCGTACGTAATGTAGCTGACTGAATGGGATTGGCCGTTAAGTTGCCTTGCGACCAATCCCACACCAGAATCACCATCGGGATGATGGAGCCGATATGGGTGAGCAGCAAGAGCCAATGACATCTAAACCATTTCATTTTAGTAATTCTCTCGGAGGTCCATCCCCGTATAAAGGCTTGCAACTTCTTCAGCGTAACCGTTGAAGAGAAGAGTCTCTCGACGTTTGTTTTCACCAATTCGGCGTTCGGAAGCTTGCGACCAGCGCGGATGGTTCACTTCTGGGTTGACATTGGCATAGAAACCATACTCATTGGGTGCCGCAGCCATCCACAAAGATGTTGGCTGCTCCTCAACCAAATCGATTTTAACAATAGACTTAATACTCTTGAAACCATACTTCCACGGTACAACCAATCGGATGGGGGCTCCATTCTGCGGCAGGAGCTGTTTACCATAGATTCCCGTAGCGAGCAGGGTCAGATCATGCATCGCCTCATCCATTCGCAGCCCTTCTACGTAAGGCCACTGATACCATTTACTGCTTTGCCCAGGCATCTGCTCCGGATCATAGAGTGTCTCAAAGCGCACATACTTGGCACTCCCCATAGGCTCAACCTCTCTTAAGAGAGAAGCCAATGGAAAACCTTGCCATGGGATCACCATGGACCATGCTTCTACGCATCGCAAGCGATAAATGCGTTCCTCCTGTTGAAAATTTTCCAGTAGATCATCCACATCATACGTCTTTGGATTGTGAACCAATCCCCCTACCTGAACCGTCCATGAAGAAGTTATGAAGTCTTTCGATAACTCTGCAACCCCCGTTTTGCTCGTGGTGAATTCATAGTAATTGTTATAGTTGATGATGTCCTCCAAGGAATTGGCAGGGTCACCTAATTCATCCGTAATAATCGCAATTTCAGGTGGAGGCGTTCCCCCTTCAAGAGGAGGTGTTGGGGTGGTCTCACTTCCCTTGCAGGCTGCCAGCCAGAGGGATCCTGCTGTCAATGCACCCGCAGCCTTCATGAATTGTCTTCTTGAAAGATAGTGGTTTTCTAATGTTATTTCCGAGGGAGTAATTTTTCGCATTTCTAACTCCTAATCTACTTCGTCTTTTAAAAAGTGTTTGTATGGCTCTCTCAATTTCATCGAGTTTTGCTCCTTTGATAAGCGTGATAGTTAGAAGCTGCAAGATTTAGTGATCTTACGCCAGACATTCTACCGTAAACTTGTTACAGATCGCTTGAGAAGTCCTTACCGATTCCTTACATAAAAGAATCCTTCGTAATCCTTTCGTTATCTTTTCTTTCCAGATCGTCAGGAGAATCCATTAAGCTCTTATAAGATGAAGAAGATGGCAGAAAAAGAGATTCTTGTTGTTGAGGATGGGTCAAACATTTCAGAGACTATTTCGTTGAACCTTAAACGGGCTGGGTTCCAAGTGATCGAGGCAGGGAATACTCGCTAGCCAGCCTATAAATAACCAATGAAACCTTTCTTCACCTGAAGAGCTTCGATAACCCTTAAGGTATTGGTCCAAAAAACCACTCACTGCACCCCTATCCTTTTCAACAACACCTTAGGCAATTTGTAACTTTTATCGGTTCCAAACTCTGGTTCGATAGAACCAAGAAGAGAGTTAAGGGGTATTCGTTAATAAGACCGGTCAGGTTGATATTGATCCTTTTCCATAGATTTTCCGTGAGTGTATGGAAACAACCTTGACGATCCCACTTGTGATCCTCTCATTTTTTAGGAGTATCGGATCATGCCTGAAGATTCCAGAATTGTAAAAATACAACCATTTAATGGCATTACACAAGAATTGAAGGAATCCAGTCTAACCCTGGAGGAGCTTGATCAACTCATTCGCGAATGGGTCCATAAGATCCTGGCAAATATCGACCCTCCGCCTGATCTATGGAAACGGATCAAACGTCGAGCCAAAGGGTTGAAAGGGACGGAAAATTCCTGCAATTCTTAGCCCACACTAAATTCGGAGAAGGCAAGAGGAGGGATGTTTCATGGTGTTGATGTTGTTGAAATAGATACTGCTTTAGAATGAAGTACCCATCCCCCGATACCGTTGTCATAACGCCAGGTATTTTTCTGTCTCGAAGATATACCCATCTTTCACAATCCATACCCAGATCCTTGTATTGGCTGTAACGAATCTAAGTAGACAACCTCCTCAGAAATATACCTATTCTGTTATAAACACTCTTCTTTTTTTGAATGTTGGATTACTCTTTTTTTGCCCCTATGTCCCTTCTTCAACTAATCAGGCTATAATTTCCATCAGTTGCTCATTAAGGGATGGTAAATTTTTGAAACAATGCATGTTTAAATACGTTTTAACTGCTGAGGATAGCCCTAACCGTGAACCGGCAAGATGATCCGAAGGATAGGGCTCTCATCGAATTAGCGATCGAGGGAGATTCGGAAGCTTTCGAGACTCTCTATCTCCGGCATTTGGAGAAAATCTATCGTTACATTTATTTTCGTGTAGGAGACGAAGCACAAGCGGAAGATATGGCTGAGGAGGTATTTGTAAAAACCTGGGAAGCACTCCCAAATTTCAAGCTTGGTCAAAATCCATTCACCAGTTGGTTGTATCGCATTGCACACAACCTTCTCGTGGATCAATATCGCAGGCGAAATCCTGTATCGATTTCTGAGGAGGAATTAGCACGTCATTCGGATTCGTCAGAATTGCCAGAGCGAATAGTTGGGCGAAAGCAGGAATGGGAGATGTTAGCAAAAGCAGTTAGGCAATTGGATAGCTTAGACCAGCAAGTCATCCTGCTTCGCTTTGTGGAAGGCTTATCTCATCGGGAGATCGCTGCCATCATCGGCAAAAGCCAGACAGCCTCACGTGTCATACAACATCGTGCACTTAAAACTTTACGTGCTTTACTGTCTCGTAGGGGGATCGTAAATGTTTAATGAAGCCAACAAGCTTGATCACATCCTCACGAAGTGCATCCAGTCTATTGAAGAGAAAGGCTGGACAGTAAACAAGTGTCTCAATCGGTATGATTCATACCGGACAGAACTTGAACCTATGTTACGAATAGCATTGCGATTGCGCCAGGCCAGTAGATTTAAACCCTCTGCAACTTTCCAAAACAATGCGCAAACTCGTATGCGTAAGCGCCTGCAATCCAGTCGAAGATCCCCTTGGATGAATAAAACCTTTCATTCCTCTCCTACTCAACAGAGGGCAGTAACAACTCCTCCTCGCATGCGCTTGGCGGGAAGCCTGATTCCAGTTCTTCTCCTATCCCTCATCATCGGCATGGGTAGTGGCATTGCCTATGCAGCGGATAATGCTAGACCAGGTGAACTCCTCTTTCAAGTGGATCGGGCCATCGAGCAGACCCGTATCCATTTCGAGAAGGATATTCAAGCTACAGTCCGGCTGCATCTACAATTCGCGGATGAACGAATGGAAGAGGTCATCGAGCTTGTCATACAAGGAGATACTGAAAATCTTATTCCGGCCCTGGCAGAATACAAAGAGCAAATCTTTGCCACAGCTCCATTACTCAGGGAGGCACAGGCCACGGGTGCGGATGTCAGCCCTCTCGTTATTGAAACCAGTGACGCAATAGCTGCGCATAAGAAAACGCTTCAGGAGTTAATTAAAACCGCTCCCGTTGAACTTGAGGTTGCCTTTCACGGTACAATCGAGGATGTTGAGAGGATCCGAAAATTTGTCATATCTCCAGTCCCTACTCATGAACCTGTCGCACAGAATACGCCTGAACCTTTGGTATTTGAACCCGAAACCCCTGCTGGAAGGACTCCAACCTATCCGCCACCTACTGTCCCTGCCACCTATAGACCTCCACCTGCTACAGAAACGCCGGGAAGTTTCATCGTACCTACTGCAACGGAATTCTATGTTTCCACACAGACACCCATGCAAGCGAACCCTCCCTACGGAACTCCAACCCCTGTGCCAACCACTGCTACTCCTACTCCTGTGCTAACCACTGGTACTCCTACCCAAACGAAAACGCCCACGCCCACACCCACACTTACACCTACCCCAACGAATACTCCCATTCCTAAAACCTCTATAGGAACTCACATAGCCGAATAACGAAAGGCGTTCAGGTTATCTTTAATCACCACGAAGGAGGATTAGAATCCCTCCTATTCTTTGCTTAGGAAAGTCTATCTATTAAGTCTAAATTTCAAAGGCGATTTGTATAGAGCTATCTCCTGCAAAGCCTCCATTGGAGAGGATGATCCAACAATTCATCTCCTTTTATTCCCGAATGAAAAACCGATCTAGTGTCCTCTTAGGAAGAGCATTTAGCGCCTTCCCGACAGTGAAGACCACAAGAAAAGTGAAGAGCAGACGACCCCAAAGTAACCTGATAGATGACCCCCAAGTGCCAGCATGAAGAGGGTATCCTCGATCAAGCCGTGTGATAAGCCCATCAATGTCAATGTGGCAAACACATCCTTTTTATCCAAAACTCCAGAACGAGACTCCTGAAGTATCAAGCCTCCTCCATACGTCAGCCCCATTGTCATCCCCACAATAGCAATGGGTGCAGCCTTGGCACTCATCCCAAGTGTACGAAGGACGGGCTCTAAGATTCGAGTGAGTAAAGCGATAACCTTTGTTTTCCACAACAACTTCATGAGAAACAACAATACCAACACGATCAAGAATATCATCAACAAACTTCGAATTTCACTTATCGCCCATTCGGCCCATGTCACCTCCTCCTGCAAGGTTGACCAAATCGCTATGGAACTCTCCTGCAAGAAACCGGTCATTTGATAAAACCGAAATAAACCCCAGCCCAATATGAAAGCTCCACCGATTCGGATCATCGCCATTGCTCCCATACGCGTCCCCGCCTTCTGAGCGATCCGAAGTTCAACGGGGATACTGTGAGCAACAAGCATGACGCATGTAAGGACAGTGACCTGAGCAACTGTGAGAGCTGCATCCGGAACCAGAGAGGCAAAGGCAGCCACACCGGCATAGAAATTCGTCATAGCAGCAGCCCAAACCATGCCCATGCTTCCCGGCAATCCCATCAGTTCCATCACGGGACGAAGCGCATAACCCAGATATTCAGTAAGGCCAAGAACTTTTAGGATCCTCACCAAAATACTCATTGGCACCATAATCTTGAAAAGGTCCAAGCTTGTCTTTACCGCCTCCTGAAACAAGGATGTTGCAGTATCGCGCATCTGTGTCAATGGAAGATCCCCATGCATGAGTATGGTCTCCGGCCCTCATCCGCATATTTTAATCCGTCTGTTGTGAAAAGGCAGATCGAAACGATGGGGAAGCGGAATGCCTTCTTCACCCTCGGACGACGAAGCAGGGAAAAACTGTTCACTTGCCGATTGGTCCGCATGCGTCGAAAGCCTGTATCGTGACGATCACAAGAATATTCAGGGTGCTTACAAGCACGGACTCAACACGACCGTGATTGACAGGAATTATACCGATAGTGATAAGCATGAAATTGGCGAAGGTGAATACTCGCTTTGATATTGAGGCTGAGGAAGATGTGGGTAGTTATAGTGCTCCACGTCGCCATCATGCTCACCTTAGAAGGACAGGATGCGCATTTGTCGAATCGTGTCCGACCCGTGCAACTCATTGTCTTTTCGAAAGAAGGGATTACAATCAAGCGATTCATACAGGAGGGATTTAGGCAGTTTATGAAGCGCATCTTCTACCCAAACAGCATCGTTGTTATTGGCGTTTCAGAACAGCCAGACAACTTGGCCCGGAACATTATCGCCAATCTCAAAACCTTTGAATATCAAGGAGATCTTTATGCAGTAGGTCGGAAACCGGGGGAGATATATGGCGTCCCCATTGTCGATTCTCTGGATCAAGTCCCCGATCATCTCGATTTAGCCGTGATTCTAACGCCTGCTGCCATCGTGCCACGCTTCGTTGACCTTTGTGGACGAAAAGGCATACAACGCGTCGTGGTTGAATCAGGTGGTTTTAGCGAGTTTTCAGAAGAAGGTCGACGCCTGGAAGAGGAAATTCTCACAATCATCAAACGATGGGACATGCGTCTCGTGGGGCCTAACTGCATCAGTGTCGTTAACCTTGAAACCGGTGTTTGTTTACCCTTTGCCCCCATAACCAAGGAATTGACTCAACTTGGCGCCGCCTCCATTATCGCCCAAAGTGGAGGCGTTTCTATCACCTATTTGGCGATGCTGAGCATAACGGGAGTTGGAGCGAATAAGGTCGTGAGCATCGGAAATAAAGCTGATCTAGATGAAACGGATTATCTTGAATACCTGATCGAAGACCAGGGCACGCAGATGATATGTTTGTATCTAGAATCGATCAGCCAGGGGAGAAGATTGTTGGACCTGGCTCGAACATCATCCAAACCCATCATCATCCATAAAGCCAACCGGAGTCAGGCAAGTCAGTCGGTTGCTTTCTCCCATACAGCCGCCTTAGCGGCGGATGACCGCATAGTAGATGCAGCCTTCAAACAGGTAGGGATCCTGCGAGCTGAAGGTTTCCGAGATATGGTTGCCATCGCTCAAGGCTTGGCGCTACCTCCAGTCCAAGGAAAAGACCTGGTGATCATTTCTCGTTCTGGGGGTCATGCCGTAGCGGCTGCAGATGCGGCAGAACATCATGGATTTCGATTAACCCCTCTCCCGCAACCCTTTGCAGAAACGGTTCGCTCCTTCTTTAAAGCGGATGTCATTGCCTTGACAAATCCCCTGGATTTGGGTGTCATCTTCGATTTTGATGTATATGCACAAATTGTCGAGCAGGCTTTACGGGCTCTTTCTCCAGATGCTATTTTGCTCATCAACACCTACACTCATGCCGAAGAAGAGGGGGCAGTGCGATTGGGGCATCGCGTAGCGGAGATCGTTCATGAGACGAACCTACCCATCGCTTTCTGCGTCTATGCAGATACTGCAAAGCCGGGAGAGATGCAGCGAGATATTGGCCTTCCTATTTATAGCGATATCGATACAGCACTGCGGGGGCTTGCATGTTCAAGGGAATGGAATAGGGTTAAGAGCATTGATAAAGCTGATATTACCTTTGGTTCAAAATTTGCACCCATGGCAACCTTACCTTCATCTGGTGATGCATCCTCCGTCCCAATCGATCAAGCTTCTAAGCTATGTCAAGCCTACAACATTCCAACCGCACGGTGGAGGATCGCTCATTCTCCAGAAGAAGCCGTCTCTGCGGCTGAAGAAATCGGTTTTCCTATCGCATTAAAGCTATTATCAACGGAGATCAGCCATAAAACGGATTGGGGAGGCGTCATTTTGGGGTTAGAAGATCCCCTCAGTGTGCGAGCAGGAGCTGAGACCTTGCATCGGCGTACGGCTGAACTTGGCTTAGCTGTAAACTCCTATTCGATCATGGTTCAAGAGATGGTGCCATCTGGAATTGAGCTCATCCTGGGCGGGAAACGTGATCCCACCTTTGGAGCGGTTGTACTGTTTGGTTTAGGAGGCACACTCGTTGAACTTTTCGATGATGTTTCCTTCCGTGTAGCCCCCATAAGCAGGCATGACGCAAACCAAATGATATCTGATGTACGTGGATCACGACTCTTGGATGGAATACGGGGTTCTATACCCATAGACCGCGAGCCAATCATCCAGGCTTTAC
>MGNI01000008.1:0-3135 GCA_001795115.1 Chloroflexi bacterium RBG_16_48_8 | reverse complement strand
GAGCCATAAAGATTTCCTGATAGAAGGTTTTGCTTCTCCTATATCCCTGCTGCCGATTTCAAATCCAGCATTGCAGTGAGAAATCTGGACGCATACTGACGATCGAAGGAATCATCGATGACGAGTCCACTCTAGCAAATCCTTCCGCTGAACCTATCATCATATACCGCCGGCCAGATAGATCCGTCCAATGAGTCGGATCCATCCCATACCTGAACAGGACACTATCGATGAGGATGCTGGCTTCATCTGGCGTCATTGTGGATAGCTTAAGACGGCGCCTTGTCTTCCTGGCTGCCTCCAGGTCAAGCATCCTCGCCCTACCTCCATTAACACGGCCAGACATGGTATCCTCCTATCGCACTCACCCGGGCGAGTATAGTGTAATCTGAAACAGCTACGATGAAAATTTGATCTCCTATATCAATTCCCTTATGGGAAGTTCGATGGGGTGCATTCTAATTGATGTTGCAACCTTCCATCGGGGTTGAGGTGGAGGGTGTTGTGGGACAGCTGTGCCGCCCCGCTCCACCACAACTCTCACCCTCGAAGTACTCATGAGTCACCTCATGGAATGCATCCAATTCGATAGATAGATTGGATGAGCAATACTTACAATCTGTTATACAAACAGTGGTATTACGGAATCATCTCTCATAGGAGTTAGACCGTAATGGAAAATATCATCCAGCTTTACCCTGGTCCTACCCAAGAGGTTCCCATTAAAAACCTCTACCTTAGCACTCCCCTGCACGAGATAATCTTAAAAGAGAAGGAGATCCTTGTTTATAGCAACTTCATCACAAGCCTTGATGGTCGCATTGCTGTCACTTATCCTGCTGGGGGAGGGATGACCATACCAAGGGAAATTGCCAACCCTCGCGATTGGCGGCTTGTACAAGAACTGACTGTTCAGGCAGATCTAGTCATCACCAGCGGTCGTTATTTACGAGAGGTTGCCGAAGGGCACGGGCAGAAGATTCTGCGGGTATATGAGGATCCTCCATTCGCAGATTTAAAAGATTGGCGAGAGATGAGTGGAATGAAGCTATGGCCTGATCTTGCTATCATCAGCAACAGCCTGGATTTCCCTATACCCGAATTCTTGACCCATGGGGATCGCGCTGTCATGATCGTTACAACAAATCATGCCGATCCGAGACGAGTAAAGGCGCTGGAATCGCAAGGTGGGAAAGTGATCCTGGCTGGAGAGGATCATGTGAGCGGGAAGGAATTGGTGAAAAGACTGACTGGATTAGGTTATCAAAGAGTATATTCCTTGACAGGACCAAAAGTCTTACATCTCTTGCTGGAAGCGGATGTCTTGGATCGGCTGTATCTCACCATCGCCAACCGAATCCTGGGGGGCGAATCCTTCAGCAGCATTGTTGAAGGAGGGTTGTTCCAACCATCTCGTGGTTTTCGACTAAGAACACTCTACTATGATCCACATGGATTGGATGGATTGGGGCAGCTATTTGCATGCTATGATCGGGCGCGCATTTCTGGATGATCCCACTGGATCATTAAGGCCATGAAATTTGGACCGGATCCGTATACCCATGTTTCTCAGCGACGTAGAGCAAAGCACTTGATGTACCTCTACATCCTGGTTCATCCGTAATGGTGTAGGAGGTGTTATCGGTGTGGAAAGCCAATCGCTGCATATTTCCGCCCTGACAAATCCTGGATTCGATGAGATAACCCCGTAAATCCTCAGGGAATTGATAGACAGTAGCCTTCCATGTAACAGTGACCTGATCGCCACTTCGACTGGCCTGCACATTCTGCGCCGGTCCAACATAATGTGTCCATGGAAGTGGATGATAATATTCCGCCAGCTCCCAAATATCCCCTTCGATATCAAGAACGTAGCTTGAAGCCCAACAATGCCGAGGCACGGTTTCCGGTAGAATCCATAGCCAGGTGCCATCCCAATTTCGATTATGCACAACAGCTTTATCTCCGGGATAGAGACCTGCAGAAAACATATAAGCCAGACCAGGGCCGTATCGGCAATTTGCCTGCATTTTAGCTACCGCATCTGGAAAATCGTAGGTGGGTGTGGGTGTGATCGTTGGCGTATCAGTGATGGTCGGTGTTGGCGTAACAGTGGGAGTGGAAGTAGTTGTGGGGGTATTCGATGGTGTTGGAGTTATCGTGGCGGTGGGCGTGGATGTTCGAGTTGCTGTGGGTGTATCTGTAGGAGTTGCGGTGTCCGTTGGTGTGTTGCTGGGGGTCGGCGTTGAAGTAGCGAAGATCCCCAAGGAGGTATTACAGCCTGAAAAGAATATGCCGCACTGATCAAGCACCAGATAGGAGAAACCAACTTGATCCATTGAACCCATTTCTTCAAACCCATACCATCTCTCTTAAAACCAAGGATCATCGCCCAGCCTCGGAAAAATGTTATCGCATCACTTTCTTCATCTATCCCATCAAATCAAAGTTTACATCATCCCCAGGATTCTCAGTTGGAACAGGAAGCGATACCTTCTTTGGCGCTTTCATTGGTTGGATCGATCTCAAGGACTCGGTTAAAAAAACCAGGAGCATGGTTACAATCGCCCATATCGATATACTGCCACCCAATGCTTTCTAACAGCCATGGATCCTCAAAGCTGTATCTATCCGCATTTTCGAGAGCTGCAAAGGCCTCATCCCACCGGTTGGCACTCTGATATGCAAATGCCAGACCCAAGTAAGTCCATCCATCTTCTGGATCAAGGCTGACTGCCTGATTGAAAGTGGCAATAGCGTCATCAAGTTGTCCCCAATCCAGGTAGAGATAACCTATCGCTTCATGAATTTCAGGTCGATATGGATTCTTCTCTAAGGCTCGCTCCAGCACAGCGAGCGCTTGTCCATTATCTCCCATCTCATACCAGATGTCTGAAAGAGTAATATAGGCATATGTCGTCTCTGGCGCGATTTCGATGGCTTTATTAAGTTTTTCAATGGCCGGATCCAAATCTCCCCGTTCCCAATAGAGGTAACCAGCCTTCTCGTAAAGGGCTTCCTGTTCTGGATTGCTCTTAATGCCCATTTCTATAACGTCAATAGCGCGATCCAGATCCCCCCGATTCCAATACACTTCAGCCAGACCTTGCCAGGCATATTCAAGAGAAGAATCTA
>MGNI01000007.1:7794-9903 GCA_001795115.1 Chloroflexi bacterium RBG_16_48_8 | reverse complement strand
CTGCAGCGGGAGCTATGATAGAGGGCGATATGGATACAGTTGCTCGTGCAGTGCTAGAGGCTACATTTAAAGCGGTGGAGTGAAGAGCGGAGCCAGAAGCATGAGTTATTTTGGACTGTTAATTGTCGATAAGCCCATTGGACCCACCTCTCACCAAGTGGTGAGTGTTGTTCGGAGAGGAACTGGGATCCGTAAAGTAGGTCACGCGGGGACGCTCGATCCGCGTGCATCTGGAGTGTTGATTCTTTGTCTCGGCCCAGCTACTCGACTCAGTGAGTATCTTTCTACTGCTTCGAAACGGTACCAGGCCGTCATCCGATTTGGTTCAGCAACGGAAACCTATGATACGGAAGGGGAGATATTGCACCAAACGGGAAAAGCTCCAAGTCGTAAAGAGATCGAGGAAGTCCTTCCGGAATTCATGGGGGAGATCAATCAGGTTCCTCCCCCTTATAGCGCCATTAAAGTTAGCGGATCAAAAGCGTACGAGTTAGCCAGAGAGGGTAAAGAAATAGAATTAGATCCGCGTCAGGTCATCATCTATGATTTAAAATTCATCAGCTATAAAGCTCCAGATCTTGCTTTGGAAATCGAGTGTTCAGCTGGGACATATATACGTTCTCTAGCGTATGATTTAGGTGAGCGCGTTTCTACGGGTGCTCATTTAGCTGCCCTTCGGCGGGTCAAATCAGGACCGTTTACCATTGACGATGCAATCCCTTTCCCCAAGCTCGAAGTAGGCTTTCTGGTTGATAAGTGGGATAGATATATTGTTCCCGCGGTGGATGCGTTACCCGATTTACCGATTGTTAAAGTTACTCAAGAAGATCTTGATCATGTCAAACATGGGCATCGGATCTCGGCCAAACCAGGATCCAGTGGTCTGGCTCGGGCAATCTCATACGATGGCGAGTTAGTGGCAATCCTCGAAGCTGTAGAGAATGGCACACTTTGGCATCCTCGAAAGGTATTTATCGGGTAGGTCTTGAAATGCAGCATTTCCGAAACATCGATGCATTACAATTGGCTGCTTCTGTGCTTACAATCGGGTCTTTCGATGGTATCCATCTTGGTCACCAGGCTTTGATCCAGCAATTGGTAAACGCAGCCCAAGAGAAACAAGCTCCATCTGTGGTTCTTTCATTTTATCCCCACCCCTCGGTTGTCCTCCAAGGTCGTCGTCCTTCCTTCTATATCATGTCTCCTGAGGAGAAAGCTGTTCGCTTAGGTAACTTGGGTGTGGATTATGTCATCACCCAGAAATTTGATCGATCGCTTTCACGGATGAGGGCATCAGACTTCTTGAAGTGGTTGAAGGACCAGCTTCAATTTCAGATGCTTTGGGTCGGAGAGAATTTCGCACTTGGATACAAGAGGGAAGGTGACATCAGCTATTTAATGGGAATCAGTGGGGCACTTGCTTTCGATCTTCAGGTTGTCCCCCCCGTTTTTTGGATGGAGAGATCATTAGCTCCACGCGAGTCCGGGAGGCACTTCGCTCAGGAGATGTCGCCCGTGTTGCTGGTTATCTGGGTCAGCCATTCGTCCTCCGAGGAGTGGTTGTCCCAGGATTAGGGAGAGGTAAGGAGTTAGGCATTCCAACCGCAAATCTGATGATTTGGGATGAGATGGCCTATCCTGGGGCAGGAGTATATGCTTGTTTCGCGCGTGTGAATAGTGGAACTTATCAGGCTGTTGTAAATATCGGGGTACGACCAACTTTCGACGATGGTCTAGAAGCACCCTTGATCGAAGCTCACCTGCTGGACTTTACCGGAAATCTTTATGAGAAAGAGGTTGATCTAAGTTTTGTGCAAAGGCTGCGGAAAGAGCGGCGATTTAATGATCCGGAGGATTTGCTAGCACAGATACAGCGTGACATTGAAAGGGCAAAGAAAATTCTGCATCCATCCTCCTAAATGTGCTGAAGGTTAAAGACAGGAAGAGCCGATTGGATAAGCTCTTTTTTTGTCGAGACGCTGGGGCTTCTTTACAATTGGGTCATCGTGTAGGGGCGACCGGCCGGTCACCCTTCCTTAGATCGATGTCGAGACATGCATATGCATCCTCTCTATGGAAAACATTTCCAACATTTTTTTGAAAGAAGAT
>MGNI01000007.1:6567-7776 GCA_001795115.1 Chloroflexi bacterium RBG_16_48_8 | reverse complement strand
CTTCATGGGAAAAAGCCAGGATACCCCATCGCATGCTAACGCTTGCTTACAGGAGATTAAGCTAGAGGCCTCAATCTCTCTAAGGCTGAGCGCAGCGAAGCGCGGGATGAATAGCAAGCGGGGGTTTGGGGAAAGCAGCCCCTATTAGGGCTGTTTCCTGCGGATAAAAGACATCCGACAAGCTGCCCCGCAGCTTGTTGCGGGGTTCTTCACTGGGTTTGAGTTTCACTCTAAGCTTTTTGGAAACCCAAAAGGATGACCTGAATTTATCGACAGATCAGACGAGCGGAAGAACGTAAGCACTCCTTCCTCTTCATAAAACACCCAGGTTCATGAGCGTGCCAGCTGCAATCAAATACTGCGCAAGGTGGTAGGGAATGATGACCAATAAACTTCCTTGGGTGATGGGAGATACAAATCGGTTCCAGGCCAATATCGCGTCAGATGCAAAGAACAAGGCAGCACCAAATGCGACCAGGATTCCTGCTTGAAGGGACCAATCCACCTTGAAGAGTGTTGTGCATGCTGATAAGACCATGAAGGCAATGATAATGACATATGCAGTCACTGGGAGTACAAGCCCCTGATTGCCTCCTGCTATTAAACCAGAACGGATACGAAGATAAATAGGTATCGTAACAACGACAATCGTCAGTGCAAAAAGAATACTTTTCCATGGTAGGGCGAACCCATTCACATTGAAACCGCCAATATAAGCAAGATGAGCCAGCAGAAATGCCACGAGACCGGCCAAGAACCAGTTCCCTGGGAGCATTAGGAAGACGTCGCCCACTAAAGAGAAAATCAATCCAGTCAAAATAAGAAGACTTAATCCATTGCGATCCGACGGCATTTGCGTGATGAACCAAATGATCAGTAAAACCATTGCGCCAGGTTTGGTCACATACTCCATCTCAGGCTTTTTTGCCGCAACGGCAATCCAATCTAAAAGAGCAACAGCAATACTTAGGTATAGATAGATCATCGGTTCCCTCCCCTTCTTTTGTTGATGTCAATGCCTGTCTTCTTCCGGTTGGTCAGAACCAACAACATTTGAAATGTTGGTGGGACGATCACTGGATGATTAACCCCTAGGCTTCTTCTAGCGGTTTAGAAGCAATGAATTTTTGCCGGATTTGTGAGGCGAAATCAGCAGCCTTTTTAGGTGCAAGTCCTAAATAGGTTTGAATTTCAAGTAAGGAACGCAAG
>MGNI01000007.1:221-6503 GCA_001795115.1 Chloroflexi bacterium RBG_16_48_8 | reverse complement strand
GATCACCCCTATGAACTGCCTCCCACGCTCGCATACTATGTTGACGTAGCCGTTCGTGCATCTCTTGGCGATTAGCCCCTTCTTGTACAAGCGCTGTCAAAACGCGCTCCACCGCTGAAAAGGGTCCATAGCTTTCAAGGATTTGATGAATGGAGTTTTTATCTATGATGAGGCCGTCAATGATTTCCGTCACCAAGTGAAGAATCTCATCACATGCAAGAAATGCCTCCGGGATGGTGGAACGACGATTGGCAGAGTCGTCCAGCGTGCGTTCGAGCAAGGTGTATGCAGCATTCTGCCAGAGAGTTGGGACGGAGGCAATGACCAAGCGGGCAAGCGAACAAGCGGTTTCTGCTCGCTCGGGGTTTCGCTTGAAAGGCATTGCGCTGGATCCTACTTGTTTTTCCCCGAAGGGTTCCGCCAGTGTGCTGAAACCGGGGGATTGAAGGATCCGCAGGTCGAAGGCGAATTTGTGTAGGGATGCTGCCAATCCCGCCAAAGCTGCCATCAAACGATAATCTTGAATTCTCGGGTAGGTTTGATTGCTGATGGGGAAAGCTTGAAGCCCAAGCCTGCTCATCATATCAGTTTCCATATCCCTGGCATCGATGGATAACCCCGCAAGCATATCCTCAAAGGTTGCGGCAGTTCCGACAGAACCGCGCATCCCCTTCCCACGCAAGTTTCTACGGATCTGTCCAAGGTTCTCAAAGTGGATCATCAAATCCTGTGCATATCCGGCCAACCGATAACCAAGCGTTGTGGGTTCAGCCGGTTGTAGGTGGGTGTAGCCCATGATTGGAAGGTCAGCCGTGGCTGTAATTCTATCCGCAAGGCGTAAAAGTAGATCCTTTAACTGACGTAGGATGAGAGCCAGCGCAGCCCTTTGACGGATAATGTCTGCATTATCTTTGACGTCTGCCGAAGTAAGACCCCAGTGAAGGATACTGCCCCCGTCCGGACATTGTTCTGCAAAAACCCTCAATTCTGCTACCAGGTCGTGGCCAATTTCCTTCTCAATCTCAAGGGCTTTCTCGAGATCGATGTTGGTTGCTTGCTTCTTTAAATCCTCTACTTGGGTTGGGGTTACTAAGCCATTTTCTGCCTGAACTTCAGCCACAGCTACCCACACTCTCCGCCAGAGAATCCTTAGCGCTCGCTCGGACCACAAGGCTCGCATCTCATCGGATGCATAACGGATCGTGAAAGGAGATTGGTAAATCATGATAATCTCAACTCCAGGAGATAAAGTTTTCAGTCGTGAGCCAATCTATCGTTTCAACTTTCCCAAGCTCTGATTTTGTCTATCCGTCCTTTGGAAAGTTGAACGTAATCAGCATTGATCTCGTAACCTACGTAATGCCTGTCGCTTTTCATGGCGGCAACGCAAGTTGTTCCTGATCCGCAAAATGGGTCCAGAATGACATCACCGCGATAGGTATAGAGTTCGATTAACCGCTTGGGAAGTTCTTCTGGGAAGGGGGCAGGGTGGCCAATATGACGTGCGGATTCCGCTGGGAAGGTCCAAACGCTTTTCGTCCAGGATAGGAATTCATCTCGATCGATCGTGCTCTCCCTTCCATCACTTTTGCGGGAGAAAGATGCTTTCGAGAAGATGAGGATATATTCGTGGACGTCTCGAAGCACTGGATTTGTGGCAGATAGCCAACTGCCCCAGGCTGTGGATATGCTGGCACTGGTTGCTTTATCCCAAATAATCTCTCGCATTAGAAAGCCAATGTCTAATATCTCCTGGATGATGTAGGAGTGGAGTGGTATGTAAGGTTTTCGCCCCAGGTTGGCGATGTTGATACAAGCCCTGCCTCCCGTAACCAATACCCGGTAAGTTTCTTCTCCCACCTTTCGCAATAGGCGGAGGTACTCCCCTAATGTCAAATCCTCATCATATTCCTTCTGTACGTTGTATGGGGGAGAGGTAATCATAAAATGAATGCAATTGTCAAGAAGCTCAGTTATAGTCTCGGAGGATTTGTAGAAAATCTGATCCAGGCATGCAACCGGTACGGCTTGCTCTTGATAAATCGGTTCTGAGGGTTGCTTTTGATTTGTATAAAGTCGGCTGTTGTAGAAGGATGTTGAGTCGTGGCTAATCCTCCCTGGAGAACCAAATGCGCTCCTCTCAGTTTTTTTACTTCTGCATTTGCTCACGGTCCGATTCCTACCCCTTCCAGGAATGATCCTTAGCTATCATACCCTAATCGTCTCAAGGCGGCGATGTCATTCCGCCAACCTTTGAGGAGTTTCACCCGGAGTTCAAGAAAAATCTTACGTCCAGACATCTGCTCGATTTCTTTACGAGCCTGAGTCCCGATTTCTTTAAGCATGGAACCGCTCTTGCCAATCACGATTCCTTTCTGTGATTCTCGTTCAACAAATAGGGTAGCAACAATGTGAGCGCCATGATCTCCTCGCTCCGTGAATTGATCGATGTGAACGGCGATAGAGTGAGGCACCTCATCGCGAAGAAGGTGCAGCGCTGCGGCACGAATCAAATCAGCAGCAATTACGCGCTCTGTAGCATCTGTGATGTCCTCTTCAGGGAAATACCGAGGTCCAAGGGGAAGGAGGTTCATCATTTTATCGAGCAATTCCTGTCTTTGATCACCTCTTGTAGCTGAAATGGGGATTCTCTCGACATTTGGGAGCAGGGATTGAAATTCATTTACCCTAAGTGGGACTTCTTTAGCCGATAAAAGGTCTACTTTATTAAGAGCTATGAGGATGTGGGGAGGTTCTTCGAGATGCTCCAACGCCATAGCAACTCTTTTATCGTCTTCCTGTGGCGGTTGACTCAAATCAAAGATCACCAGTAAAACATCGCTATCCCTCAAGACCTCTTCTACACGCGCATTCATCCATTCGCCCAGCTTGTGATGGGGAGTGTGCAGGCCAGGTGTGTCAACGAAAATAACTTGCTTATCAGGCATTGTAAGGATACCCAACTGTCGGGTGCGAGTTGTTTGAGGGCGAGGGGAGACTGGCGCAATGCTCTGTCTTAGAAATGCATTAAGAAGAGTGGATTTGCCAACGTTGGGACGTCCGACAAGCCCAACAAAACCAGAACGATGACATTTCGGGGGATCAGAAGAAAGCATGACTGTATTGTGTGGGGAAGAGGTCGGGGTGTCAAGCTCCGTTATTTGTGATTTTAAGGCTGAAGGGATGTCTGTTCTCGATCCAACGAGATTTATCCTTTGTAAAACAGAATGACACGAGTTGATAAAGGTATTCCTTTCTATGTTGTATTAAATCTTAGGTGTTGACTTAAAGGCTTGTGTGGGTTGGCAGAGCCACCACACACCACCACTCTCTCTAAGATTGAATAGGATTCTCCTCTTTTGGGGTTCCGCCCAGCGGATAATGTCCTTTCAATACCGTTTTAATCAAGACTATAATTAGGATGTATGCAAAAACCACAATCCCTATCCATAATCGAAAGAGGTTGACTTCTTTCGAAGAAAGGTGTCCTTGATGAGTATATTTTCTCGAGGAAAGAAGGATCGGTTTATTGAGTTGCTCATAAAGCAAGCTGAGTTTGCTGTGGAGGGCTTACAGACCTTGTTGAAATATGTGAGCCAGCCCGATCAATCTCTGGCAATGCGTGTACATGAGATTGAAAAGGAAGCAGATGAGGTTCGGAGAATCTTGATTGATGAGCTGAACCGCACCTTTGTAACACCCCTTGATCGTGAGGATATCTTTGCCCTCTCACTCACCGTCGATGATATATTAGATTACGCCAATACAACCGTGGAAGAAATGAATCTTCTGGAAATTAAACCTAATAAGTATATGGAGCGTATGATTTCCCTCCTTACGGATGCAGCTCGTGAAATCCATATGGGAGTGATGAGATTAGAGGATCACCCTAATGTAGCCAACGATCACGCCGTTCGTGCAAAAGCATTGGAAAATCGCGTAGAAACTGTTTATCGAGAAGCCATTGCGGATCTGTTTCATCTACCGCGCGATGTTGATCATATTGTTGAGATGCTAAAATTGAGAGAGATCTACCGTCACCTATCGAATGCTGCAGATCGAGGCGATGCCGCAGCAAACGTCATCGGGGATATTGTCGTCAAGAAAATGTGACCCAATCCTCTGCTTATTACCACCACATGGCGGTTAATTGGAGATGATCGTTTGCAGTCTTTTAAAGATGATCAGGTCCCCAAAGCGGTAAAGCGGATTAGGTGGAAATTGAGTTTGAAAGAATCGATTCCACTTTCGTTTATTGAGAGACCATCATCCTTCAGATGCGATCTTAAGGTCATGAGCGCCTCGGCCAGAATTTTCAATGGAACAGTGCAATGTTTCCTGGAAAAAAAACAGTAGAACAGCTATAGCGAATCCATAGGCTATTACTTTCAGACATGACTCGATGCTGAGGAATGCGTAAAAGCCTATTGCCCGGTTTCCGACTGCGCCTGGACCGCAAGTCGATCGAGCTTATTGCCGACCTCCCTCCATTGAATTTTCGACAAACCCAATTTCTGCCTGATCTTGTTTTTATCCATCCCGGCCAGATAGTCCTTCAAGGCCGAAGTCCAACGGCACATGTTAAAGGAGAGATGTTTCTTGAGTTGGGCTGCTTTGCCGATATCCTCAAGCATGTACTCTAATCTTCTTGGGGAGTATGGGAATAACAAATCTCGAAGCGAGAATTGAGTAAGATATTCTCGATAATTTGAGATCCAACTGGTTTCTAAAGGCAGTTTTCGCTCTCGATAGCGTTTTCTAACGTCGCTATAGCGGATAAAAAGCACGGGTCCATCTGGAGCATACAGGTCGATGTGATTAAGATGAATACTGAGGCATTCGCTCTTCTTAATCCCAGTATGCAGAAGCAAGGAAAGGAGAGTATAGTAACGAGCATCTGGTTTTTCTCCAAAACGCATGGCATCTGCTTCTTCAAGGACAGCATGTACTTCTTCAGAAGTGAGAACCTCCGGCAGCGGACTGAGAACAGACTCTTGAGGGACTGCCGTTGCGGGATCTTCTAAAAGGATGTTGGTTTCTTGTAACCATCGGAAAAAGGCTTTAATGGATGTCACCCGCCTGGCATACGTTTTTGGACTGCAAGATACATTTCGTTTATTCAGCATCCAATCCAGGAAATTTTTAAGGTCGTGGGTACCGATGGCATTGATATCTTGACCAGCGCCTACGTACTTTGCCAACAAACGCAGGTCAGCTGTAAAGGCTTTTACGGTATGGATGGATTTTCCGGTCTTCTCCAGGGTTTCGCCCCATGCATTGATGGCAGCGCTAAGGCTGGAATCTGGTCTTAGACGATCTCGGGTTTCTTTTGTTGGAGCCTGATCCCCTGATACGGTAGAAAACAGGGGTAACTCATCGCTTCCATCTGTCATAGCCCCTCCACTTTGCGCATAGCCATAATTGCTGACTAATACTAGACTTCATTGAGAAAAATGTCAAATAGCCGTCTTATAACTCAATGCCGATAGAAGTTTGCACCATAAAATGGAATACAGCCTTTGGATGAGTGGCCTTTTTTCAGGTGAGTCATGAATTCATGCTTATCTGGGAAATAACAACATCATGGGAATGGAGCTTCCATCCGATGTTGTTCTATTACACCTTAGGATAGGAAATTAATATCCGAAGGGATTAGGGTATGAAGATAGAGGTAAGGGTAGCTTGGATGACCTCACGATTGGGTAAGAGAACAGCGGCACCTCCAGGAGTACGCCAGTTGGTAACCATCGTGAGGTCTAGAGAATATCCTTCAATTCGTGAAGGATCAGTAGCGAGGGTTGCTGCAAGTGGAACGAGTGGGAGAATATCTCCCAGCTCCATGTTGCTTTCAACCAAATCATTAAATTCTGAATAAAGTTGGGGTACCTTGGTTATCCCCCCGATGCTTAACACTTTTTCAAAGATGGCCTTGATCACTTGCTGCTGTCGTTTGATCCGAGCGAAATCATTGCTTGATTTACGTACTCTTGCATAACACAGGGCCGTGTATCCATCCATATGGTTCATTCCTGCACGAAAGGTGATAGGGACTTCATCGCACTCATCGACGATATTTTGGGGTACATCGATATCCAGTCCACCCAAGGTATTGATGGTAGTGATAAACCCACTGAAACTCACCCTCACCCAATAATGAATTTCGATCCCCAGGTTGTAAAGGATAGCCATAGCAACAGCTTCAGGTCCTCCATGTTGATCAGCCGTATTGATTCGGTTGACTTTCCATCCGGGGATGTAAATATAGAGATCGCGTGGTATCGA
>MGNI01000007.1:0-204 GCA_001795115.1 Chloroflexi bacterium RBG_16_48_8 | reverse complement strand
CTGTTGCTGTATCCAAGGAGAGGATCATGATCGTATCGGTTCGACTACCATAGAAACCTGGTCGAGTGTCTGAACCAAGCACAAGTACGTTTACCATGCCCATCGGAAGTTGGAAGGGGGGCATAGGCGGAGGGATCTCGATTGCAGAAGCTTCTGTGGGTCCCGGAAAACCAGACCAGGTGCCATCGGGGTTGTGAAGCGGAA
>MGNI01000006.1:17548-17706 GCA_001795115.1 Chloroflexi bacterium RBG_16_48_8 | reverse complement strand
TTCATAGCGCCCTTCCTTATCTGACGAATTCAAGCGATAGCATGACACACAAATAACATACCGTTCTTTAAGAAAACATGCAATGGCGTCGCCCCGTTACGGATGGCCTTCGGGATGGCAAAGTGCTGAAGGCTGTGAGTCCTCGTTAGACTGAAGCT
>MGNI01000006.1:14534-17356 GCA_001795115.1 Chloroflexi bacterium RBG_16_48_8 | reverse complement strand
AATAGCTTCACGCACGATCGTAGGCACTTCGTACTGTGTTTGCTGTCCTTCATCCACTTGGAAGTATCCAACCTCGGGCATCGTCTCAGCATCTGTATGTGCAATAGGATAAACACGATCCAGGGAGAAAGGTTCTCCTTGGATGAAGACGTTTTTCACTCGGTTACCGATTTCAGCATTGGGATCGAATTGAATGACCATTCCACTCACCTGAGGGATGCCAATGGGGGTGCCCCGGAAGCTGTGATGGAGGTGTTGGTTGAAGGCAGGATCTAACCCCAGCTCTAAAGCCTGCTTAATTTGAGTTCCACGAAAGGATGTCAGGCATGGATTGGCGGAGGAGAAACAGGCTGCATCCAGGTCGCCAAGGGTGACAGTACCCTGTGGGAGGCCTTTATGGAATAGGCCGCTGGAGATCACAGCGGCATCAGCCTTCAACCGTAGGCGCAGTGCGTCCGCTGTGAGATTGCCCATATCGCATTCGTGATAATGATCAAGATCTAAGGCTGCCTCTACTATTCCAATAGGTTGTGACATCAATAGGTCAACTTCGTGCTCCAAGGCTGCAATGGCCTCCGTCATAGCTGGGTCGGGTTTTTCGTCTTCTGGAACCATCAGCACCGAGGCTTTTCTACTGATAAGCTTGCCATCTTGAGGATGGATGACAAGGTCGACTCTGCCAATAGCTTTCGCAAAGTCTCCAGCCTGGGTAATGAGTACCCCGTTCACCTCCTCACCTTCAGGTAGAAGATGATGGGAATGGCCTCCAATGATTAGATCCATCCCGGATACTTCATTAGCCAAGCGGTGATCGTCGTGCAAACCCAAATGGGAAAGGATGATGATGGGGGCGGCTTTAGCTGTATTAAGTTCATTTATCAATTCCTGTGTGATCGCACAGAAATCAGGGAAGTGAAGTCCAAAGACCTCATAAAGGCCATTCCAAGGTGTTGTCAGTCCGATAACGCCCATTTGCACATGATGAAGAAGGGGGATGATGATTTTTTCTTGCAGACCTTCGGGGAGAGGTGATCGTCCATCCCGGCAGTTGGCAGCTAGAATGGGAAAATTCGCTCTACGCGCAACGTCAGCCATTGCTTGTGGACCATAAGGCAGAGCGATGTCATTTCCCATGGTTTGCAGGCTATATCCCATCGCGTTGAGAATAGAGGAAAAGCCAGCGCCCTTGGTGATGCTGCATAAACGGGAGTGACGATCTGCAGCATCACCCGCATCCCAGAAGAAAGTCAATCGACCCCGAGCTTCCGCTTCTTTGCGTAATTTGCGCCCGAAGGAGCTGAGTTGAGCCATCGCATCTAAACGGGCATGCATATCATTTGTATGGAAAAGGGTGATTTCTAAAGGTTTCATCGCCACGATGTGACCATTGAAAGCATTACCTCCAAGGGATAGCGTGGTGAATAGTAAAAATCGATGTAAGCAGTTCTGTTGCATCCGATGAAGAAATGGACATTCTTTAATGGATATCTACTAACCGTTGAACCTGGTCGGCTTCCCTATTCAATAACCCATACCAGCATCATTTATAGCCTGGATTCAGTTAGAAGTTTATCCAGGTAGTTAACGGTGATTGGATGATGTCGAGAACGATAGCGTTCGAAGATGGGACGAGCCTTATTTCGAGCCCAATCACTTACGGCCATAGCACGGAAGATGGGAGCAACTAAAATGTGACGCCCGATGGTTGCTACGAAGTGTTCGATTCCGGGAAGGGTGTTTTGGTAACCACTACGGACGGAGAGGGTATAGAAGGCGGAGAGAGTCGCAGCGGCAGTTTTTTCATGGATCTCGAAGAGCTGCTCCAGATTGCGGCAATCCTCGACCGGGATGCGCTCGGGAAGCAAGCGCAGGAATAATTGCACCTGGTCTGGCCTCCAATGCTTGATTTCATCCTTTTGAAGCTGTTGCCCTTCAGCGAAGGCATGCGCTTTTGAGGCCACATCGTCGTAAATGCGAGATTTGAGAGTGGGTGCATCCTCTGGGAAACCCGGTCGATACAGCCACTTTTGAAGATCGACTTTACTCGCAGCCTTAGGAAGTTGTTCTTTCAGGAAATTGACAAAGCCAGCCGTTGATATGGAACGGAATCGAAATGTATCAATATATTTTTTGATAAATCCGTCGAAGGCCTCACGACCGACGGTTTCTTCCAAGTGGGCAAGGAATGCATTTCCTTTGTGATAGGGAATGGAAGAGAAGATTTCATCCGGATGAAGACCTTGCATGGGAAACCAGAGGCATGTCAGCGGTGACTTCATTCCGAATCGGTCTATGTCCTCCAGCATTCGAATTCGTTCCAACGCCGTCCGAAATTGGGCGTAATCGCGACCTTCGAGGGCTTCGGTGATTCGAGTATGAGCAAAGGTTGTCCAACCCTCGTTCAGCCAGAAGTCTTCCCAGGTAGCATTGGTTACCAGATTGCCAGTCCAGGCATGTGCAAGTTCGTGTGTAACGATGATGGTTTCGCTCCGATCACCAAGGAGATAGATCGGACTAAGGAAAGTCAATCTTGGATTCTCCATTCCTCCATAGGGAAAGGAGGGGGGAAGGACGAGGATGTCATAGCGTTCCCAAACATAGGGACCAAAGAGCTTCTCCGCCTCGATCACTTTTGCTTCATTCTCTGCAAATTCCCATGCCGCTGCATTGATGAGTTCGGGTTCTGAAAAGATCCCACAGCGTGGCCCGAGAGATTGAAAAGTCAGGTTGCCCACTGCTAAGGCAAATAGATAGGAAGGTATGGGCTGAGGCATATTGAAGCTGTAGCGATTATTCTGCCCCTCGATCTGTGATCCTTTATG
>MGNI01000006.1:13555-14528 GCA_001795115.1 Chloroflexi bacterium RBG_16_48_8 | reverse complement strand
TGCCATGACAGCAACAAGGGGAGATGCCACTTGGATATCAGCAGTATAGGTTAATCGAACCGAAGGGGTGTCCTGGCAAGGAAAGATGCTTCGGGCGTGTATGGATTGACATTGGCTGTAGAGGAAAGGGTGTTTTCCTCCTGAAGTTTGATGTGGCTCCAGCCATTGAAGCGCGCTGGCTTCAGGGGAGGTTGTGAGTTCGATGGAAAATGCGGAGATCCCATCTAAACCTTGTAAGTGTAACCGGCCTCCAAGCAATGGATCTACTTTATCGATCTCCCCGTCGATCGTTTTCCCATGACCGTGAATCCTTATCACATTTAAATCGAATGTATCTAAGAAAAAAGAACCCCGGATGGGACGATCAAGGGTATAGAGCGCGTACACGTGCAAGCAGCGCTGGGTGAAGTCAACCTGAATTTGAAAGTCAATATGCTTTATTCTGCCCTGTTCGAGATCTGCATAGGAATGAGGATCGACAATCTTCATTGGAGGAATCCCCTGGTATGTGTCAATAGGTATTGTCTCAGTGGATCGAATGGGATTTTAGCCTTGAAAGAATCATTGATAAGGTGTGAAGAAGTTCCATAGGGATCGGTAAGAGACTGAGACAAGGCGTATTCAGATGCTTTCATCTTTTATTTTATGAGAATTACGAACGACCTCCTTTTTTTAGTTAGGTTTTGTAACCAGGCAGCATGGAGTGAGAACAAACCACACGCACTTCTTTCACAGGATGGAAATACCATGGTAGGACTTTCAACATAAGCATTATAGCTTCATTGAAATGATTCTTCTAAACCGAATTGTCTATTCGATATGCAAATATTGAATTGTTCCTCTAGTCATGGATTAGAGAGTGATGTCGCTTGATAGCGCTGCCTCACACTGCCACATTTCTTACCCAAGGTTTCTATCAAATTCCAATTCTTGATATGAAGTTTATCTCATTTCCAAGGAATTTTTATGCGTT
>MGNI01000006.1:11505-13478 GCA_001795115.1 Chloroflexi bacterium RBG_16_48_8 | reverse complement strand
TTCTCGTTTTATGATTGCCTAAATCTGACTCGTTCAACTCAATAAAATTCCGACTCCGAAGAGAATGGGTGTGAGGATAGTCATGAGCACATTAAGCGAAAGAAAAGGGATTAGTTTTTCAATGTTCTCGGCATTGCGAACAACTCCGATCATCGTTGGAATTGCAAGCAGCAACCCAACTAGGCCAAGTAGACTTAGGGGGGGAAGCAAGTCGATGAGCACCCCGAGCATCATCACGATGAAAACCAGAAGGAGGAAGGTGACGTAAATCCAAGCGCTTTTAGCCCTTCCGATGACGATAGGATAATGCCTTCTACCGACCGTTTTATCCGCTTCGACATCCGGGAATTGGTTAATAAGCAGTAAATTGCTTACCAAGAAGAAGGGTACCAGAGATGCGATAAAGGATGTCCAGGAATATTGGCCGGTTAGTGCAAAATGGGATCCCATGACCATGAGTATCCCAAAGCCTAAACCGGGTGCGACCAGGCAGAGGATTGGATTGCGCGTGAGCCATAGCGTATAAACAACCAGCAATATGAGTCCAAGGAACCCAACTGGCAGCAGAAGTGGACCTCGCACAATTACAAAAATGATTCCAACCAATGCTGTGATTGAAAAAGAAATCCAGGCTATCGCTAAAGCCGAACGGGAGGCGTCTGGCCTTTCAGGGAGGGTTCCGCTGCCGCCACTGAAGGGTGTTCGCCGGGTTCTGAAGTCTAAGCCAGTCTTGAAATCGTAATATTCATTGAATGCGTTAACGCTGATGTGTGCAGCAACAGCACCTATTAAAACTAGGAGGATTTCGACAATGCTCACGCTGGAGGGTGACCATGCTGCCGTCCCAATGCCTACCAGCACACAGGCTGGGGACACGATCAAGAAGGGAATACGCATGGGTCCCATAATCCACTTTTTATCACTCATGTTTTCTCCTTCGACCCACCAGCATTGGACTGGATCATTTATGGAATGATGTCGGTTGGGATCAAACCATCCTGTCACATGACGACATATATTATAACCACCCTTTGATGTTTCCTATCGAAAATCTCCAACAACGTGTCCTTTTGGTTTGGACCTTCTGGTTACTGTCAGGGATAGCTGAGCAGATCGATAGAGCCTTGCAACTGGGGATGGTTCTCTGGAGGCTGTGGTAGTGGATCTGGCGATCCTCCCATTTCCCCTCATGCCAATACAAGTAACCGATCTTGGCCATGTCATGAGGCAGCATTTGGAGTTAACGAGTGACTCAAAAGCCACGAATCGAGTATCTTTTGCAAGCTTTAGAATCCAATGAGAGGCGACGGGGGAATATCACTCTTAGTGGTGATGTGAATGATGATGTTCACCCGGACCGGGTGTTTGTTCCACCTTTCAACACCCAGGCTCACCTGGGTGTCCACAGCACATTTGTCGCAAGACAACGCGTTGCCAGAGATTTCGGACGAGTTTGGAAAGCTTTTCAGGTAAGGGCATGGGTTGATCCATGTTGGTAAGGAAATCACCGATCTTGCCTCGGCTCATATTCTCTTACTCCTTCGATTGATGAATGTACTTCCTAAGGATTTAACTTGGTTGGGGTGAGGATGGACAGACGCATTCTTTATGCAATGCACCCATCTTCTGCCCTATGATGACATTCGATTACTTTGGTTTTTCACTGCGCCACTTCACGTAGATGCCAAAGGAAGCGATCACAAAGGCGACAATCGTTACGATGTAAAGCCCAATACCCACCCAATCCTCCAGCAAACGGTCCAAGTAGCGCATCAGCCCAAAAAATCTGGAGAAGGGCTGCGATTGCCATCAGGATGGCAGCGAATCGATTGGCACGTAAATTTGAATCCTTCATGATTTTGCTCACTTTCTTCATGCGATTCGTCCAGGAGAAGTGTGGGGTTTCGATTCTTCTAGTTATCTGGGATCATATGCTCAGGCATCTGAACCGCAACAACTTCCCCGCGAGCGCA
>MGNI01000006.1:8905-11468 GCA_001795115.1 Chloroflexi bacterium RBG_16_48_8 | reverse complement strand
TGACTTTTCTGCCTTTAACTTCCACAACCCGGCCGCGAATTTCCAAAGGTACACCTAAAGGTGTTGGTCGAAGGTAATCTACATGTAAGGAAGCTGTCACAAAGCGCAGCGCAGGTTCACTACCCATATTGCGCTCCTGTGCCCGATAAGCTGCTGCAGCGGCTGTGCCCGTACCGTGGCAATCGATGAGAGAAGCAATGAGCCCTCCGTAAACATATCCAGGAATAGCAATGTGATATTCTCTCGGCAAGAAGGTAGCAACGCTCTCTTCTCCATCCCAATAGCTCTTGATCTGCAAGCCATGCTGGTTAAGCCGACCGCATCCGTAGCAGTAACTGAGGTCGTCAGGATAGTAGTCTTGAAAGGCTCTCTGACTCATTGAATCTTCTCCCAATAGCAGCAATGATCCTTCCTTGATGCAATTCGTTTATTCGATGAAATACCTCATGATGACTTTGCTTTTTGATGGCCGTGCAACTTCGACGAACCCAGCCGTTTCAAACATGGAAGGCAATCCCATGTAGCTGGAGACCGGTGGGAGGGGATCACCTTTTGGTATGGTTGGGTAGGCTTCGATGATCTTGCCTCCCTGGTTTTTTACATATTCTATCGCGCCGTGCAGCATTTCATGAAGGAGGCCTCGATGGCGATTAGCCTTTTCCACATAGAAGCAAACCAGGGACCAAACGGGTGTGTCGTCTAATTTCTTGAGAACCCGTGAGCGGTTCAATGAGTTATAGTTCTCCCTTGGAGCGATAGAGCACCATGCTACGGCTTTCCCATCCAGATAAAACAGGAGCCCAGGTATTTCACCCGAGTCTACAATAATCTTCATGGCGGCGCGGTTGCCTTCTCCCTGCTGTTCTTCGAATTCGCGCCTGCTGATCCTCCACCACATGCACCAGCAGCCTCCATAAGCTCCGTGTTTGCCAAAAAGGTCTTCAAAATCCTTCCATCGATGTGGTGTTAAAGGTAAGGTTTTGAGGAGTGACTTCTTTTGATCTTTTCTTTCCATGGTTTTTAAAATCATCCTTTTTTTAACAACTTAGCTGGTAAAGTCTTAGTGAATTGTAGCCCTCGATCGGCCCAGCCTTTAAGGTCATCCTCTGTCTGGAAACCTTCTGGCGAAACCATAACCCATCCCTTCATAGGCCTACCAGTCATGGCAAATGGTTTTACATGGGGTTTCTTGAGAGCTTCCTCCTATTGATCTGGACCGACGCGTACGAGGATTTCCTCCTTGATTACACCACATGCCATGTTGCCATGGATCATAAAGCCGATACCTCCAAACATCTCTTTTTCCGTAAGACCTTGAGTTCCTGCTAAGAGTACTCTCAACCTTTGTGCAATAGTCCTAATGTATGTCATTCCTGCTTATCCCCACTCCTCCTCATCTGGAAGCAGTTGCCCCCTCATCTGGAATACGCCCATGCTCCGCACTTATTTTATATCTAATCGGTTTGTCGTAATCATAATCGATTTGAAGAAGGGTTGGGCAAGGGATTTGATGGGATGAACAATCCTTATTCGTGCTGGGCAAGAGGTGTCATTATGACTCATGAGGGATCTACTGGCGTTCGACAATCCTAAGGTGTATATATTCATGGATTGTTGAGATGATGGAGGGATGAGTTACAAAGTTGAAACATAGGATGTCATCTCGGTCATAACGGATTGACAGATGTTTCAACGCATGGCTTTACTGATTTGATGAGGAAAAGAAAATGACGAATCAGGATGAAGTAACCATTCTTGTCGTGGATGATGAAGATGCAATACGCAATGGACTGGCAGCGGCTCTTCGGCGAGCTCGATTTCAAGTGGTTGAAGCCAGCAATGGTGTCGAAGCTTTGACCTTGATAGAGAAGCATCGACCTGACATCATCGTTTTGGATATTTTAATGCCCGAGATGGATGGTCGGGAAGTATGCCGCCGATTGCGTCAAGTGGAAGATTGGACCCCCGTGATTATGCTCACCCAGATCGATGCCACAGGGGAAAAAATCTCTAGCCTGGAGGAGGGGGCGGATGAGTATCTAAACAAGCCCTTTGATTCTTATGAACTTATTGCCCGCATCAAGGCTCTTCTTCGGCGCCAAGTTGTGGCTGGCAGACCGGTTCAGCTTGCGGCGGTTTTGGTGAGTGGTCGGCTACGGCTTGAGCGGGAAACACATCGAATTTGGGTGGATGGAGACGAGATCACCTTGACCACAAAAGCCTTTGGTGTCCTGGCACACTTGATGAGCCGTCCCAATATGGTCGTTTCACGTGAGCAGTTGTTGGATCACGTCTGGGGCTGGGATGATCCTTCGGGGATGCGCACGGTGGATGTGCGCATTGCCGAAATACGCCGAAAATTGGGGGATACAGCAGGTGAACCGGAATTTATTGAAACCATCCCGGGGGAAGGGTATCGTTTTATTGGGGATGTGAAGGCAGGATGATGAAACGTCTTGGTTGGTTGGGTGTTGTTTTTCTTATCATTGGAACAGCCGCAGCTTTTATTGTGAGGTTAACGGCTGGGGATACATTATTGCGATTTGGATTTCAAATCGATCCA
>MGNI01000006.1:8566-8862 GCA_001795115.1 Chloroflexi bacterium RBG_16_48_8 | reverse complement strand
TTCTTACAGCAAGTGCCATTCTACGCTGGAAAAATGCGCATGTTGCAGGTGCGCTTGCACAACAGGTGTCCGTGCAGCAGGAGGAGCAGAGAAGGTTTATCCAGCGCCTGGATCACGAATTAAAAAATCCTCTAACAGCCATCCAGGTTCAATTGGATAACTTACAGGAGAGCGCAGATGGTGAGAGCTCTCCCATCGAAGAAGTGCGAACGCAAGCAAACCGGCTTACGCTGTTGACGAGAGGATTGCGGCGTCTTGCAGATCTAGAAACCCGTGCCTTGGAGATGGAAGCGGTG
>MGNI01000006.1:6853-8502 GCA_001795115.1 Chloroflexi bacterium RBG_16_48_8 | reverse complement strand
CCCTGGGCGATTCCACCTATTGAGGGAGATCGGGAACTGCTCTTATTGGCTTTTAGAAATATCGTGGATAATGCCTTGAAATATTCTAACGATCCTCTCCAAGTTCGAGCACGTCATACCTCTGGTCATCTCATTGTTGAGGTTATTGATACAGGTCGCGGAATCCCGGCGGACGAATTACCGATGGTGACGGAAGAACTGTATCGAGGCTCCAATGTGCATGAGATCAACGGAAGCGGATTGGGCTTGTCGATGGTGCAAAGGATCATCACAAGGCATCGAGGGAGTCTGGAGCTTCGTAGTAAAACGGACCAGGGGACAATCGTGGCGGTACAACTCCCGTATGAGCAGAAATAGGCTTCCCACATACTGGCGAGAACTGACACTGCTTGGTATTCCAATCCTACTGGGAGCCTATGTTTTGGTTTCTGGCAAGGTGCGGACGACGATCGCACTTGTAACAGTAACGCCCACCCTCGGAACCCAGCTTTCCGTTCGAACAACAGAAACGATCACACCTACAAACACGCTTACTCCTCCCTCTGTGACTCTTTCCGCGACCTTTACCTCAACATCCATTCCCTCGGAAACTCCAGCTTCAAGTGCCACTCCCTCACCAGAATTCACCTATGCACTCTTGCCTACTCCGACTGCATTCCCAACCCTAAATCCTGCAGTACCTATGGCCACACCCTTCGGGGGTGGAACGGGCGTGATTGCCTTCGTGTCCATGCGGGATGGGCATGATGAAATCTATCGGATGAAGGTGGATGGTTCAGAAGTGACGCGATTGACGTATGGTGACGCGGATAATTCACGCCCCAGTTGGTCACCCGATGGGCTTTGGATCGCTTTCATGTCTTGGAGGGATGGTTTCCCGGATATCCATGTTATGGCTGAAAACGGAGCCTACCGCCGTCAGGTGACGACAGATCCGGCTTACGATGAATTCCCCAGTTGGTCACCGGATGGGGAATGGATCCTGTTTGATTCAGATCGCAGTGGTGTCTTCCAGCTTTACCGCACACGACCCGATGGTACAGGTGTAAAACGTCTTGTAAGCAGCGAGACGGATGATGCCATTGTAAGCATGTCACCACATGGGAGCAAAATCCTTTTCGAATCCAGACGAGAAAGTGACGAGTTCCAGATCTTTACGATGGATGCCGATGGGGACAATGTTCTCCGACTAACTCACACTTCTCTGCGCAATGTGCGCCCAGTCTGGTCGCCGGATGGAAGGCGGATCGCCTTTGTCTCTGTACGGGATGGACAACCTGAAATCTATGTGATGAACGCGGATGGCACTGCACAAAAAAGGCTTACCTTCAACATTGGCAATGTAAATTCGCCTGATTGGTCACCGGATGGAGAATGGATCCTTTTCAACTCCGATCGGATGGGGAACATCGATCTCTATGTGATGCATCCCGATGGCAGCGATATCCGCCAACTGACGCTTGATCCCGCTGATGATTACAACGCGGTCTGGCAACCATAAGATCATTCCCTGGATGAAGTTGTAAATCAATATTGGAGAAAATTTGATATTGCTTATCGTAATAGAAAGAAGGATCAATGGGATCCTTCTTGTAAAAAACTGATCAAAGGACAAGAAGGCTCTCGAGGTTTGGGAATCTGCTTATTCA
>MGNI01000006.1:0-6809 GCA_001795115.1 Chloroflexi bacterium RBG_16_48_8 | reverse complement strand
GACTGGTTCACCCTCTTGTCGAGATAGGAACCAGAGCTGGCTTCCATCTTGAAGAAAGATGCCAGAGGAGTCTGGGTTCCAGTAGAAACAGTCAGCTTTCAAAGAAGACTCTTGCAACAGCTCTCCTTCTGAGTTATAGAAACGGATCCTCCGATCACCTTGATAATCTTTATCACATGGCGACCCAAAGGCCAGCCATTGTCCATCAGGCGAGACCGTTGGGTCACATTCCTCTTGAGAGAAGGTTATGGTGAGTTGACCAGATAGATCCCACATTTCTATACCCTTAGGTGTCTTTAGAATAAATTTCTCCAAAGCTGAGTTCCACCTTGCTGTGGAGAGGTCTTGAGGTAGGGAGAAAGAATTTCCATCTCTAAAAACATAAAAACCCGATGGTAAAGGATCGTTGCACATATTTTGATTGGGATCGTCAATCAACCATCTCTCATCAAATCCATCCGACCAGAAAACAATTTCTCCATCTGTCGTTATGGCATTAACTGAACCGAAACATGGGTATATTGAGGTTATCTCACTTGTGCGGATATCCACCTCACTAATGTTGAAGCGGTAGGGAGTATAGTATCTCAACATTTGTTCTACATAAACACTCGGGGAGAGCCACCCCTGGAGTTGAGGAATCTCATAGTCAACATCATGAACCTTTCTGACCTGGCTACCATCTGGTGATGCCACCCACACGGCTTTAGTAATGGGATGTCCAAATGCAGAAGCATGATCAAAGAGGAAGCCAGTTGCCTCAATGTGGAGAATCCATTGACTATCGGGTGACCAACTCATCAGCCAGGCTTGGTTAGGACCATCTGTCAACCGTCTTATTTGATCCGTTGCTGTGTCATAAACATAAAGATCGGATGAAGGTCCATCCAAGGCAGCCACGAAAGCCAGATAGCGTCCATCCGGGGACCATAGCATTGGAGTATTCAGCAATGGAAACAAGAAATCATTTTGGTCCCACCACATCTCTTCCTGCTTGACTTTTAAACTCAACTCGGGTGAGATTACAGGAATCTTCCTTGTAAATTTCTCTGGGGGAAGTTGTAGGAGTAGGATAGCAAGATTATATGGAGGAGGTTCTTCCATCGACTCGGGACGTCTGCCGATTGTCAATGCGAGCCAGTTCCCACTTGCGGAGATTGTCGTAATCGATGGCGTCCAGTACCAATGTGTACCTGGGTCAATGGTCATACGTGTCAGTCCTGTACCATCGAGGTTCATCACAATTAAATCCTCGTCGGTTCTATCAACCAACCACGGACCATTTTCAGTGAGGGGAACATCGAGTGTTGGTGTGGGGGATGGGGTCTGCAACAAAGCAAACTCATAGGCTTCCTGTGTTTCATTGACAGCTGTCATATCTGCAGGTATAAGTTCATCAGATATGCCTGGTGATACTTGTGGTCTGGGTGTACTACTTGCTCGGAATGCGTTCGTTGGCGTGGCAGTCCATCGTTCCAAAGTTGGAGTTGGGGTGGGTTCGGTATTTAGATTGGGAGATGAAGAAGTAAAGGTTGATTGAGGCAAGTCTGATTGGGAGGGTATGGGCTGTTCTACTGTAGGGCTGCATGATGCTGTGAGCAAAGCGAAGAAACTCATCATAAGGATCTGGTTCAATACACTCTTCCCGAGTGGTCTTGAGCAATCGAATTTTTTAGACATTTCAACACTATCCTTGCAACCTTTATACTTCTCCATCATTTCAAGAGTATTACATGTTTATTACCATTTAGTAATTTTAGCAATTGAACAATGAGGTGTTTATGGGCTTCCAGAGGCAGAGAAAAGCTATCCATCCTCAACCATTGCCTGCAAATCCTCCAATGAAATGCCCATTAGCGAATCCAAAACGACGTCCGCTTGTCCTATGGGAACATGTTTTGTAATCCGATTGAGAATCGCTATACAGAAAATCCCCGTTGCCTTTGCAGCCTTTACCCCATTGAGTGAATCCTCCAGTGCAATAGCTTGATCAGGGTTCATTCCAAGGGCTTTCAGAGTTGCGTAATATAAATCTGGATCCGGTATGTGTGACATCTTCAGCACATTTAAGGACATCGAAGTAGTGGATCAAATCCAGGCGTATAAGGTATCTTGTGACCCAGCTGCGATCGGAGCTGGAGGCAATGGCTACCTTAAACCCGCTGCTTTTGGCTTCATGGATGAGGGTTTCCACCCCGGGGAGTGCTTCTTGCGATAGAAGCAGTTCAGCCTCACGTTTGACACGCTTCGCATGGAGAACTTCACGATCGACAGGTTTCTTAAGGTGATTTTCTAAAGCCGCATAGGGTTCTTCCGGATCAGCGGAGTGGCCAAGGAATTCAGCCCACTCTTGCATCGATAGGGATAATCCATGCGTCTGAAAGATCTCCTGCCAGGCCTGGAATAGGGTCATTTCGGTATCCAGGATGAGACCGTCGAAGTCGAAGATCAGGGCTTTAATTCTGTGCATGTATTAATTCTAACGGATATTTCCCAGAGCACTTTCTCTCCTAACTGAATTCCTTTTGATTTAGATACAGTCAACATGGTTTGGGGATAAGATCGTATCTGCTCAGAAGAGGACCTCAATGGAAGGAGCATTAAAGCGATGATGCGTGGTTTTATTGATAGTGAGAATAATCACGGGAGGGTGATCAATGTCATTTCCATCTCCTCACCCTCTGTGCTAACATGCCTAAGGATCATGGAGCAGATGACATGTCATCCATGCTGCATTTGAAACTGCCAGGCAGGTCGGATGCCATTCGATCGTTTAAAGCACAGGGTGGAAAAATTGCCGGTGTCCTCCCCATCCATTACCCGCGTGCCCTACTGCGTTCATTCAACCTCCTGCCTGTCGAGATTTGGGGGCCCCCTAGAATCGATCCTGTCTTCGGTTCAGCCCATCTTCAACCGTACATATGCTCCATTGTGCGCAATGCCCTGTCCTTTGTGCAGACAAACCCATTCCAAACTGTTGATGTGCTTCTCGTACCTCACGCTTGCGATTCCCTGCAGGGATTAGGCAGTATATTGCTGGATTTTGTCCCTCCAGAACAGCCCGTCCTTCCTCTCTATTTGCCAAGAGGGCAAGGGATGAACAAAGCTTCTTTTTTGCAGAAGGAGTTGGAGACGCTCTACCAAAAACTTAAAAATATCACTGGATATTCGCCCTCACAGGATGAAATGATGCAGAAGATCCTGTATGAGGAAGAAGCCGATCAAAAACTGGCCTCACTGCACAGGCAAAGAAGAAATCTCCCTTTATCGGATATTGAGTTTTATTGTTTGATCCGTGCTCGAGAATTCTTACCTGCAGAAAAATTCTCGGAGATCGCCCAGCAAATCCTGGATCAGGTACGGGATGAGATTCTGAGTGGAATCCCGATCGTAATCTCGGGCATTTTGCCTGAACCGATGGCATTGCTCAACGAAATCACTCAGATGGGGGGGATGATCGCGGCAGATGATCTGGCTTGTAGTGGTCGGAGGCTCTATCCTCCAGGAAGGAGCCAAGAACCTTTCTTGCGGATGGCGGAGAGTTTATTAGGAGCCGCTCCAAGCTGGAGCTGGGGGAGCCCTATTCAGGATAGGCTTGAGCATCTTATGGGTTTGATCCAAGCCTCAGAAGCTAAAGGAGTTGTTTTTTACAATATCAAATTTTGCGAGCCGGAACTATTCGATCTTCCAAGTTTGCGGGAGGGATTACAAGCAGCTGCTATTCCTTCCACAGTGGTGGAAGTGGATATCAACGATCCACTCTCCAACCAAATGCTCACCCGGATTGAAGCCTTTTTGGAGATGATCGCATGAGTGCCTTTGGTTGGCTGACATATGCCTGGAACGTGCAGCTCCTCGGTCCTGCCGCTCTGCGAATAAACCGTTGGTTGAGCGAGAGCAGGGATAAAAGGGGGTCTCGGTGGAATGCGGAGACCTTAGCACCACCGTTGAAAATATCCTTCAAAAATAAGGAACTTGTCGGGCGACACTGGCTGGAAGGTCGTTATGCCAACCTGCGGCACAAAGTCGCATGGGTAACCTCAGGAGCGCCAGTGGAAATCTTCAAGGCGCTGGATTACTATGTTCTCTATCCGGAGAATCATGCCGCTATCTGCGGAACGGCGCGAGTGGCCGTGGAACTTTCCTGCGAGGCGGAGAATGCAGGATATTCGCGAGATATTTGCTCCTATGCCAGGACAGATTTCGGCACCTTACTATCAGGAAAGACACCTGTAGGCAGGCTGCCTAAACCAGACCTCCTGGTTGCCTGCACGAATATCTGTCAAACAGTGCTTTTCTGGTATCGTGTCCTGGCTCGCCATTTCCATGTGCCTTTGATTGTCATCGACACACCTTTTGTCTATTACAAGGAAGCCTCCGCTCATGCCCTTGACTATGTCATGAGACAGTTGGAGGAAGCCATCTCGGTAGCAGAGAGAGTGGCAGGGAAGTCCCTGGAGGAGCGAAGGCTACGAACCACGGCTCGGTTGAGCAAAATGGCTTCTGAATTGTGGCTGGAGATCATGGGGCGAAATGCTCATCGTCCAGCACCCATCTCGGTTATTGATCAATTCATTCAGATGGCACCTATCGTGGAAATGCGTGGTGATCCCGAGACTGTCGATTTCTACGCCGCCATGCTGGAAGAGGTGGACCAGCGAATTAGACAGGGTATCGGAGCGGTTAAAAATGAACGAAAACGACTGCTTTGGGACAATCTGCCAGTGTGGTACCGGTTACGTTACCTGGCTGAATTTCTCGGTGAACATGGAATTGCTCTGGTCGCTTCTACCTATACCAATGCCTGGGGGGAGCTGGCTCCAATGATCGATCCTGATGGGGGCATGGATGCCATGGCTCGTGCCTACACTTATCCCATCCTCAATCGAGGCACGCGTTATAAATTAGAAACGATGAGAGAGATGATCGAGAGATTTGACCTGGATGGGGTTATACTTCATTCGGATCGGTCTTGTAAACCCTATTCCATTGGTCAGATGGATCAACGCGATCGACTGCTTAAGGATCACGATACACCTGCACTCCTCTTGGAGGCAGATCACAACGATTCTCGGAGCTTCTCAGAAGAGCAGATAGCCAATCGTCTGGCGGCTTTCGTAGAAATGTTAGGAGTGGAAAAGTGGCAGAGATCCGCGCATTGGGGATAGATGTGGGCTCAACCACGGCCAAAATGGTTGCCATCGATGGATGGGGAAACATGATCTGGCATTTCTTGGAACAGGCAGATCCACGTGTAGATGAGCAAGTCGAATGGTTCTTGCTCAGTGTTCAGGAAGCCAATCCCGAGTTGACCTATTATCCAGGGAAGGGAGTGGAAGGGATCCCGCTTGTGGCCACAGGCTATGGTCGAAAACTAGTGCAGCAGGCTACACGACAGGTCACTGAGATCACTTGCCATGCAAGAGGCATGTACCGTGAAATGGGGCATGGGGGGACGCTGGTGGATATTGGCGGCCAAGATAGCAAGGTGATTGGGATTGGACCCAAGGGCGAGGTGGTGGACTTTTCCATGAATGATAAATGTGCTGCCGGAACAGGTAGATTCCTCGAAGACACAGCAAATCGACTGGGAGTGCCTTTGGTACGATTAGGGGAAGTGACCTTGTCAGCCTCGGAAGAGGTGTCCATTTCCAGCACCTGCACCGTCTTCGCAGAATCAGAAGTGGTTTCTCTAATTGCGCATGGAGTGCCTTTGCAACCGATTCTGAAAGGTCTTCACCGTTCCCTCATAAAACGTATCGTGGCAATGATTCGAAGTGTCTCCTTTATTTCTCCTCTGATGTTGTCTGGAGGTGTAGTGCGCAATCCGGCCATCCCGGTGATGTTAGAAGATGAAATGAACGAAAAGGTTATCGTCCCGAAATTCCCGCAACTCATGGGGGCTTATGGTGCAGCACTCATAGCGCTGGAGCTGTACGAGCCGAAGTTTTAGGACAAATAAGTTCTGTTCTTATTTCGAAAAAGCTCTTTTCTAAGGTTCTTTATCTGTGGCAGGATCGTTTGTACAGTCTGCGGCGGGTTTCAAGCCCAGAGTAGGTCGGGCAAAGGAAACCCGTCGCAGGGTTCAATTTCTGTAAAGCCGAGTTAGATTCTATTCCTCCGTCTTTCGCTTGGTCTCCTCTTCCACCAATGCCCGCCGCAGGATTTTTCCAACCAGGGTTTTGGGGAGACTGTCGCGGAACTCAATGAGCTTAGGGACTTTATAGGGAGCCATGTTCTCTCTGCAGAATTCAAGGATCTCCTCTTCCGTGGCGGATTCCCCTTCTTTCAGGACAATATAGGCTTTAACCCGCTCACCTTTCTCCGGCACGAAGATTCCCGCTGCTGCAGCCTCTTTAACCTTAGGGTGTTCATAAAGGACATCTTCGATTTCACGAGGGTAGATGTTGTAACCGCCTGCGCCTAAGATCATGTCCTTCTTGCGATCCACAATTTGGAAAAAGCCATCTTCATCCATGACCGATATATCACCTGTGTAAAGCCAGGGATCTCCACCCTCAGGGTCGGGACGGAGGGTGTTGGCTGTCTCTGTGGGCATATTCCAATAGCCCTTCATCACTTGGGGGCCGCGGATACAAAGCTCACCCACTTCTCCTACACCCATGACCTTTTCCCCGGTTTCGACGTCTGTAATTTTTATCTCTGTATCAGGATAAGGAAGGCCAATGGTGCCAAGACGGTTTTCACCCCAGACGGGATTGGCGTGCGTCACTGGGGAGGCTTCACTCAGACCATAGCCCTCCACAAGTCTGGCTCCAGTAAGTTCCTGAAACCGTTCTTGCACCTCT
>MGNI01000005.1:6503-6626 GCA_001795115.1 Chloroflexi bacterium RBG_16_48_8 | reverse complement strand
CCTAATTCCCTAGCTGAGGTGGCTCTCACGTACCCCCACTACCGCGCACCCATGCTCCCGCGCACCCATGCTCCTGCGCTCCCCTGCACCCGCGCACCCGCGCACTCCATACAAACGAGCAAT
>MGNI01000005.1:6377-6467 GCA_001795115.1 Chloroflexi bacterium RBG_16_48_8 | reverse complement strand
AAGAATCTATGCCCTCTCATCCCGAGCAACGGCATGGGCTCGGGCGAGCTCAACGATGCGATCCATGCCCTCCCCAAGCACGCCATCAAT
>MGNI01000005.1:5815-6334 GCA_001795115.1 Chloroflexi bacterium RBG_16_48_8 | reverse complement strand
GGATCCTTGATATCCCACCCCTCCCCTACCATTTCACTGAGCAGATAAACCTTGTCTGCATGGTCGGGGAACGCAATTTGCAGCGCTTCCTTGTGGTTGCCTTCCATGGTCAAGATCAGATCGTAGCATGAGAGCATCTCCTCATTGACCTTCTTTGATCGATGCTCTCCCAGATCCAGTCCCTTCTCCCGCATCGTCTGAATGGCGTTGTCGGTCGCAGGGGCACCATCAATGCACCAAGTCCCTACCGAATCAACCACCCACTCCTCACCTATCTCAAGCTCCTTCAAGCGTTGACGGAGAAGAATCATCGCCATGGGCGATCGGCATTGGTTGGCACTGCAGACGATGAGGATGGATGGCATGATTTTTCCTGCAGAAAAGAGATCAGTACTAAGTAAGGAGTATTTAAGTTACTTGGTGTCAGGGGGGGGGAGGAATTTAGTTCTAAAGCACTATGTAGACTACTATCACAAATCTCCCGCGCTCCCTAGCCCCCCTGCACCTATGCTCCCGTGC
>MGNI01000005.1:3779-5705 GCA_001795115.1 Chloroflexi bacterium RBG_16_48_8 | reverse complement strand
CTCCCGTGTCCTCTAATACGCTCCCTTCCCTGAAATGATGGCAGGTAAAGATTTTATCAGAATCTTCAAATCCTCCTTGATGGAACAGTTGCGAATATACCTGAGTTCAAGCTCCAGGCGTTCATTCATATCCAGGTCCCCCCGACCGGAGACCTGCATGGGTCCTGTGAGCCCCGGTTTGATCTTCAGCCGTGAACGCTGCAGGTCATTATAACGCTCGACCACCCAGGATTCTTCCGGGCGCGGTCCAACCAGGCTCATATCCCCACGCAGGACGTTCCAAAGTTGGGGCAATTCATCCAGGCTCCATCGACGAAGGAGACGACCTACGCGAGTGACCCTGGGATCATCCGGGATCTTGAACACAGGTCCATGCAGCGGATTTGCGGCCAGAACCTGGGCTACCTGTCTCTCCGCCCCCACAACCATCGTTCGCAGTTTAACCATCCTGAAAGGCTTGCCATTTAAACCAATGCGTTCCTGGGAAAAGAAAACCGGTCCAGGATTATCCAGCTTGATCGCCAGGCCCACGATGAGCAATACGGGAGCTGTCAGGAGCAATCCTACAACACTTCCAATAAGATCAAGTGTGCGTTTTAAGAATCGATTTGAGATGGTAGAGCCTTTATCGTCACGGTCTTTCGTGGAAACAGGAAACCCCATAGCAATCCAAAGCCAAGCGCTCCCGCACAAAGCAGGATCATAAAAGGAGCGATTACGATCAGGAGACCATCCTGGAAGGCCAGATGCACCAGGAAAGGCAAGGCGGTGAAATAAAAAACTCCGAATAAGCCCAGGTCGATATACCATACGCCAGGCCAAAAGAGGCCGATCAGCATCGCCAGGAGGATGCAAGCCAAGAGGCCAATCTGAGCTCGTTGAGTTGCGGGCGTATGTGTATCCTGGAATAGCCGTTCCGGCATCCAGCGCAGCATGAAGGCTTTCCAATAACCAATCCCAAATTTGCGTTTGACATATTCTCCGACGTTCCTATCGTGCTGATGGTAGACAATGGCATCCGGTGCGAAGACCATCCGGTAGCCTTTTCGAGCCAACCGGAAGGAAAATTCCTGGTCTTCCACACATGGAACCGGAAAGGCCTTCTCGAAACCCCCATTTTCAAGGAAGGTTGTTCGCCGGTAAGCAGCCGAATAGGTATCGATGAAATCGATCGAGTCTAGGCCAGCGATGAGGAGGTATTTGAAGGCATACTCCTGCTGCACAAATCGAGGCACCCACCCTGATTGACGAGATCGATATGCCCCGCGTACACCGACCACAGCGGGATCTTCAAAGGGCTTGATCATTTCCACCATCCAATTGCTTTCAGGTTCACAATCCGAATCGGTGAAGATCAGGATTTCGCCCTTTGCGATTGCAGCTCCAGCGTTGCGAGCCGTAGCTGGTCCCATCCCCTCCTCCAGCCGAATCACGCGCACACCGAAACCATTGGCGATGGCAGCAGTCACATCCTCGGAGCCATCATCCACGACGATCACCTCATAAGGTTGGGAGAATCCCTTCTGCTCCAAGACAGCCTGTAGGCATGTGTTGATCGTCTTGGCGGCGTTCTTAGCCGGGATGATAACGGATACCAAAGGAGGTGATTTCATCGTGGTTAATTGTAGTGAATAAGTTGATAGGGCAATAGGGCAATAAGGGAATCAGGGATCGGGCATCGGGGATCTGGAATTAGTAATTAGTGCTGCGTAATGTGGAAAACGTGAAACGTAATCGGATGATGATAGAAAGTGGAAAGTAATAAGTGTTAGGTAACGATTAATCTAGAATTACGTGATTGTTAAATAAGTCAATGGATCAAGAGGGGATCATCGAACTAGTGAGCAGGAACGAGGTAAACAGAGATGTTGATTATACTCGAAGTTTTTTTCTCCCTTGCTCCCGCGCACCCTTGCTCCCCTGCAC
>MGNI01000005.1:1632-3736 GCA_001795115.1 Chloroflexi bacterium RBG_16_48_8 | reverse complement strand
CGCTCCCCCGCACCCCTGCCGCCGTTTACGCTTTCGTGATGATGGAGTCCAAAAGCTTGCTTTTGGGCGTAAGCGGAGCTTACGGCATTGGGAAGACGATTTACTAATATCAAACAACCTCTCATTGAGGGCTAGCATTAGCAAGCTGGTGCACTCTGCTATTTTCTAGGATCTCTCAACAACCATAGATGCCTCTTCCACCGCTCCCTTCACCCCCTCAACCACCATCTCAACCTGCGCCTCCGTCATCCTCGAGAACAGCGGCAGGGTCACCTCACGCTTGCCGATCGTCTCCGTCACCGGCAGATGGATCTCGCCCATCTGCCCGCGGTAATAACTGAATAGATGAATGGGTGGGTAGTGAATGCTGGTCTGGATGCCGCGAGCTTTCATAGCATCGATAAAAGCAGAACGATCCACGCTTGCATCGAGCAGGATGGGGAAGAGATGGGCGGCAGAAACGCCGGGATGATCCTCAAAGGGGATGGAAACCACCTCAACATCTTTCAGACCCTCTCGATAGGCTCTCACGATATCCCGCCGGAGGGCATTGGTCAGGTAGAGCTTCTCCAACTGCACAAGCCCCAGTGCCGACCGTATTTCATCGATGCGGTAGTTGTAGCCCAACTCCACCACGTCGTAGGAATGAGCATGGCCCTCATGGCGATCCCAGGTGAGAGTCGTCATTCCATGGGAACGCATCAGGCGCACTTTCTCCGCCAGATCCTCCCGATCGGTGGTCACCATGCCGCCCTCACCCGTCGCCAAATTCTTGTTAGCGAAGAAGCTGAAGCAGCCAACGTCTCCCCATGCCCCAGCCATCCGATCCTCCAAGGAAGAACCCGGAGCATGAGCCGCATCCTCAATCACGAACAGGTTATGCTCACGTGCGATGCGCAGGATCTCGGGCATGTTGCACAGATACCCGCCGTAATGCATCACCATGATAGCCTTCGTGCGCCTATTGATAGCCCTTTCGATCGCCGAGGGTGCAAGGTTGAAATCCGTCTCGTTGGTCACATCCATAAAAACAGGCTGGGCTCTGGTGTACTTGATGGCATTAGCTGTAGCCACAAAAGTAAGCGACGGCAGGATGACCTCATCCCCTTCGCCAATCCCCAGGGCCAGAACAGCCAGATGCAGCGCCACGGTGGCGTTGGAGACGGCGATTGCATGCTCAGCTCCAACCATAGCTGCGAAGGCTTTCTCAAACTGGACCGTCACCTCCCCCATAGAGAGCCAGCGGCTCTCCAGCACCTGCATGACCGCTTTTCGCTCCGCCTTCCCAAAATCCAGATCCGCTAACGGCACTCGCCAATCCATCAAGCAACTCCTAAAATTTCTGGTTTCAAGGTTCCGAAATCCTCCCAAGCCTGTTGGTAATCGTCCGGCCGTCCCAGATCCTGCCAGTAACCGTCGTAGGGGTAACCCATCACGCGCTCGCCCACCTCCAGCAGCTTCAGGACCAGGTCCGGGAAGTCGAGATATTGTGCCTTGGGGATGTAGTCCAGCACCCTGGGTTCGAAAACATAAATCCCCATGCTCACCATGTAATCCATGCTGGGCTTCTCGATGTAGCCCTCCACTTCCAATCCACCGTTGAGCCGGATCACGCCCAGGTCGATCTTCACCTCCCGCTCATGCATGGCGATGGTGGCGCAGGCCCCTTCCTTCCGGTGGAAATCGATCAATTCGCTCATGTCCAGGGCTGTAAGTACATCCCCATTGGTGACCATGAAGGTCTCGTCCAAGCCCTCGATGAGCGAAAGAGGACCTGCTGTCCCCAGGGGCTCCTCCTCCCGGCTATAATGGATGTTGACTCCATATTGGGACCCATCCTGGAAATAGCTTTGCAGGAGGTGGGATAGATGCCCGACGGTGAGGATGACGTCCGTGATCCCGTAGCGCTTCATCTGTTTGATGAGCACCTCCAAAATGGGCATATCCCCGATCGGCATCAGGGGTTTGGGCAAAATTTGTGTATAGGGCGCTAACCGAGTACCTTTTCCACCGGCAAGAACAACTGCTTTCATCTTGGACTCCTCATTAAAACCGATACATTCCCACTTGATACTTACCGATATTCTCTCGAATCCATTCAATC
>MGNI01000005.1:344-1568 GCA_001795115.1 Chloroflexi bacterium RBG_16_48_8 | reverse complement strand
TACTATCCGCCATGAGCCGTTGGACTTCCGAGCGATCCGGCCTCAACCGCAGCGGATCAATCTCAATTTCCATCTCATGCCCCACCTGAGCGATAACCTTTTTTGCCAGATCCCGGATGGTCACCTCGGACCCTGTCCCCAGATTGAAAACCTCCCCTTCGATCCCGTGCGTTGTGGCAGCCTTTATGAATCCATCGACGGTGTCCGATACAAAGGTTAGATCACGACGGGCATCCAGGTTGCCCAGGAGGATCACCTCCTTCGTGAGCGCCTGGGTGATGATGGTGGGGACCACGGCTCGATCGGATTGGCGTGGGCCATAGGTGTTGAAGGGACGGACTGTGACCACGGGCAGCTCATAGGCGCAGAAGAAGCTCTCCGCCAGCTTATCCGCCCCGATCTTGCTGGCCGAGTAGGGCGACTGCCCTTGCAGGGGATGGTCCTCGTTGATAGGTACATGCAAGGCGGTGCCGTAGACCTCACTGGAGGAGGTGTACACGAGTCGGGCAATCCCCCATTCCCGGCAAGCCTGCAGCACGTTCATTGTGCCCATCAGATTGGTCTCAGCCACCTCATAGGGATGCCGGTAGGAATAGGGGATCGAGATCAGGGCGCCCAAATGGAAGACAATGGACACATCCTGAACAGCCTCACGAACGGCATGCGAATCCCGCAAATCCCCAGCGAGGATCTTAGCCTGATCCTGGATATCTTTTGGGAGGTAGGTGAGCAGACCCGGGTCGTTGCGGGAGTTGTAGTGGACGAAGGCACGAACCTGAGCTCCTTCACCCACCAACCTTTCCACCAGATGGCTGCCAATGAACCCGCCCGCGCCGGTCACCAGGACCGATTGTCCCTCTAAACCCAATTCATCCTCCGCACATACACACTACGATTCATATTCTCCTCAACAACCTTCAGATGCTTCCAACTGATCCTTTCCGAAGCAACCTCGCCTGCGATTAAAATCGTCAGCCTTTTTACAAAGTCCACTGCCGTAGACCCCCTCCCTTTAATGTCATCCCGACCGAAGCGGAGGGATCTCGTTTTTCCATTGTATGCACTATGTAATTGGAACAACGAGATTCCTCGTCGCTGCGCTCCTCGGAATGACATTAATTGAATTGATGTCATCCTGACCGTAGTGGAGGGATCTCGTTTTTCAAACCAATACCCAATTGCCTAGCTGATGTGGCTCCAACGTCCCCCCGCTCCCGCGCACCC
>MGNI01000005.1:0-236 GCA_001795115.1 Chloroflexi bacterium RBG_16_48_8 | reverse complement strand
GGGCAAACTGCGTTTGCCTTAAAGTTCACCTCCGTGGACCCCCTCCCTTTAATGTCATCCCGACCGAAGCGGAGGGATCTCGTTTTTCTATTGTATGCACTATGTAATTGGAACAACCAGATTCGTTCCCCGCTTCAAGACTCGTTCCATGATCTTGAAGGGATTCGTATGATGAGGAGATCGGGCGGTTGGAAAAACAAAACCCAGCATCAAACCAGAAGCCAAAGCCGCAGCTC
>MGNI01000004.1:4902-5031 GCA_001795115.1 Chloroflexi bacterium RBG_16_48_8 | reverse complement strand
CTATTCAACAAAGTTTCTCTGATGGAATGGTTTTTTATTGTGGTCTTTGCCAACAAACCTACCCACCCTACTATGATTTTCCCATCCTTACATCGCTTCCCGAAGAAGCTTCAGATGGTGAATGGCAAA
>MGNI01000004.1:2683-4810 GCA_001795115.1 Chloroflexi bacterium RBG_16_48_8 | reverse complement strand
AATGGCGTGAAACTGCTTGGATTACATCCTCCCCCACAAGATTTGGCAAATGCCTGGGTCGCCACCATCCGAATAGCACCCGAAAGCGTCATCGAAGCTCACTGGGATGATGTGGTAAATCAGCGAGGCGGATGGGTTGAGGAAGTTCCCCTCATCCTGGAAGATGTCAATGAGGATTTATTAAGCACCGGCAGGCGGAGATGGATTCAAGAAGTCATAGAAGATGTGATCCAAGGATATATCGAAACGGGTTATGCCATTGAAGCTGGTTCGCCATGATTTTTTTACTTGAATCTTAGGTTAATTATTTAATATCAAAGGTTGTTTGTTGAATTGGTTAGTTTAATCCTTTGGTTTTAGATCGCCATCTTCGATGAAATAGAAGGATAGGATTAATCCTCGATCACTTCCACAATGGTCCCTCCTGGCATAGATACCGTTACGTCGCCGGGATCGAGAGGAACCATTGGCTCAACCCATTGGAATATCCACTTCGCATCTTGCGGTCTTGCATTCACACATCCATGCGACATTGGCACACCAAAATTGTTATGCCAGAAAGTGCTATGGATCGCAACCCCATTTCCCGCGAAGAGAGAGGTCCAACCAATACCTGGAAGATCATATCCTCCCCCGGTTGTGCCTCCACTCATATGAAGTGAAATCAATTTACGCCAGATAGGGTGCGGCCCAAGAGGAGTTGCCCACTTATAGACTTTATTTCCATAAGCATCGAATTTCGCCCCAGTAGAAATCCTGCAAAAATAAACTTCACTCTTACCTTCAAAACAGGCAAGGGTCTGGTCAGATACATTCACATAAATCCGCTTTTCTTCTGCTCCTGTTTTTATGAGAGCGACTTCATCAGAGGTGATTTGTCTAAATGCTTCCGCAGCTGCCCAGAAACGATCTCCATATCCATATCTTTCATTAACACGACACCAATGATTTCCTTCATTGTCTGTCTTGATCTGATCAATCCATAGGATTTGGGAATAATACAAGCGAGGTGTATCCGTGGACTCAAGCCAAGGTGATCGAGCGGGCGGATTCTCCAAAATGAGATCCACCCAGGGCACTGTCACTTCCGCCCACATTCCACCTCCAAGGCTTGTGTCCGGTAAGGACAGCACTGGGGAATTGGGTTGGTTCCGTACAGGCTGAAGGTAGGGTGACCAAATGTAGCCATCCGGGGTTTCGACCCAGCGTTGGGTGATCCGGTTGGGATTTCTTCCAACAACTTCTCGAAGCCATGGTACAACTGCATCCTGGTATAAGATATCGGTCGTCTGACTATCGATATCGGGACGGACTTTCCTCTCGATCATACCCACTGCGACACGACCAAGACGCTCAGCTTCTGGAAATTCAAAAGATCCAACCTTTGGTAGAAGCTGATGAGACAAATATCCACCCAGTACAAACCCTCCCAGGTTTAGGAAATCCCTGCGGGTTATCCTTATCGCCTTCATACTGCTTTCACCCATTTTCTTACGAAAAATGTCTTCAAGATCTATACCGACTTTATCCATATAAGCATAATCTCTTCACTACTTCCGGTCAATATCGGATTTTTGACCTTCGAACATAACTTCAGATTTCTTGGACTTAGGGAACAAATCAGATACCACACTTCGCATTGCCTAAAATTGTTCCAAGATCTGAGTGGATAAATGGCCTATTTATTCTATACTTGTGCGGATTGGAAATCGAACATTATTTCAATCAATACGAATTAACAGTTTGTAAATGAACGTATGCTATAATACCTTCACTATGTCAGATGACTTCGCAGATCCCAAAGTAGAACAAGGCTCGATAAGCCACTCGCCATCCAAAAATTCACAGAGTCGTGGGATCATCATTGGTGCATCCATTCTGCTGGTCATCCTTATCGTGGGCATTGTCCTGGCTGTTATTGCCATGGTCAATCATCCGGATCAAACTGAGACCATTCGTGATATAGTCATCATTTTTATGGCGGTTGAATCCTTGCTAATTGGGCTTACTTTAATTCTACTTATCGTCCAACTTGCACGTCTTACTGCGTTATTACAAAACGAGATAAAGCCGATCCTAGATTCAACCAATGATACAGTTAACACTTTACGCGGTACTACGCAATTT
>MGNI01000004.1:1260-2628 GCA_001795115.1 Chloroflexi bacterium RBG_16_48_8 | reverse complement strand
ATAAACATTGGCCGTTCAAAATCAAATGAAAAAAGCGGGAGGGATTACGATGTCTGATAGAAACAGTGATTTCGGTGCATTCATCACTGGATTTGTAATTGGTGGTTTAGTCGGGGCAGCAGTTTCACTCTTATTAGCTCCGCAATCTGGAGAGGAAACCCGGACAATGATTCGTGAAAAGGGTATCGAGATAAAGGAGCAAGTCGAACATACTGCGGAAGAAGCCAGAATGAAGGCTGAACAACTTGCCTCAGACGCAAAGCTTAAAGCCGAAGAGCTTCAGAGGCGAGGACAAGTTGTGCTGGAAGAACAAAAATCTCGCATCGAAAAAGCTGTTGAAGCTGGAAAGAAAGCAACCCAAAAGAAGAAGTCTGAAACAGCTGGTGATGAACCAGCCTAAGCAAAAATACATCTCCATCCATTGAACATACAAGCAGTAAAAGAAAGGCGTACCTGCTGAGGTACGCCTATTTCTTTTGATGTATTAATATCACTTCTCAAATGTCATCCTGATAAACATTCCAAATCATAAAGCACGGATGGGATGGCATCTGCCACATCACCCGCAAGCACACTGGCAGTCGATCCGAGGACGCCAGCCGCAAATTCACCCGCCTTGCCATGGATATAGCTTCCGAGGATAGCTGATGGAAATGCTGCTACACCTTGGGCTCTAAATCCGGCGATCATTCCAGCGAGTACATCACCTGTTCCCGCACGAGCAAGAGCAGGGGTTGCAATGGGGATAACCGCAGCATCCCCATTGGGTGAAGCAATTACAGTAAATGCCCCTTTCAGTACAATGATGTGCCCCCATGTTTTTGCCCATTCTCTGGCGGCTGCGATCCTATCCTCTTGAATCTCCTCTATGGGAACACCCGTCATAATCGCCATTTCGCCTGGATGAGGTGTCAGGATGGTTTCTTCGGGAAGATAGGTATACCACCGGTCCATTTGGGATAGCAATTTTAGCCCATCTGCGTCTATGATGCAGGGCGGAATGGAAAGTTCCTTGGATGGTAGGCGTTCTGAATGGACAAATCCTATCTGCCCTCGCTGATGATGAAGGTCGACCCCAAATAATCTACTTATAAAAGACTTCGTTGTGGCTTCCATACCAAATCCAGATCCGATCACAAGAGCTTCAGTGCGGTCTAGTTCCGCAGTGATCACATTCAGGGCATTTTCACTAATCACTCCGAGCTCATGAGGTAAAAGAAGCCATGTTGCTTCAGGCAGTAGTGCTGCTATCAAGGATTGAATCGGAGAAGGCACGGCCATGGTCACCAATCCGGCGCCAACCCGATATGCGGCTCTTCCAGAAAGCGCGGCAGCACCCGGAAAATTAATCGATCCTGCAACCACCAA
>MGNI01000004.1:661-1247 GCA_001795115.1 Chloroflexi bacterium RBG_16_48_8 | reverse complement strand
CCTTTATGGGCGTCGCGAGGGCGCTTGGGCAGCCAAATTGAAAGATCCTTTTCTTCTGGGATCTCTAATTTAACAGCGGATAACTCTTTTTGATTGGCAGAGATACCTATGTCACCAACAACAAGTTTTCCGACAAATGCTGCACCCGGAAATCGGAACAATCCGGGTTTCGCCGCAGCAAGAGTGATAGTAAGATCCGCCTCTAAACCCTCTTTCGAAATTGCACCGGTATCACAATCCAGCCCTGAGGGGCAATCTACAGCCACAATAATGGGTTTGCATTTCAATTTCTCCAATGTGGACTTTGAGGTCGAAAGCAATTCTTTTGCGGTTCCCTTCAGAGGCAATTGAAAACCGGTACCAAGAACAGCATCGATAACAACATCTGCAGATGTCAATAAATTTTTCAAGACGCGTGAACGCTGATCCTCTTCTGCATTCGCAATAAGCAATTCCTTCTGCCTCAATCGTACCAAATTGGGATCATCATTGGCACGATCCTTGGCTTGATATACTGCTACTTGAGCCCCAGCTTCGTGCAGATGGTGTCCAACGACGAGACCATCTCCACCGTTGTTTCCGGTTC
>MGNI01000004.1:0-635 GCA_001795115.1 Chloroflexi bacterium RBG_16_48_8 | reverse complement strand
TCCACGTCCAGCAGGAATTCCAGGATTGCATCTGCAATTGATTTTCCGGCATTCTGCATCATCTGGTCGTAAGTTAAACCGGATTGATCAGCTGCTTTCTCAATGGCTCTCATCTCATCCGTGGTCACAATCTTATGCACAGAATACTCCTTCTTCAGACCCTATCAACATTTGGCTTACCAGAAAAAAACCACTCATCCGAGAGGAACCAGTATATGTGGGGATGCGGGCGAAACCTGAACTCTACATAACCCTCTCTCTTTTTTCTTGAAGTGCTTTTTTCGTTGGATTCTTCCTTTAATTCTACTTCCAAATATCTGCAACATATTCAGAAAGACCAAGCTCGTGTAGTTTCTCGGGAGTAGGCTTCCCCGTTTCGTTGTCCCACCCGCGGACTTTATAATAAGCTTTCAACATGTCCTCCAGGGGAGGTACGTATCCAGCAGAACCGCCATCCGGAAATGGCTTCATAAAAATTTCGGGTAATGTGTCATTCTGCCGCGTTAACCCAAGTTTATGATTAATGACACGTTTTAAATTCCAACTTCGCCCTCCAACCTCCATTAATTCTTCTAAAGTGTAATTCATTCCTGTTGCATAGTTGACAAGGTTGATAAGGTCATCTACAGGGACGA
>MGNI01000003.1:11210-13673 GCA_001795115.1 Chloroflexi bacterium RBG_16_48_8 | reverse complement strand
AATATTTTATAATATAGACATCGTTGGTCCGAATTTTCGCTTGGAGAATGGTAAAAAAAGGAGGAGAGAATGGAGTATCGACAGCTTGGGCGGACTGGCGTGCGCGTTTCCCCGCTTTGCCTGGGTGCCATGAACTTCGGTGAGTGTACCGAAGAGCCAGAGGCTAATCGCATCATCCATAAAGCATTGGATGCGGGCATCAACTTCATCGACACCTCTAACAGCTATGGCGATGGAGAAAGCGAACGCATGCTGGGGAAGGCCCTCGCAAACGGGAAGCGAGAGATGATCGTTCTGTCCAGCAAATTCTATTTCCCCCAATCCGAGGATCCGAATGACCAGGGCAACTCGCGCCGCCACGTCATGCAAGCTCTGGAAGACTCCCTGCGTCGGCTTAATACTGATTGGATCGATCTATACCAGATCCACAGGCCCTCTATGGACATTCCACAGGATGAGACACTGCGCGCCTTGGATGATCTCGTCCACCAGGGTAAAGTGCGATACATCGGGTGTACAACCTATCCCACATGGATGGTGATGGAGGCATTAGCTATCAGTGAACAACACAACTTAGCTCGCTTCATTACCGTGCAACCGCCCTACAACTTCCTGGATCGACGTATTGAAAACGAGCTGGTTCCACTGGCGTTACGCTACAACTTAGGATTAATCACCTGGTCCCCTATAGGAATGGGCATTCTGGCTGGCCGCTATCAAAGCGTGGATTTGACCCCGGAGGGTTCACGACTCGGCGGGGGAGGTCCCTTTGTAAAAGGACGTCTCACACCGAAGTCGCTCCTGGCTTTCGAGAAGTTTGCAGAAGTTGCCCAGGACCTTGAGATCACACCCTCCCAATTGGCCTTGCTCTGGGTCAAAGATCAACCTGCTATTGTGGCCCCCATCATCGGCCCTCGGACGGAGGCTCATCTCGAGGATGCTCTTCCTGTGATGGATATGCACCTGGACCCTGAGACAGCTGGGAAATTGGACCAAATTGTCCCTCCGGGCAGCGCTGTGTCCGATTTTCATAACTCCAGCCGTTGGAGCAAGATGAAATTAGATTTTTAGATTCAGACATAGTTCTACAACATCGATTGAATTTCCAGGAGTGTGAGATGGATTATCGACTTCTTGGACGGACCGGCGTGAAAGTATCTCCCCTTTGTCTGGGAACCCTGAATTTCGGTGGTAGCACCCCGGAAGCCGAGGGCATTCGGATCATCCATAAAGCCCTCGATGCCGGCATCAATTTCATCGATACCGCCAATCGATACAGGGGTGGTGAGAGCGAAAGAATTGTAGGGAAAGCCCTGGCTGATGGAAGGAGGGACAAGGTTGTCCTGGCGACGAAGTTCCACGGCCCAATGTCGGAGGATCCTAATGACCAGGGGGTATCACGTCGCCACATCTTTCAAGCCGTGGAAACATCCTTACGGCGGCTTCAAACCGATTGGATCGACCTTTACCAGATCCACAGACCCATTTTCGAGGTCCCCCAAGACGAGACTCTGAGAGCCTTGGATGATCTCGTCCGGCAGGGGAAGGTGCGATATATCGGTTCCTCCAGTTTCCCGGCCTGGATGGTGATGGAGGCGTTAGCCATCAGTGAGCGATACAACCTGGCGCGCCTCGTCACCGAGCAGCCACCCTACAATTTGCTAGACCGACGGATTGAAAACGAGTTGGTCCCTTTGGCCTTGCGCTACAATTTAGGCCTGATTCCATGGTCGCCCCTGGCCAATGGGATCCTGGCTGGTCGCTATGAGAGCGCCGATCAACTCCCCGAAGGTTCGCGAGCCTCACGTGCTGGCTTCATCGCCGAACGTGTCACACCGAGATCGCTCGAAGCCTTTCGGCAGTTTGCTTTGGTGGCTCAGGAGCTCGGGATCCCTCCTGCCCAATTGGCGCTCGTTTGGCTCACCCACCAGCCGGGTGTCACCGCACCCATCTTCGGTCCTCGCACGGAAGCCCACCTGGACGATGTCCTTCCAGTATTGACAATGAGGCTTGACCCGAGCGTCCCCGAGAGGCTGGATCAAATCGTCCCGCCCGGATCTGCTGTAGCCGATTTCCACAACTCCCACGGTTGGATGAAGATGCAATTAATGATATTTTACACATCCCGAACATAAACACGGTGGTTTTTGTAAGGCACCCCGCCCACATTCTCTAAATCGCTCCGCATTTGCACTGCCGTCTCAGCCACCTGAACCAACTCCGCGTGCAGAAAGCTGTGCTCACGGATAGTCTTTTCCATTTCGGAATAGAGCAGAGCGTTCCCACCTCGACCTTGATACTCTGGGAGTACACCTGCGCCGTTGATATCCACCCATTTTGTGCGTTTCATCTCGAGCAGTAAATCAAAGATGCCAAAGGGAAGGAGCTTACCCTTGCTCCTCTGAAGGGCAGCTGAGACATCCCTAAAACCAAACAAAAATCCTATGGCTTCATCTTCGTGCA
>MGNI01000003.1:9716-11160 GCA_001795115.1 Chloroflexi bacterium RBG_16_48_8 | reverse complement strand
AAAAATTTGATTTCTCGCTCTGAGAGGGGGTAATACTCCCAATTGTTGATAAAGGCCTGGTTATAGGTTCTGCCGATCCTTGGAGCCCAGGCACGCATCTCCTTCTTATTCTTGAAGCGTACAATACGGAATCCACTCCGCTTCGCGGCTCGTTCTGCGATACGATGAACCCTCTCCGGAAGGGCAAAGCGATCTCTTCCTAGATAGCAGGAGATGAAGTCCACTTCCTTCTGAAATCCGAGCCTCTCCATGAATTGAAAGTAGTAGGGAGGATTGTAAGACATCATGGTCATGGCTGGACGATGCTCAAACCCCTCTACCAGCATGCCATAGCCATCCAGGGCTCCGAAACCCTTGGGGCCCAGGATTTGGTTGAGCCCCCTGGCTTTTGCCCACTCAGTTCCCCGCTCAAAAAGCTGGCTGGCAACTTCAAAATCCTCTTCACACTCAAATAAAAAGAATTGAGCTATTCGCCGATCATGAACCCGGTTGTAAGGTTTGTTCTCCAACAGCGCAATGCGCCCTGCATCCTCTCCCTCCCGGATGGCCACAAAAAACTCCGCCTCGGAGTGTTCGTAAAATGGATGCACATCCGGATTAAGCTGTGCTCTGGCATCGAGAAGAATGGGTGGTACCCATAAGGGGTGATCCCCATAGAGATGGAAAGGGAATCGCAGGAAGCGACGCACCTCAGCCCGATCGCGGGTGTTTATCTTTTCGATTGTAATCATGGGACCTCTACTCGGAGCGGAACGATTCTATCATCCTGCCTCCACCACTACAATCAAAGGGTGGACACTTTCCCACAAAATGAGCATCCTCACTCTCAGAATGAGAGACATGTAGCATGGTTCGATACTGCCGACTCCAATCACCCTCAACCTCTACCCCAAAGTCATATTGCACCATAAAATGGAATACACCCTACGATTCCAAGCAGGGAGGAGGCTTCAAACGATGCGTGTAAGATTGGCTAAATGGTTCCTTCGTACAGCCTTTGCGTTGCTCACGCGATTGGAAGTCAGAGGTGTGGAAAACATCCCTCCCGCGGGTCCCTACATCCTGTCTTCCAACCACCTGAGCCGAACCGATCCTCCTCTCCTTTATATCTACTTCGGTGGGGATAACGTCACTGGCTGGGTCGCACATAAATACCGTCACAACCCTTTCTTCGGTTTACTCGTGCGACTTGGAAACCCGATCTTCATCCGTCGTGGCGAGGTCGATCGCCAAGCCATCGACGCTGCCGTTGAAGCCTTGCATGCCGGGAAGGTCTTTGGCTTGGCTCCTGAAGGTACACGAAGCAGAGTGGGTTCACTCATTCGCGGGAAAACGGGGATCGCCTACCTGGCAGACGCTGCCCAGGTCCCCATCCTCCCTGTAGCAATTACAGGCACCGATTCGGTTTTTCGAGAGCTACTCAAGCTGCGTCGCCCCCACATAA
>MGNI01000003.1:4732-9580 GCA_001795115.1 Chloroflexi bacterium RBG_16_48_8 | reverse complement strand
ACCCCCCTCGTCTGAAGGAGCTCCTTCAGACATAATTCATACCCGATAGGTTTAGACCCTCAGGACGGTTTTCATCCCCCATATTGTGTATATGGAGATGACCCTGTCCAACGCCCGAAATCACTACCACATCGCGGATAAGAGAAAGCCATCTTGAACCTCCAATATGGGGCTCCCTACATGCGACCATGATCCAGACTGCTGCTATGGTTGTAGATATTTTAAGAAGGGTTTTGAGGTAAAGGAACCCTCATTTAAAGTCACCTGGGGGTAGAGATCCTTTGGGTCCATGCCTGTCTCAAGGGATTCCAGCGCATATCCTTCTTTTATTAGATGTTTCAGGATCCTCTCTGCCTCGTGGACATCGTAATAGCGAGTCATATGGCTGAGCACGATGCTTCCATTGAAAACCTTCCCCACGACTTTATCGAAGGTATCCTCATCCAATCCCCCACTCTCAATATTCCAATGGACGCTCTGTAAACCAAATTCCGCGATCACCTTTTTGACACGTTCGTTGCGATCGCCATAGGGGAACCTAAAAAACTTAACTTGATATCCAGGGATGATCTCATCTACCATCCCTAGCCACTCCCGCAGCTGAGCCCGGATCTCATCCGACCGCATGGCAGTATGGAGTTCGTGGACAAGCCCATGGGATCCAAAGACATGTCCCTCGGCTACGATACGTTGAATTCGTTCCGCATACAAAGGCAGGCAATTCCCTGTAAAGAAAAAGCTGGCTTTCCCGCCTACCAACGTATAAGCATCCAGAATCCTATCAATCCACGTGCGGTGTCCCTGATCATCATAGGTCATCAGGACGATTCGACGAGTTCGGTCTCCCAACCGAATCTCATGCCCAGCCAAGAATTCGATCCTCTGCTCTTCCTCATCCTCAGAACTGAGCGCATCTTCTGGATGGAATGGTGGTGAACCTGCTAAGAATGAGGGTATCGCTGAACTACCCATGAATTCGAGTTTCTCTGGTAGTAATCCAATGGAAGAGAGAAACATCGAACTCCCAACAACACCCAGATCCTTAAGGAAACCGCGCCTCGACAACAAAACCCAATACCTACCCTTTCACAACACAGTATAAACCATTCTGAAATATAAAGCATTCCTCGTTCCTTTCAATCCAGTTTCCGGGTCAACGAACTGCTCCCTGTTCCTTTCAATCTGCTTTCTAAGTCGTTAACTTCAACCTTATTCATCCCTCCTTAACCTGGCGGATCCTACCTCAACTCCTCTATGCTCTATGCCCATCAGGCTCATGATACCTGCTCATAAAGCACGCTGCCTGGACTCCTCTTCTCAATGGCAGCGTTCCATCTTGCCCTCGCTGTCACCGTAAGCACGGATCCTTCCTCAACATTCGAGGCTATCTCCTTCCCTCGCCCCAGCCCCTCCTCTTGCTTATCCATCCCCCGCGCGGGGGATTTCCACTTCCCCCCCGCAGTTACTCCCTCGGCGGGATGGTTTTTTCCCTATCCAAGGCTTACACTGATAGCACATTTGTTCTATTTTTGGGGACGGATCCTGGTTCTCCCGCCCCCGATTTTATGGAGATGACGATGTATCCAACCCAAACTTCCCTTGTTCCAGTCGAGGGGCCCCTTGTGGCCACCGATCCACTTCTGCTGGAGAAACTGCTTCAGCCGTGCCTGATGCTCTTCTGGGGAACACACACACCCACGCCCACGCTACTCATGGCGCTCACTGCCCTGGCCGCTCAGGGACACCCCTTGCGCGTCTTTGACGGCGGCAACCGTTTCAATGGCTACTTCGTCGCCCGTATGGCGCGCCGCTTCATGGGAAGTGCCGTCAAAGAGCCCATCGACCCCCACGCCATCTTGAACCGCATCCGGCTCTCTCGGGCCTTCACCTGCTTCCAAATGGCCGATTTGATTGAGAACACCCCTGTCAGCCCAGAACCGCTCTTCATCCTGGATCTGCTCAACACTTTTTATGACGAGAGTGTGCCCTTGCGCGATACCAAGCGTCTGCTGTCCATCACCATCGCTCATCTCAAACGGCTGGCCTCCACTGGCCCCGTGATCGTCGGCACCCGCGAGCCGCGTGCGCTGGTGAAGGAACGCTGGACGCTGCTGGACCAGCTACAGCTTGCTGCCGACAACGCCTGGCTGCTGCGAGCCCCGCAGAGTACTGAACCCGTTCAACCTAGATTGTTTTAACAGTCAAGAAGTCAATGGGTCAACAAGGAATGACACCCTATTGACCTATCGACCCATCAACTTATCGACTTATGGACTAATCACTGATCCCTGATGCCTGAATCCAAGGAGCCTTTTATGGGACGTACCCTGCCCTCCATCACCCAAGCTTTCCTTCAAGAACAACAGTCGTTGGTAAAATTCCGCCGCGCCCTGCGCCTGGAGGACCAGCGGGCGCTGGATGATATCCTGGCTGCCTCCCGCCAACATCTGGCCGCTGCGGCCTACGCTTCGCACCTGCTTCCCTTCGAGGTGATGCTGCTGGCCATGCTGGTCGAAGAACACAAGGAAGTGATGCGCCTGCGCTCTCACATGGAGAGCCTGCTGGCAGAGCGAAAGCAGGGCGCAGGGCGCGTCCCCTACCGGGATGAAGCCTCTGACAGGGAGGATTGAGTTGCTCACGCTCTTCGCCTGGCTCTTCGACGCCTACCCGTCCGGGGATGGGATGACGGTCTGGTTTATCGACAACAATGGGGGATCTCACGCCCTGCAAGATCACTTCGCCCCCTGCTTCTACGTGCGCGGGCCGCAGCAGGAACTGCGGGCTGTGTGTCAGATGCTGCGCTCCACACGAGCGCCGATCGACCTGCGCCGCACCGAGCGGGTCGATCTTTTCCTGGATCACGAAGTGGAAGTGCTCGAGGGAGGAGTCCGCAAGCCAATCCTCTTCCCCCACCTGTTCCGCCAGGTGGCAAACTTCCGCCCTGATCTGACCTACTACAACACCGACATCCCCCTGCCCCAACGCTATGTTCTGGAGCGGCATGTGTTCCCCCTGGCCTATTGCTCCATCGAACATGAGGACGGCCGCATTCTCAGCATCCAGGCCCTCGATTCACCCTGGGACACGGAATATCGCCTCCCCCCCCTGCGCGTGATCACCCTGCGCCTGGAGGGCGAACTACAGAACCCGGCTCGCGTTCACCGTGGCGACTTGCTGGTTGAGGTGGAGGGAAAGGAGGTTGCCTTCAAGAGACGGCGCAGCCGCGAGCTGGTGCTGGGTGTACGTCACATCCTCGAACGCTATGATCCCGACCTGCTGGTCAGCGCCTATGGCGACAATTACATCCTGCCGCGCCTGCTGGAGCTCTCACAGCACTATGGGATCCCCCTGCCCCTCAACCGTGACCCGAACAAGGAAGTGAGCCATAAACCCGCTCGATCCTACTTCTCCTACGGGCGAGTGATATACATGGGCGAGCAGCATCTGCTCTTCGGGCGCTGGCACCTGGATCGCCAAAACGCCTTCCTGGCCAACGACTACGGCATCGATGGGACCCTGGAGATCGCCCGCATCTCCGGCCTACCGGTGCAGACCGTGAACCGCGTCTCCACCGGCACAGGCATCAGCGCCATGCAGGTTGCCACCGCGCTGCGCCGCGGGGTGCTGGTCCCGTGGCAGAAACGCCAACCCGAATCGCTCAAAACCGGGGTGGATCTGCTTGTGGCTGATAAGGGAGGGTTGGCCTATCTGCCCATCATGGGGCTGCATGAGCACGTGGCCGAGTTGGACTTCACCGCGATGTATCCCAGCATCATGGTGCACTTCAATATCTCTCCCGAGACGGTGGGCGTGAACTGCTGCGAGGGAGAAGCCATCCCCGAACTGGGGGTCAGGGTCTGCCGTCATCGTCAAGGGCTGGTTCCCGAGACCCTGGCGCCTCTGCTCGAAAAACGCAACAAATACAAGGCCCTCATTCGCCAGCTGCCCGAGGAGGATCCCCGCAAGGAGGTTTTCCGCCGCAGATACTCCGCTCACAAATGGCTCCTGGTGACCTGTTTCGGCTATCTGGGATACAAAAATGCCCGTTTTGGACGCATTGAAGCCCACGAGGCCGTGAACGCTTACGGGCGCGAGGTGCTGCTGCAGGCCAAGGAACTGGTGGAGGCGCGCGGCTTCCGTGTCCTCTACCTGTACGTGGATGGTTTATGGATCCACAAACCCGATGACCCAGGTCGACCCGATTATGAAAGCCTCTTGGCAGAGATCCATGCTCAAACCGGTTTGAGCATCAACCTGGAAGGTGTCTACCGCTGGTTGGCCTTTCTACCCTCGCGCACAGAACCGCGTATTTCGGCCGCCAACCGCTACTTCGGCGCGTACGAGGACGGCTCGATCAAAGTGCGCGGCATTGAGTATCGTCGCCGCGATACCCCCAACTTCATTAAAAAGTCCCAAATGGGAATGATTTCCATTTTTGCCGAAGGTAGAAACGCCGAAGAATTCCGGAGCCTGGTGCCCGAGGCGATCGCCTATGCTCGCAAGAGGCTTCAGCTCCTACGTACAGGCGGAGTGCCCCTGAAGGAACTGCTGGTCTCCCACCGCATGTCCCGCCAACTGGAGGACTACGTTATGCGGACCGTGGCAGTGCGCGCTGCGACGGAACTGACGCGCACCGGCGTGGCGCTTAGCCCCGGTCAAAGTGTGCACTTCCTCTACACCCCTGGGAGGGAGAGAGTGCGCGCCTGGGAGCTGATCGAGGGCGCGACTCCTTATGATAAGGAAGCCTACACCGAATTGTTCCTACGGGCCATGGAGAATATCCTGATGCCGGTCGGCGTCGGTCGCAAGATGCTTGAAACCTGGCTTCTGGGGAACGCTGGCTATTGG
>MGNI01000003.1:1647-4703 GCA_001795115.1 Chloroflexi bacterium RBG_16_48_8 | reverse complement strand
TGTGGATGGTGGAATCCCGCTTTTAGGAGCAGCGCGCTTCCAATCTCGCAAAAGGGAAACGGATTACCTGCCAGTTCAAATTCCTATCCCGGTCGCGCTGGAAGTTCCCTCGTTGTTAGCTGAGAGGGAATCACTGCCAGTTGAAATTTCATGAGTTTGTTGAAAGTTTTTGTGGCTGGTTGTTAGGGCCTTTTCCTATGAAAAAGTGGCACAACATTATCTTGATTGCCTTTGGTTTGGCGGCTCTCATTTTATACCTTATTGTGAACCTGTGGGGCCTATCCTCTGACTTTATGCCTATCATGACTTCCTGCCAGGCTGCCCCCCAGTGGATATTTGTTCTTACTACCCTTTTACTTCTAGCCGGCCTTTCGTCAGGTTCAGTGCTGACCTGGCGCTGGTCTCAGCATAGGGCTGTTCATTCCCATCTAACGAGCTGGCTGGCGGCAGCATTCATATACAATGCGACCGCTGTTTACCCCTTGCTGGTCCTCTGGTTTCATCTGCTGCTTACCATCGTTCTTGAAGTCATGCTCCCACCGTTAGAGCTATGGTTTGTGGCAATGGCCCTGTCTTGGATGACAACGCCCTTTGCAACTTTGGGGGTGATGCACATAGGCGCCAGACTTGGGTCATGGCTTGATAGAAAGGGATAACGCCCTTCCCCAACGCCCCAAGCATCCAGATTCCAGGGTGGGCTGATCCTTTGGTTCTTCCCGACCGTAGTCGAGGGACCTCGGGCAAACTACGTTTGCCTTAGAGTCCACCTGCGTGGACCTCATCCCTTAATGTCATTACGTGTTGTTCGAAAAACGAGTTTCTTCGTCGCTACCGCTCCTCAGAATGACATTAAATGAGATTTTTGGCGGCGTGGTAGCTACCTCTGCTCCTTTCAAGCAGGTCGAGCTCCCATGCTCGACCTATTTTCTTTATGGTTATTTAGGGAGAGATTCCATTCTCGTCCGGTTCCGCATCTTGCGATCCACGGGCAGGTGTGGAAACCTGCCCTACCCTTCTGAATAGGGTCAGGTCTTGCTCCCGGGCAATCTTCAATTGCCTCATGAGATCCCCTCTTCTTTAAGTGTAATCCTAATGTAGAGACGCCCCGACGGGGCGTCTCTACGAAAAAATCCCCCGCGGCTTAAAGTACGCGTGAGGTTTATTGCACCTTATTAAATCCTGCTTAGAAGTAATCCGGTGATCGCCAGGGTGTTATGGTGCTTTCCGACACAGAAAAAACCACATCGGGAATTTCCTGTGGGTGAGCGGAAAGTATGGCTTCCACCCTGCGAGCTGAATTGACAACCACAGAATGTCCCGCCCTTTCCACAACATTGGTAAACGCCCTTACGATGTTCGGATCAAATTGGGTGCCAGCGCTCGCTTGAATTTCCTCGAGGATAGATTCCGGGTCCATGGATTTGTGATAATGCCTGTCTGAAGCCATGGCTTCAACTGCATCTGCCAGGCAGAGAATGCGTGCCTCCAACGGGATCTCCCCATCCTTGAGTCCGTCTGGATAACCCCTTCCATCAAAATGCTCATGATGGTGCAAGATAAAGGGAATCAAGTCCCGTAAGGAGTGGCATACAGTGAGAAGATCCGCCCCCATCTTTACATGCTGTTTTATGATGGCATACTCACCTTCGGTCAGGGAATCCGGCTTGAAAAGGATTGGCTCAGCAATCCCAAGTTTGCCGATGTCGTGCAACAGACCCGCCTTGCGGACTCGCTCTACCCGTTCAGTTGATAACCCCAATTCTTCCGCGATGAGGACAGCATAGCGTGACACATGCTGCGAGTGTCCAACAACGTATGGATCCCGCAAGTCTGAGATCCCTGCTAAAACGAGCAGCAGTTCCTCGTTGATCGTGGTGATCTCTTTCGATTGCTGCTCCAACTCAACATTCGTCGCCTTGAGTTGATTGACCACAACCTTGGTTCGCTCGACGAATTGTATTTGGCTCAGTCGTACAATCAGCAAGGGCACCATGACAGAAATAACCCCGAGCAGACCCGCATGGTGATAACCCAAGATGAAGAGGAAAGCCACCACACCAAATGCGGCATAAAAGGGGGCTAACCAGCGGAACTTTTCCTTCCATATCTCCCAATATGCCTGTCCACTATTCAGATGAATAGCAAAACTGACCAGTGATGTTGTTATTCCGTAAACAAGGATTGCTGAAAGGATGCTTAAAGCAACTTGCACATGCAATGGTTGTACAACTAGTGATTCACCAAAAAGATTGACCAATCCAATGCAAGCCATGCCTGCGATGACCTGATTGCTGATGTTGAAAATAATCCGACCAAGTCCCTTTCGATGGTGAGCTAGCGCAGATACAGCAACTACTGTGCCCAGTAAACCTGCTCCAATCGGTCCAAAAAGCAATATGCCTGAAATCAATGGGGCAGCCGAAGTAGAAACCGTTGTGTTCTCGTCATAAACCTCAATAGCGAACCACTCTGTAAACCACGTGAGGAAGGAGAAGATGGCAAGCCCAATCCAATTTAAACCTGGTTCAAAACGAACAGATATACCCAGGAGACCCAGTGCTATCAAACCGATGAAGATAATATAAGTGTTCAATACCCAGCTTGGTTTAGGTTTAATCTTGGCCACGGGAGTCACATCAATGGCAGGCTTTGGTTCTTCTTGCGCGAGCACCTCTGGAGTCTCGGGTTCTAGGACTGCTTCTCGGAATTCTTCCAGCATTACCCCTTGTGCTGATGGGGAGGTCGGTTCACATAAAATTTTTTCCGGCTCCAGGAGGATATCGCCGGCTTCCGATTTTTCCTTCTTGGGTGTGTTCAGGACTTTATCCGCAAATTCCTCGGAGTAGATGTAAGCCCCATTTCTACCATTGGCTTTAGCATGGTATAGCGCCAGGTCGGCATTATGGATGATTTCCGTCATGGTGATGTCCTGACCCTGACGTCCAGCAATTCCAAAGCTCATTGTCGCAGAGATGGGGGTTGCACTGGTAGAGATTTCAAACCTTGCTTCCTCAATGGTCTTCCGGATCTCATCGATTCTTGGAAAAACCTGTTCT
>MGNI01000003.1:173-1602 GCA_001795115.1 Chloroflexi bacterium RBG_16_48_8 | reverse complement strand
CCCCAAATCGGGCGACGGTAGCGTATCCACGGAAGGAGCTCTTTAGGATATTGGCAATGCCGATGAGAACCTCATCCCCTGCAATGTGACCATAGTTGTTGTTGATGTTCCGTAGATAATCTAGGTCTGCCATAACGATCGTTATTGGGCGATTGAAGCGATTAGCGCGTTCCAACTCCCTCTCCAGACTTTCGTTGAAATACCGTGTGTTGATCAGTCCAGTCTTAGCATCCAGTTGGGTTTCACGCTCAAGGGCTGGCAGCTTGAGCGCACTGTGGATCAGGTAGAGTGGGATCAAGGTTAAAAAAGCTGCGTAAGGATTGATTACCCATATCATGGCAGAAGCCCCACCTAAACACAGGAGGGTAAAATCGATGGCCAACGTCAGACTCCCAAACACTCCTGATTCAGAGAAGTTCTGCCCACGGGCAAAATTGATGACCAGACCAATCAGCAGATGATTGATAAATGTGAAGATCACCATGGCAAGCACAATGCCAACAACATCGACCGCTGCTGAAAGTGGACCGCTTGCATGAATGAATTTGTATAGGAAAGCTCCACTAAAGGCAGCAATGGCATAGTTCGCGATGTTATAAAACTGGATATAGTAGGGGTAACGGTGGACAATCCATTCAACGATATGGGATATCAGAATGACGAGCAAAGCACCTGGCGCGTCAAGGTTCAAAATGGCAAAGCCGAAGACCATCCAACTGATGCTGTAACTGGATCTGGCTGTAGGGCCTTCGATTTTCGTGGTTTGTGTGATCGCCCCCAAAACCGAAATGGCAATCAGCACCCAGGGCGATCGAAAATCTAAAAATCTGAATTGCCAAATGAAAATGCCAATCCCAGCCAGGATGATCCCCGTGATATATAGCTTGGCTTTGTTTGGCAGTTCTCCCATCTTTCCCTCTTTGTAGGGTCGCTATTCTATCCTGCACAAAAACAGCGTGCCGCTCTTCGGGTATCTATGCACCCATTTTCACGGATGGTGTTGAGCATATAATCGCCCCATGGTGTTTGGACATATCTCGGGTTCATCGTTCTTTTGACCAAACCCTTGAAGTACTTTGAATTCCTAAAATGTCCTCTTCTTGAATCCCTATCTCCAGGATCCAGCCCTTCTGGCCCTCCTTCAGAAGATGATTCTGTTATATGAGAACCAGTTCTATCGACTTCAGTATAAGTCATGTAACTTTCCTGGGACTTTCCCTGAAACCCGCTCAGCTTACAGCTTCCATACAACATTTGAGGGTCCTGTTAGGGATTTTTTTAGTGGATTAATGGCGTCATTAAATTTTTAGGCACATCTATCTCTTCTCAGCAGGACAGTCTTCCAAGTTATCTACGATTGCCTCACGAAGTCCCTTGTTATGGATTTCACCCTCCCCGTGTCATCCCCGAGCGAAGTCGAGGGATCTCG
>MGNI01000003.1:0-133 GCA_001795115.1 Chloroflexi bacterium RBG_16_48_8 | reverse complement strand
TCCTCGTCATTGCGTTCCTCGGAATGACAGTAAGTGGGTCTATGTCATCCCGACCGGAGCGGAGGGACCTCGTTTGTCCTGCAGATGGGACGTGTTATCTGCAGGACGAGATTCCTCGTCACTGCGTTCCTCG
>MGNI01000002.1:10596-12621 GCA_001795115.1 Chloroflexi bacterium RBG_16_48_8 | reverse complement strand
TCCTCATAGAGAGATTCTCGCGGTAAGTGTCATCGTCAATCTGAAGCGAGAAACCTCCCTCATAACCACCTGAAATTCGCTCCCCATCTCCTTCCCAAGCGATAGCCTCTTCGGTGAAGCCCCGCTCGAATCTCCCATTCTCGATGAGATTTCCGCCATACTGAAAGAAACGCACATCATCAAACCAGGCTTCGCCTGTCTTGTCACCGCTGGAGGTCCATACCACAGGGTTGAGGCTTACTTTCACAAAAACTGTTTTTGGATTCAATTAACGAATGACCTTTCGGAACGATGTCCCCGCGGTACTGGCAATTACCTTGCTGTCGATGTTGTTGCCGTATATCCACTGACGATTCTCGTCGAATTGGCTGACCGAGATAAAGACCCCCTGACCATCCTCTTTCCCCCGCACCCAGGCCTGCAGCAGGTAGATGCTATCCAGAGAGACTGGAATCAGATCTTGGGTCCAAACAAGGATGTTCTTTGTGGCGCTGCTGTCTGTAATATGAAGTGAAAAGGAACCGCTGTTTTTGTATGTGTCGACTATCTTGTAGCCCTCTCCGGTCCATCCAGCATCACCATATTCGAAGCTGCTATTCGTGATCAAGTTGCCGTTGTAAAGCTGAAATCGAATATCATCGACGTAAGCAATCCCCGTGTTTATCCCATCATCCGTCCAGGGTGTAGGCCAGAGGGTGATATTGACCCACTGTGTGTCAGGTTCCAGATCATCCACAACCATTATGAAACGCTGCCAGCTTGTCCCCAGACGCACCTTGTAGTCCTTGTTCTTGATGCGCGCGTAATTGCCGTTTGCATCGAAAGTATATTGGCCGAGGGTGACCCACACTTCTTGATTATTAACTGTACCCCGCAACCAGGTCTCTAAAAAGTAAGTCATATCTGAGAAGACGGGGATGTAGCTGTTGGAATATGCAGCCAGTGCTGGTTTGGCTGTGCTGTTGTCGGCAACTTTCAGGGAAGCCTTGCCGCTGTGGGGGTTCGTAGTGGGCGTTGATAGGCTGGTATTACCACTCCAACCAGTCAGACCCGTTTCAAAATCCCCATTTTCAACCAGGTTTCCCGAGTAGGGTATAAAGCGCACATCATCGAAGTACGCTGTGCCTATGAGCTCTTTTTTCGCTGTCCAATCTGTGGGACTAAGGAAGATGCGGATGGCTGTCGCCAGGGGGTTGAAGTCCGCTAACAATACCTGGACAGGAATCCACTGGGTGCCCACGATTACATCTGTGACCTTGTTGTTGTCAGAGATCCAGTTGTCCTTCGAGTCGAATTGCTGGATACCAACCTCCACCCTCACGTTGGCACTGACGCCGCGGACCCACACTTCGAGCAGGTAACGTTTTTCTGGGGATATGGGGATCGAGTTTGTTGTATATGCTGAAATCCACGCGGTGGTGGAACGATCCTCAACTCGTAAAGATTTTTTGCCCCAATGGAAAAAACTGCCATCCTCCGCTCCCCCTGTCCAACCCGTTATGCCAGCCTCGAAATCACCGTTCAATACGAGATTCGCACTGGCGGGTTGTGGCTGCGAGAAGAACGCGAGCATCAGGGATAGGAGAAGTCCGATGCTCATTAATACATGACTCCCACTAACCGAAGTACTTATTCGTCCGATTCGATAAACCATTGTCATATCTCCACGATACGGTGGTTAGATTCATGAGCCCGAAAAATCAGGATCCATCCCCTAGATTCTTAAAAGCATTTATCTCCAGGGAATGCAATCAACGGATTCATTTTTACAAATGTGATTAGAGCATTCTAACGCGCCTTCATCATCATCCTATCTTCATACACATACAAATACGTAGTGGAAGCCTTTTCGTTTCAGCGAATCATCTAGTACTTTGGTAGGAATAAAAAGACAGGATAGATCCGATTGGCGTTAGATCAATCGTGACCTTCGTTTCTCAGGTAGCGTACTCAATATCCCGCCGTATAAGAGTTAAAAGAAAGTGGCTCGATAATCGAGCCACCTGAGAATTTTAATCTGCGATA
>MGNI01000002.1:7025-10590 GCA_001795115.1 Chloroflexi bacterium RBG_16_48_8 | reverse complement strand
GAGGCGTTACGCGTAGCCCTCTCAATTCAATGGTTACCAATCCACCCTCAGCTTCAAATGTCTCTCATTCAACGGTCTTCTCAACCATCGCGATCACTACAGGAGACCTATCCGCATCGTTATAGAAACCGATGAAACGATCTACAAGCTTTGTACTATCTGCGCTAAGATCCTGCATAAAACTGGAGGATATCGATTGATAGAGCAATTCACCTGTCACGGTAAACGGACCAGAAGCTCCTTCCAGATCGATCACATACTGCACCAGATCCGAGCCGCCGGTGAAATTTTCATCATTAACAGCTGCTCCGTATACAGCAACATGCTCCATGACCTTGCTTTTATCAAACCCTTCCAGTAGCAAGCGGTTATCTTTCACATAACTGGCACCTCGCAGCAGGGTATAAGCGACCTCGCCATCGCTGTTTTGCATTACGGATTGGTAGATCTGCACCTGGTCGGGCCTCGAAATGACATCGTAATGAGGTTCACAAGTGAGAAAGTCCACATCGGCATCATCTCCCATGAGGCTGCCGTCGGGCAAGGGCTTGCCTGACTCAAAGAGGATCTGCCCTGTGGAATCCTTTAGGACAAGGTGAACCCAGGCTCTACGCGAGGGGAACCCTGTGGGGAACTTATGCCCAGCTGTATTCTCAATATTCACCAGGATCTTGACTGAATCCTCTTGGATCGTAGCTTCCAGGATGGTCACCTCCGCCGTGTTGCTTTGCAGTTGATTCATCGTTCTGCCGATCGTGGCAGCAAAATGATCTGAGGATGAGGTGAGTGCCAGCTCCTCCATGCGACCTTGCAGAATCTTGAGCATAAAGGTATTCCCACCGACGAAGTGATGCTGTGCAAAGGGGCTTCGAGGGGTAAGCTGTCCTCCATGTGGCATGTGGCAATCCTGGCAAATCCGATCCTCCTCAACACCATTACCATAAACACTGTTCTCCCACTCTAAGTATGGCGTTTGCTCAGGCAATTCACCCAATATCGTCCCGGAAGCATCCACATAGGGGGTGTAGAGCGTGTGGCATGTGGCGCAGAGACCCGCATCTAGTGTCTATTGACCATATACCGGTTTGTAGCCCATGGTGTTGATCATGAGCTGCTCGAATGGGTCTTTAGATGGACAAAAGATGGGTCGATCTGGTGCTAGCGCATCGGTATCAATGGCATAACCGCCGCTGAAGCTATCCTCTTCACCTAGATTAAGGTCTTGGATTTGATGACATAAGGTGCAGGATACCCCATCCAGCGCTGAAACGGATTGAAAGTTATCGGGGTTTAGAACCCCAGCCTCAAACAGCATCACAGTTTCTCCCCTCGCGCTGGTTTCTGTATGTACCATTGGGGTATGACAGTCCGCGCACTTATCCTCGATAACGGCTTTCAACTCAGGGTTGCGAGCCACCTCAGAACTCACCTTCGCCTGCCAGAAGGGATCCTTGGCACTGTTGGCCATCATTGCGGACCGCCAATGACTGTCATTGGAGACATCATTACCGGCTTGATCTGATAAATTGCTGTGGCAAATGGCGCAGTTGCCGGATCCAACGAAGTTGTCGCTGGCGAAAATGGCCAGACTTAACCCCAGATGGTCTGCTACCGTTGGTATGGCTGCTGCCGACTCCGGTGAGGGCGCTTCTGCAACCTGTGATGGAAGCACTGTGGGAGAGATCTCTGTGTCCTCAACTGGAACGGTCTCCGGTATCGATATTACATCGGTTCCACTGATCGGTTGGGGACTCACGGTGGCTTTACCACAATAGGACAGGAAAATGGAGAAGAGTAGAGAACACAGGATCATAAAATATGCATTTTGGCGACTTTTTGACTTGGATACAGTCATTGTTCTCCCTCCAGGTTTGAGGTGATTTTACAGCAGAGATCCTCTCAAAGAAGAGTATGGAAGATAATAAAATCAATGTGTTTTAAGATGGAAAGGGTTGAATACTCACCTCTTGCTCTGCTCACGATAGAGGCAACAAATCAACTCGAGTCAAAAACGAGCGCGGGCAGCGAGGTTAAAGTGCCCAACTTGAAATCGATGGCTCAGCTCTCAACCGCCAGTCTTCAAACCGAGGAACGCCTCACAGGATCCCGGCTCAAGCTCACTATGTTCAAAGGGAATGGATTTAGGCTGAAAACCTACATCCCTTAGAATTTGAAGCCAGATGTGTCTCCCAAAAAGCCCAAAGATATGGCGATCGTATTCACAACGAATATTCCCATCTTCATCACGTAAAAGGTACGCAAAATCACATAAAGTGGATGTATCTGAAGGATCCGGATCCCAATTCCACTCCAGGTAGCGCAAACCGCGCTGTTCCTCATCATGCCCACCATGCATCGTCGTAGGGCGGAAAGTTTCCTTTACATGATCCGGTGCAAAAAGGGCGACACCCTCCGGCTTGCAATGTACATAAGCAGTTTCAACCGCCCGACGAAGGTCCAATTCGTTTGTCATATACATAATGGCATCATGAATGAAGACAGCATCGAACTCGCGCCCAAGGCGTATACTTCTCATATCCCCCAAGATATGCTCACATTCTGGATTAAGCCTCCGGCTCACTTCAAGCATCTTGGGAGAGACGTCCACAAGGCTCATTTTTAACTTGTGTTTCAAATGGGAGGCATTATTCCCTCCCCCGGACCCCAGCTCGAGCAACGTTACTGGTACGTGAGAGCTCGCCCCGAGAATGGTTGTGAAATAGAAATCAGCTTCTTCAGCGTATTCCTCTGGCGATGATAGAATTGGCCACCAGGAGGCAAACTCCTGGTACAAACGGGGAATGGAAGATCGCTCTTGCAACTTGTACTCTCTCATCAACTTTGAAATCAAGCCTCAGTAAAATGTGGAACATCAGTATTTTACACAGAACCTCTTCATAAGAAGAGGTTGGAGGCGACAAGTCCGATTTTTCTAAAAGCCGCCCGAATTTTTTCTACCTTTTCCTCTCTTCCCAGCATCCGGTACGCCTTATACTCCATCTCCAGATCCAACACTGGAACAAAGAACTCATCCACTTTCACCCAATGGATAAATGCAGAAAGATCATTGGACGATTTCCATCCACTGCCTGGGAGTTCTTTCTGAAGCTCTCTCATGATTTCGATCTTGATTCCATCGATGTTCAACTCACCCAAGAATGACCGGATTTTCTTGCTTTCCAAATATTCCACTTTGCGAACCACATACTCCGCAAGGGCATCTTCAATAGCGAATACCCCTTCCTTGGATGATTGCAGGTCGATGTCATGCACATCAACCTCAACCCCCTGAATATAAAGCCCCAGGCTGCCGGTCACAGCCCAGGGATAGGCCAGATTCTCCAGACGAGAGAGGATAAATCGCATGACGTTCAAATATCGCTAATAGATCATTATGCTGCTCACCCATCTCTATGCATTCAATGGTGCGAGTATCGTTTGCGAAGTTGATCTCCACATTCCCACAGAGTCGCAGCCCATCACTCACCAATAATCTTAATCAAAACCCGTTTTCTCCGACCTCCATCAAATTCACCATAGAAAATTTGCTCCCAGGGTCCAAAAT
>MGNI01000002.1:6544-6995 GCA_001795115.1 Chloroflexi bacterium RBG_16_48_8 | reverse complement strand
CTTCCCGACCCATGACCTGCCGCTTCAAATGGGCATCTGCATTGTCTTCCCCTGTTCGATTGTGTAAGTACTGGCCTACAGGTTCATGAGGGGCGAGTTCCTCCAGCCAATGCTCATAATCCTGGTGAAGACCGCTCTCATCGTCGTTGATAAAAACGGAGGCGGTGATGTGCATGGCATTTACCAGAACCAATCCTTCGCGTATTCCGCTTTCCTGCAACGCTTCCTGGACCTGTGGTGTGATATGGATGAAGGCTCGTCGCCCAGGCACTTTGAACCATAGCTCCTTGCGATAACTCCTCATAATACTTCTCCGACCTCCGCTCTCTCATGAAAGCATAGAACTTTCTCCACCAAAAGTGGCTTCTTTTTATTAAGGACCATTAAAGTGAAAAATAATTATCACCAAGGGATAGGTCCTCGATCCTTGAAGAACCCACCCGTGGGACCA
>MGNI01000002.1:4830-6498 GCA_001795115.1 Chloroflexi bacterium RBG_16_48_8 | reverse complement strand
CTGGACTTCTAGGCGCAGAAGGACCGCCCATATCCGTTCTCACCCATCCGGGAGACATGGTATTCACTTTGATATTATACCCACGCACCTCGCTGGCGATCACACGAGTCAGAGCATTAATCGCTGCCTTGGACATGCGATATGCCCCGGATCTGCCGCTCATTTGCGAAAGGGAGCCCATGTCTGAGGATACGTTGACCACTCGACCATAATCCTGTTTCATCATCAAGGGTAGGAAAATTTGACACAAATTAAGTGCTCCGAAGAGGTTGATCTCGAATGTCTGACGCACGATATCCAGTGGAACTTCCAAAAGACTCCTGCCACGATCAAGGTGGACGGCTGCGTTGTTGATGAGCACATCCAATCGTCCACCTTTCGTAGTGATAAATTGGTTCAGAGCAGTAATGCTTGCCGGATCTGTCACATCGAGTTGATTGGCATCCAGGCAATACCCCTCTTTCTGAAGGGCTTCCGCAGCCACATCGCCCTTTTCCGCATCACGACTCCCCAGAATGACATACAGACCAGCTTGTGCTAACCCTCTGCAAACCGCGAACCCAATGCCACGGTTGCCTCCAGTGACCAGTGCGATTCTTTGCATAGCTCTCCTCTGAAAACAATTCGTTTATATGGGAACATGATATTTCGTCATTTATCTTCCCATGCATCCTGTCTCCAACATGAGATTGGTTGAGGGGTGAATCCGCTGCATAAGAGATTTTGTTAATTATAACGAAGACCCCAAGAAGCCCAAATCCAGCCCCTTCAAGGATTGAGAATCCAAATGCAATGAAAGTCCCTAACCCTCCCATGCGATAACGGATGTTCTTCGTGCCCAGGCATAACCCAAAACGGAATCGAGTTAGCCCGATCCCGTTTGTTCTATTGAAAACCAAACTATCCTTCGATTTTTAAGAGGACGCTTCTCGCCCTTTTCTGGTCGGCAACATTGGGATTCGCCAACCGCCTTCACCGCCCACACGAATGTCCCGGCGATGGAATCGCCACCATGCAAGTAATACAAATAGGACCGTTACACCCAAAAGCATGGCCAGCCATTCCCAATTTAAACCATCTATTGCATTCCCACCTTGATAATATTTTAACGGTGTGTAATTCATGATGGGTTTGAGATCCTCATTGATATTGGAAAGGCCGATGAGAAGATAATTGGCAATAAGAAGCGCTCCAGTGAACATCCCAGCCATACGAACGGAGGGCAGGATCATGCTGAGCAGCAATCCCAAAAAGCCAAACAATAACAATTGCACTAAAAGCGGTAAGAATGGTCTCAACAACTCAATCCCTGTCAGATCCAAACCCGTACTTCTTGAGGGTATCCACCAACTCAACCAACCCACCGAAAGGATCAATAGGGTGGTAACCACATAGCCTAGAAGTCGACCCCAGAAGAAGCCGCTGCGACTGATTGGATGAGCCAGAAGTAAATCCAGGCGTCCTTCCTCCTCATCCTTCACCAGCAAACTAGCCGCCGTACTGACCGCAAAAATGCCGATGATGACCGTCATATAGTTGAAATAATAGATATCGATATATCCCTTGGGCGTAGTGATCGCCATGAGATCTCCAAAGAAAGCCATGATTTCCTCTGGGTAACTAGCAAGGAATTGTTCAAAGTTCTGGATACCTACAATGGAGTCAAAG
>MGNI01000002.1:2247-4762 GCA_001795115.1 Chloroflexi bacterium RBG_16_48_8 | reverse complement strand
GTTTGAATTCTGCCAACATCTTAGACCTCCTCTTAATCCTGTGCTTCATAATAGGCTAAGAAAATCTCCTCCAAGGATGGATGGTCAATTTCAAGATCCGCAACGGGAAAAGCTGCCAAGGCCTTGATTAGTCGATCCATCTCCCCTTCCACCTGCAGATTCACGCTGTTCCCATCTGCCTTGGAGACTAACGAAACCCCCTCCACCCGACCAAGCGCATCCACATCGACCGGCTCCAGGAAACGCACCCGCACATTCCTGATTTCTAAATTGGCAAGGTGACCGGGTTCCGCTTCTTCCACAATCACGCCATCACGGATGATAGCCACCCGCTCGGCCAGTGTCTCAACTTCATCAATGATGTGAGATGAGAAGAATACAGTCGCACCTTCCGCCTGAGCCTCTCTCAATAAACGATATACTTCCTGTTGCATGAGAGGATCCAAACCTGCCGTTGGCTCGTCCAGCAAGAGTAATTGCGGTCGGGACATGAGGGCTTGAAGCACACCAACCTTTTGTTTATTCCCTTTTGAGAGGTTTTTAATTTTCAACCTAAGCTCAAGTTCAAAGCGATCTGCCAATTGGTGGACGTAATGCCAATCGATCTTGTTACTCCTTAAATCCTTGTAATAGCGAAGCTGTCCTTCAACCGTTAGATTGGTCTCCATATTCAACTCGCCCGGCAAATAACCCACATGAGATCTGACTGCTACTGGGTCCTTTTGAGGATCCAAATTCAAGATCTCAATGGAACCTTGCTGTGGTCGAATAAGGTCGAGCATGCAGCGGATTGTCGTGGTCTTCCCCGCACCATTGGGCCCAAGGAAACCGAAGATCTCCCCTTTCTTTACGTCCAGGTTCACACCCCTTAAGGCCTGAACGTTTCCATAAGCTTTCCATAAATCGGTAATTTTAATCGCTAGTTCTTCTGCCATGTCATACTCCTTGGCGACCGTTCAAGATTGTAACTTTTTAACGCTAATTCAGTTAGGCATCATCCCCTGTTAAAGGCACGTCGAAAATGATGGGATAGGGTGTTTTCCCGGTAATGTCGGCAGATTGCATCAGAAAATTTGTAAAATGCACATGACAAAGTCTGGGAGATTCCAAACTGCATGAGCAGCAGCGCTTTTTCAGACAGAAGAACAATAAGAACCCGAAGGTTTGCTGCTTGCGCCTTATGCAGTTCTATGAAGGATCTTAGTCAAATCCCAGAATGTCGCCTGATATGAGCTTACTTTAGCATCAGACAATATAATTATACCTGAAAACAACCTGACAAATGGCTGACCTAAAACTCCTTTTAGGATACCCTAAATTTCGTTTTGCTGCAATGTGCCGCCAGATGTACAATCCGATCAGCAGATACACTGTGATCTCTCTCAGATTGCCACATCTAATGGCAGACCTATGATCTCCTGCCCTCCTCCCCCGGCATCGAATCCCTTGCATAGCGAGGTGTAACATGGTTCATTCTCCCAAAGTAAAACCGATGATTTCCCTTCTGAATGGTGATCAAATCAATCTCATCCACAATCTATCCCTCCAAATTCTTGATCGCGTTGGAATTCGTGTGGACTCCAGACCCTTGCTGAATCTGCTTGAAGATAGATTCGGAAGGAAAAGAGTGAACGGGGATCGTGTGTTTCTCCCAGCGGAAGTGATTCAGTGGGCAATCCATGTCTCCCCTTCCACCGTTGAAATATTCAATCGCTTGGGCAATCCTGCTTTTCTGTTAGGAGACGATCGAACGCGGTTTGGTCCAGGCGTAACCACACTTCACTACTTAGAACCAGCAAAGGGGCAAGTTGTACCCTTTGCTAGAAAACACATGCGTGAAGCCGTCCGCTTGGCAGATGATTTGCCTTACTACGATGTTATCTCCACCATCGGCGTCCCACAGGATGTTCCTGCCCATCACGCCGACCTCCTGGGCACACTGGAGATGATTGCCAACACCACTAAGCCTTTGGTGCTGCTTGTATCTGATGCGCATACCTTTCCTGCAGTGCTTGACCTCATCCAGGAGTTATGTGGAGGTCTCAACTCAAAACCCTTCCTATTGCCGTACTTCAATCCGATCACACCACTCACCCTTCATCAGGCAACAACAGATAACATGCTCATCGCGATTGAGCGTGGACTGCCCTTCATCTTCTCCAGCTACGGCATGGTTGGAGCCTCCACCCCTATCACAATGACTGACACCTTCGCTCTTCTGAACGCCGAACTCCTGGCGGGATTGACCCTAACACAACTCATGAAAGAAGGCGCACCCATCATCCTGGGTCCAATGCCATCCTTTTTCGATATGAGGACCCTGGTGACTTTCTATGACACCCACAGTATGCTTCTCAACTTGGCTTTTGCTGAACTCATGGCCCATTACCAGATCCCTCATTGTGGGACCTCTGGCAGCACAACCGGATGGGGGCCAGATATCCTATCAACAGGGGAGCTCATGATGAATCACCTAACCAGCCTCATGGGAAAAGTGGGATTGGCGCCATTTGTC
>MGNI01000002.1:0-2148 GCA_001795115.1 Chloroflexi bacterium RBG_16_48_8 | reverse complement strand
GATGAGGCAGATAGCGACCTGGATGAACTTCAGCAGGTCGGGCCTGGAGGTAGCTTCTTGACAACAGAGCGAACGCTGAGCTTATTCCGTTCCACATACGAAGAGAGCGTTATATTCCCACGTTGGAGTTTGGAGAGCTGGTTAGAGAAAGGAAGCCCAAGTTACTCCGATAGATTAAAGGAATATACGCTAGAAAGGATCAACGCTCTAAAACCATTGGAGGATTATGAAGATTTAATGGACAGGGGCGAACAATTTATCACACACTACGATTCTTACCATGAATCCGCTCGTTGAAGTTGCTGTAAAATGGCTTATCTAAGGCAATCAATCAACTGCTTTCTCTGAGCGCTTCCTTGCGTAATACGAGCCATTTTTACTCTTACCTAGGCAAACCGCCGAAAGTATTTTGATAAAATGAGTTGCCTGAATGGCGATTTGCTTAAGTGATTGGCTAGGTTTTACGTTCGCTGTTTGTCAAATTATTCCCGGCCAATCACCTAGCACCACCCTTTCAATATCGATTTTCCATGAAATCTGGCCCAAGTTCTTTGCCTCATCCCACCTTAAAAGCCCATTTCCCCTGCCTAATGACAGGTTCTATCACGCCTTTTGGAGCGATTCCATCAACATCCATCTCTTGCGAGCCAATCATAAAATCAATGTGGACCATGCTTCGATTGCCTCCGATCGCTGCGAAGTCTTCATCCGACATCGACCTGCCGCTTTCGAGGCTGAATTTATAAGCAGAACCAAGGGCCAGATGAGTTGCAGCGTTCTCATCCAGGAGAATGTTGTAGAAAAGCAATCCTATTTGAGCAATTGGAGAGGGGTGAGGCACCAGAGCAACCTCCCCCAGACGACAACTGCCCTCATCGACCTCAAGCAACTTCCGCAGCATTTCCTCACCCTTCTTCGCCTGAACTTGCACAACCCTTCCCTCATGAAAGGTAAGTGTGAAATCTTCGAACAATGTACCCCCATAACTCAAGGGCATCGAAGCCCGAACGATCCCTTCGGCTTTCTCTTTGTGGGGCAGGGTAAAGATCTCCTCCGTTGGCAGATTGGCTGTGAAAGGTACACCTTTCTGGTTAGTCATATGCGCGCTCGTCCAGACATGACCTTCCGGTAATCCAAGGGTAATGTCGGTCCCAGGCGCGATGAATCTCAACCCCAAATATCTCTTTTCATTTAAGAACTCGCACCGGCTTACGAGTTGTCTGAGGTGAACCTCCCAGGCAGCCACAGGATTTAGCTGATCCAGCCGGCAGGTTATAAAAATTGCGTCCCATAATTTTTTCACCTGCTCTGCTGGGGCTATATCAGGCAGGACTTTTGCTGCCCAGTCTTTTACAGGAACAGCGATCACGGACCAGTTGATCGCGCTGCGGCGAACATATTCCATAGCAGGATCGGTGCACTCCAATACGGTTTTTCGAACCCGCGAAACCCATTCGGGGTTCTGACCTTTGAGTAAGTCAGGATCATTTCCCAACACGGTTAAAATGGCATCGCCCTGCTGAACATAATCCAAGAGCACATCCGCCTTCCATGATGGGTACTCCATTAAAGTATCCGGTCGAGCATTTTCAAATCTCGCTAACAGAACTTCATCATCCCCCCAGATCACATCGACATACCTTGCACCCATCTGATAAGCTTTGGCAACGAGCAACCTGACCAATGGGGCAGCTTCCAAGGGAACACCGGTGTTATATACTGGCACACCAATCAGAAGGCGTTGACCCGATTGCAGGTTCAAACCAACTTTCAAGGTCAACTCAGCATAGGCTTCTAATTTGCTTTCAAAGTTCGGATCCATGATGCAGCCCCTCTTCCAATCCAAAATGATAGACTTTCTCGCTATCGGATTCTTGTGTGTGCATCGTTATGTTCATCTTCGTGAATCGCTTCGAATATCTTGACACAGCACGGTAATTATGCCAATCTTACACAGATTTCTCGAGTTTTAACAACGGTGCGGAAGCAAGAACCTAACAGCATTCTTAGAGAATGAAATTCCTTGCGTAAGCTAGTTGTTTTCAATCCATCAATATGGCTCCATGAGGAAGGGTAAACTTTCCATCTTTAAAAGGAGAAAAGCAAGCGATGTTGACTGATCCAACGCCCAAAGCTCAGCAAATTGTG
>MGNI01000001.1:12209-12459 GCA_001795115.1 Chloroflexi bacterium RBG_16_48_8 | reverse complement strand
AGAAGTGATCCTCTTCCCTCATTTAAGAAGTCGAGAAGAAGAAAGTTAGAGTAGTGAAGGAAGCCTGGGTGGGCGGAGCAGGGCGGGTACCTTAAACGCCCTACTCTTTTTTCTCGCGAAGTTGGTGCGAATCAAAAGAAAAATGGGGATGTTGATCATCCTGGGTTCATGGTGAATTATTCACTCTGCTGGTTTCCACCTCTCACGAAATAAATACTCGGTAAACTTACCAATGTAACCACTCCTTTAA
>MGNI01000001.1:11343-12142 GCA_001795115.1 Chloroflexi bacterium RBG_16_48_8 | reverse complement strand
TACAAAGATCATGCTGTCCAGAGGGATGCTTACAGCATTGCTTGTGAGCACTCGCAGCCATTGGTAGCGCTCCGTGATCCGGGTAACCCACAAGTGATAGATTTCCGTATCGGTAAGCTCCGAGAAGACTTCTGCCAGGATGGAAGCGAGAACGATTCTCCATACAGGGGAGAGGACCGAATCCCAGTCAGGTTGGAATCCGACGGATGAATCATAAGAAAGTTGACTAACAACCCAGAATAAGCCTGCCATGAATAAATTGATGACCGCGGCTGTGAAAATAAGGATGCGCGCTCCTCGACGACCAATGACTTTATGGACGAGATCCCGTAAGGTGAAGGTAAAGGGATAGATGAGCGTCCCCGCATCCATGGAGAGGCCCAGGAAGGTGACAATTTTCAAGCTGGAGATATCTGCCAGCATTTGCGCAGCGATGTAGGCAGAAGTGACCAGGATCGTCTCAAGCATGTATCCTCACTTACACTTCATGAATTCCTACCAACGGGGATGGGGCTTAGCGCGTCTATTGTAACGTGGAATACCCATTGTCAGGGGGTTTCACTTTGGAACACTTCTGTTGGTTGAGGTGAGCCCAGAGAGTATTGGAATGATCTTAAATGGATTGGCAGTTTCGTGATGAAGCGCTGTTGAAGGTCATTAACCAGATCAGGACACATCTTTTCCAGAGCTAATCATGGCTGGGATCTTTTCTCTTTAACCCACTCAGGGGATGTGTTGATCGTTGTGAAATCAGGATCGTGGTCTTTGGTTATCAAGGTATCCACCCCAGAGCTTTTCT
>MGNI01000001.1:10911-11252 GCA_001795115.1 Chloroflexi bacterium RBG_16_48_8 | reverse complement strand
ATTGAAGCTGGGCACGGACATGACTGCCCGACCAATCTCGCATGCTGCGTGTGCATCCGATCCAACCGTTCCGAGCAACCCTTCTTTCAAAGCCAGGTCAGCAGCGCGATGATTGGCGGCGTTAGACCAAGATCGAGCATTGAAGACTTCAAGGGCATCTACAAGTCCCAGGATTTCGAGCAGATTCTCTTCCTTCCATGCACCCTGGCGAGTATAGTCAAAGGGATGTGCAACGCTGATAAAAGCGCCCTGCGCGCGGAGTCGGGCTACGGTTTCCTGCGGGGTGAGGCCAGCTGGAACGAATTCTTTTATAAAGTAGCCCAGCAGCTCGCCATGGGTCG
>MGNI01000001.1:10066-10878 GCA_001795115.1 Chloroflexi bacterium RBG_16_48_8 | reverse complement strand
AAGCTGCGGCTTCGAAGGCACCTTCAATGGCATTATGATCCGTGATCGCCACCCGATCGATCCCTTTGCGTGCACATTGCTCAAGCAATCGCTGTGGAAGCATGAGGCAATCTTTTGAATAGTAGGTGTGGCAATGGAGTTCAATTGTAAGAGAGTTCATTATCCGAAGCCCAGCGTATGCTGATCTTGCTTAAGGTTAGGATGTTTCCCACAGCTGTTGGGATCATATATCCTCCTATTCTCCTAAATCCATCAACCTTTTCTTTCAACTTGTAGTTGGGTTTGTGGCTCAAGCGTTAGAAGGTGTCGTGAGAAAGCCCAAACCATAAGTCCAAGTCCTACACCGAACCATAGCGTTGCAAAACGTATCAGCAAGGTGGCTGCCGCTGCAACCCCTCTGGTCAAATCCATCAGAAGGGTTAACATCCCCGCAATGCTGGCTTCAGCCGCACCAAGTCCGCCTGGAAGGGCTGAGACCGCGCCAATCACGGTGGAGAAGGAGAGGATGAAAACAGCCATCGAAAAGGTTTCCCATCCTTTGGGGATTTCCAATCCGATCAGGACGATGTACATTGCAACCCCTTCCCCAAGCCAGGCGATTGTTCCAAGAGAAACTGCTGTGATGGTCGCACGTGGTCGGAAGAGGATATGCGTGCCATCATAGAATTCATACAGAGGACGGACAAACCGTTGGATCCTTCTAAACCGGTTAAGAAACCCCAGGAAGGATATTACCAACGGGCGGAGTTGTGTGAGAATGATGAATAGGAGCAGCGATCCTAAGACAAAGGCAAAAGCAGGCCAATATTGGG
>MGNI01000001.1:9620-9965 GCA_001795115.1 Chloroflexi bacterium RBG_16_48_8 | reverse complement strand
TGGGAGTGTCTGTGACTACGTTCAGCCATACCCCTTTAAGCGCTTCTCCTACCTTGCCCGGTGTAACTGCAAGCGGAAAACCTGCGACAAAAAGCCGGGCACTCTCGAAGATAGGGAGATTTTTGATGCCGATTTGCCTCAGGTAATAGTGCCATTTTATAAATCTAAGCACATAGTTGAAGAGCGTGCCAGCAAGGATGACTGGAAGGTACCGCCAATGGAAGGATGCCAAGTGAACCCTCACCTGACGGATGTCCCCCAATAAAACCAGTCCAAGGAAGACAATGAAACCAAGGATCAGCCCGGATAAGAACCGTCGATGTAAGCGTTTCATTCGCGACGGCG
>MGNI01000001.1:9254-9606 GCA_001795115.1 Chloroflexi bacterium RBG_16_48_8 | reverse complement strand
GTGCTGCAACCACAGTTATCCCCGCTATGGTCTGGAGAACTGTTTTCGGTTCCATTCCAGGCATGACCACCTTACCGTCCCCGTAATTTTCAAATAGCTTGCCCCAAGGGTTCTGTAATGCGGTCTGCACCCTCTTTCTGCCAACAAATGGGTACCAGTAAACGTTGTGATAGAAGTTGCTAGCGAAGTAGGACCAGGGGACGAGGGGGGTTCGGAGTAAGAGGTGTTCAAAAGGTTTCAGAAAGCCATGGTAAATCAGCTTCTGCCCTTGACTTGCCAAAGTGTCCTCTTGATGAAACCCCCAATTAGGTTCCTGCTCGATATCGTAGCCAAGGATTTCGATTTCTTTTGG
>MGNI01000001.1:8429-9232 GCA_001795115.1 Chloroflexi bacterium RBG_16_48_8 | reverse complement strand
AATGAATCTCAGGGACATGGGATCGAACCCCTGAAGTTTGGCTGAAATTGCATCGATCGCAACTTGATCGGCAGATGCCAGCAGGATGTCCTTTTGATGCCAACGCATGGCCCGCGGACCGGGTCCGTCACCCGCGAAGGTTCCATCCATCACAGCGAAGATCCCGGGATGGATCTCTTTCTGAATGGTTAGCAGATCAACCAAGGTGTCATGGATGACGCTATGGGTCCAGTGTCGATTTCTGTGCAGCAAACCTCCGAAGGCATTCTTCATCGCGCCTGTGATGGTGGTGAAGACATGGGTTTTCACGGTTGGAAGGTGGATGATGTTCATACCAACAAGCGCTTTAGGGATGAAAATCCCATCCTTATACACCTTGTCCAGGACGAGCAAAGGTTTTTTGGGTTTGTATTCAAACCATTCGAAATCCTCTTCGTAGAGGTAGATGCAGGGGAGGTTGTATTTATCCGTTATATAGCGATGCTTGTTATTAAACTCGCCTACTTTGGTATCCACCACAACGGTATCATTGTGCACACCAACGATATCTTCATAACCTGCACTACGCAGGGCTTGAATCACCCCTTCTATCTGCCAGGGTGTTGAAGAACAGGCAGGATACCAGGTCTGCCAGGAGATATTGATTTTTAACCCTGTCGTGGGTCCTTTAGGGAGGGCAGACTTGAAATCTGCTAAATGCATTACCTCTTGAATATCCTCTAAAATGGTTTCTGGTTTGGTTTTTAAAACAGCTACACGACCCATCATCGAAGAATCTGACATGAGAACCTACCTCCATTTCA
>MGNI01000001.1:8072-8408 GCA_001795115.1 Chloroflexi bacterium RBG_16_48_8 | reverse complement strand
AGTTCAGACAACCTTCTTGTCGTCTTCACCTCCTTTCACCCGCCGCAGGCTCCAAGCCTTTGAGAGAAAGAGTGAGGTTAAAGGCACTCATTGGCAAGGACGTTCAATCCATGCTGAACGCGTATGGGCGCCTGGCAGATAAAGCCGCAGGCTGAATCATAAGCACCCATAGAACAGGTGGTTGCCCTTGAAACGCAAAGAGCGGCGAAGCATTCGCTTACATTAGGTTTGATCTCATTTAATACAAGAAACGAATGCTTCGACGCGACGCACCATCTCAGATGCGTGGTGCCTCGGTGGGTATGTCTCGATGAAAGAAGTTGCCCTCTGATGACT
>MGNI01000001.1:7531-8024 GCA_001795115.1 Chloroflexi bacterium RBG_16_48_8 | reverse complement strand
TTACAGAGGGCTACTATGCCAGCTTGAATGGGCGCTAACCAACTCTTATAGAATACTCCCGTTGAGACTGGAATGTTTGATGTTGGAAGAGTGCGTGCTACAATAGGAAAATGATGCAAAATGATCAAAGAAACCTCTCAAACCATCCCAAGTTAAAACCAGATAAAGCTTTCCGTAAGATCGTCTGGCTGCAGATCTATCTTCCGCTGATCTTCATCATCTTCCTTGTGGCCGGGCTTGTTGTGGTTCTATGGGAGGGTGGGGTCGGGTCAACCAGTGGTTGGGCGGACGCTGCTCTGGTGATACTGATGATCCCTGCGCTCTTGGTGGGAATCCTTATCTTAGCAATTGTAGCTGGATTGTGCTATGGGGTTATGTACGTAGTTGGCTGGATCCCTGGTCCGGCGAAGCGTGTGCAAGAAATAGCTACACGCGTGGGATATGAGTCGCGCCGTTTTGCTAATATGGCTATGCGCCCATTGATGGTTCCAAG
>MGNI01000001.1:3304-7494 GCA_001795115.1 Chloroflexi bacterium RBG_16_48_8 | reverse complement strand
CTGGCCTGCATTTTTTCAAAAGAGGGATGAAGTTTTGGGCTGTTCGAGAGGATAAGGAATCCGTGACTCAATCGTATCTTGAGTTACCAATCGGAGAGGAAGAGGACCATGGAAGAAGATACACGGTGGAAAACGAAAACCCTGATCTTGGGCGGATTGATCGGAGCTATTCTTGGTATGGGGACAGCCTATTTGCTCGCGCAAAGAGCGGAGCGTGAAGGTGAGACGCTTAAGCTAGGCACAGGAGAAGGAATCCGCTTGGGGATGCTCGCATTGGGATTGCTGCGTCAAGTGGCGCGTCTTGGGGATAAAGGGGATTAGCTTTGTCGTCATACTGGAGGCTGGTGTTCGGATCCCCGGAGACCAGCTTTTTATTCTGGAGACGCTCCGCCGGGGCGTCTTTGCATTAGCATTGTTGGAGAGACGCATCATGACTTGTCATTGCATCATGGAATATGTCATCGTAAGGGCGACCAGCTCGGTCGCCCTTACGATAGAGAAACGTTTGCCTTTTAATGTTAACCGTCCAGAATAAAGGTGTTTATGGCCTCCTGAGGGATTTCCCTTGAAGTGATCTTCGGCTCTCTGGTTAACGAATTCGAAGGTTTAACTGGCTTCGAGTGCCAGGAATACATCCTCAAGGGTTGGCTCTGAGGGCTCCACCCGGGCCTTTATGAAACCCGCATCACGCATTGCTTTTTTCAACTTCGTTGCATTGACATCTGGGGTTGTAAATGCACTCAGGTGATCACTCAGAAGCCTGGCACGTATAACACCAGGACATGCAGAAAGGGCATTCAAAGCAGGTAACAGCGGCTGTGCAATCACTTCGAAGACGGGTCCCGGAAGATAAAGTGTATTCAGGTTGGGTGGCGTATCCATAGCGAGCAGTTTACCCGATCGCATGATGCCAACACGGGTGCAATATTCCGCCTCATCCATATAATGGGTCGTTACGAAGGCGGTCACTCCCTTTTCAACCAAGGCATAGATCAAATCCCAGAAAGCCCGCCGAGCGGTGGGGTCAATCCCACTCGTGGGTTCATCCAGAAACAACAATTGTGGGTGGTGGACGATTGCAGCGGCCAAGGCAACCCGTTGGCGCCAGCCTGTAGATAGCTCATCTACGCGTTCATGTGCCAGTGTTCTCAACCCCAGGAGGTCCAGGACCTCGACCAATCGGTTTCTATTCTGGACTCCGTAAACCCCAGCATAGAAGGAGATATTTTCTTCTACTGTTAATTCCCTGTATAAGGCGAATTTCTGAGACATATAGCCAATGCGCTTTCGGATTTGCTCCGATTGTTGTACGACATCATAGCCTAACACATTAGCCTTGCCTTCAGTGGGAAGCAAAAGACCGATGAGCATACGGATGGTTGTGGTCTTTCCTGATCCATTAGGTCCAAGGTAGCCTATGACTTCGCCTTGCTCGACCCTGAAAGAGACGCGATCCACTGCCGTAAACTGACCAAAACGTTTCGTAAGGTTCTCCGCGTGAATGACAATCGTCAATGGTTTCCTCCCAAAAATGCGCAGCCGAGAAGGGTTCAAGCTTCTATATGGGTAGTGGACTTCTCTTCTTCCGTTTTGACGAAAGCGATAAATACATCCTCCATCAAAGGGGGGATCAATCGCAGTTGAGTCACTTCACCACCGGCTTTACGGATTGCTCTCTTCAATCTTGCGAGCTCTATTTTCTTTGTTCCTCCCTTAACTCTCAGATGGATGCGATCCCCAAACATTAAAGCATCCTCGACACATGGATCCTCTTTAGCTCGATCTCTCAGCAAAGGAAGGGGGGTCCCCCGCAGCATAAGAATTCGACCATTCAAAGGTGCCTTCAACTCGTTGGGTGAGCCTTCTATGAGCAATTTTCCATCGCGCATGAAACCCAAGCGAGTGCAGCGGGAGGCTTCGTCCATGTAGGGAGTGGTCACCAAGACAGCCACTTCTTCTTCCAGCGATAGTTTTATGATCAATTGCCAGAAATCCTGGCGGGTTACTGGATCGACCCCTGTTGTGGGTTCATCCAAGAGGAGGATTTTGGGTCTGTGAACAAATGCAGCTGCCAGGCCTAATTTCTGTCTCATACCTCCAGAAAGCTGACCAGCTCTTCGATCTGCGAATTCAGCTAAACCGACGAATTCCAATATTTCCAAGCTGCGCGGATACCACATCTGAGAGGTTAGACCTCGAACTTCTGCAAAAAAGCGGAGATTTTCCATCACGGTCAATTCTTCATAGAGAGAGAAACGTTGAGGAAGATAGCCGATTTGAGCCCGAGCCATCTCGGGCTGTTTCGACAGGAGATATCCGCTGATGCGAACTTCGCCTGCAGTTGGTAAGTATGCGCCACATAATAAACGCATTGTGGTTGTCTTCCCGGCTCCATCCGGGCCAACAAGCCCATAGATCTGTCCCCCTGAGACCTGCAGTGTCAGATCACGGACAGCATCCATACCATCAAAGGATTTCCACAAATTTCGGGCGACAATTAGCGCTTCCACGGTCCATCCTCAATCAGAGCTGGAGCGAGTCCAGCACAAAGCATACCGGGACTCAATCAGTTATTAAAAGTAACATCTGCAGGCATGCCTGGTTTCAATTTGCCATCGGAATCCTGTACGGAGAGCGCCACCGCGAAGACGGTTGTTCGGCGGCCTTCTTCCGTCTGTACATTGCGGGGGGTGAATTCCGCTCGATCTGCAATCCGTGTCACGTATGCATCGATCATTTTTCCGGGGTAGGAGTCGACAGTTACTTGAGCGTGATCCCCTAAGGTAATTTGCCCGTAGCGATCCTCGGGGATATAGACAGTGATCGTCAGGGTATCGATCCGATCAAGTGTTAGGGCAACTGCGCCCGATTGCAGCACCTCACCGAGTTCGATATTCCGCGATCTTACAACGCCAGAGGTAGCACTGGTTACAGCAAGTTTACGGATTTGGACATCGATAAGATCGATCTCCGCCTGGGCCTGTTCCACGGCGCTTTCGGCCTGAATCAGATTCATTTCCGCCTGTACAACTTGAGTTTCAGCTAATGTAACAGCCGCTTCTGCTTGTTTTACCGCTGCCTTCGCTGCTTCTACCTGAAGGGAATACTCTCCTGTTCGAAGTTGATTGAACCGATCCAATGCTGTATCATAGCGTTCCTGAACGATGGTGAGTCGTGCCCTTGCCTGCAGAATTTCTTCTTGAGCTTCATCTGAAAGCATTTCATCATACGCTTTTTGTGCGGCCTCCAGTTCCTCCTTAGTGCTTTCGAACCTGGTTTGTGCGAAGTCCTCCAATTCCTGATCATTCTGCAGCTTGGCACGGTTCAGGAGATCTTCTGCGACTAAGAAAGTGGCTTGAGCCTCACGAAGTCGTCTCTCTGCATCTTCGATGTTGGCGCTGGTAGCGTCTTCAAGTACATCTTGAAAATTCTTGGTTTCAATTTCCAAGGCCTTCTTTGCTGCATCAACTTCTACCTCGGCAGCAGCAAGCCTTTCTGGTTTTTGGAAGTACCAAACGGGAAGGGAGAACTCATTGGGTATCTCCTGCTTCCAAGAAGAAACTCGAGAGGGGAGTTCTTCTAGCCGAGCAGCAGCCAGTGTGATTTCGTATTGTAATTGAACAGCTTCGGTGTTCACCTGAGCACTTTCAAGAGTTGCTTCGGCTGTATTCACTGCCGTGCGTGCCGCCTCGAGCCTTGCCTGTGCGTTTTTGAGTCCTGTTAAGGCCAGGTTTCGCTGTGCTTGATAGATCTCATCCTCAAGCCTGAACATGAGATCGCCGGGTTGGACGGTATCACCCTCTTCAACAAAGACTTCAGCTACCCTCCCAGGCAACTCGGAAGCAATGATGACTTCCACCCCTTCTACGGTGCCAGAGGCATGCAGGATGCCATCCTCTTCTTGGGTTGTATTCAAGAGGTAAAAAATAGCCACGCTGACAGCAGTAAGTGGTAAGAAAATGGCAAGGATCCTTCGGATTGTACGAGAATGCATTTTCAACCTCCCTAACATCGGTAGCATTAATCCAGTCTTTTACGGAAGCGCAGAATAGCTATGGTCATGATGACGACAGCGAAGATGATGAGGGCAAGGATTTCGTTTTGAAGATGACTTGCTCCGACACCTTTGATCAGTAATGACCGGATGATCACCAGGTAGTAACGTATGGGTACGGCATAAGATATCCACT
>MGNI01000001.1:0-3297 GCA_001795115.1 Chloroflexi bacterium RBG_16_48_8 | reverse complement strand
TTTCGGCATGGCTGCGATTGGGAAGAAGAACCCTGAGAGGAAAACGCTGGGAAGAAGGGTCATGAAAATTGCCAGCATGGCTTCCTGTTGGGTGTTGGCGATCGTAGAAGCTACCAGGCCGATACCAAGCCCGGACAATAAGAAGAGGCCAGAAAGAAGCAGGATCATCCCCAGATCGCTGCGAATGGGGACATCGAAAAGCCATGAACCCAGGGCAAGGACCTCTAAAGTATTTAGAAAAGCTAAGATGATATAGGGAAGGATTTTCCCGATCATTAATTCCCAGGATCGGATGGGGGTTACGATAAGCTGTTCTATAGTCCCTCGCTCACGTTCGCGGACAACGGCAGTTGCGGTCAGGATGGATGTGAGGCTGTACAGGATTTGGGCGATGACCCCTGGTACCATGAAGTAGGCACTGACGAGATCGGGGTTATACCAGACGTTGGTATGGGTTTCGACAGGGACGGTTAAAGTCGTCGATTGGCCGATTCGGACAAGGCGGCTGTTGAGGATTTGGGTGGAATGTTCCTGTGCGATGAGTCGGGCAGCAGATAAGGCAGTGGATCCTACGGTAGGATCGCTGCCATCCAGCACGAAGGCGATCTGGGCTGTTCCATCTCCACTCACTCTCGTGCTGTAATCCGATGGGATGATCAACCCAGCACGAGCTTTTCCAGAGTCTAAGAGTTCTTGCAGTTCCTCTTCGGATTGAACGTCATAGGCGATCAGAAAGTAATCCGCGGCGCGATAAGCATCCAAAAGACGACGGGCAGCGGGACTTCTATCCTGATCGAAGACAGCTAATGCCACATTGCGGACATCATTGGTGGCGGCGTAACCCATAAGGAGTAGTTGCATGATGGGAATTCCCAGGATCATGATGAGTGTGCGTGGATCTCTCACAATTTGAATGAATTCTTTTCGGATGAGTGACATCAGACGGGAGTTGAATAGGCTCATTCTGGCTCTCCAATGAGAATGCCGTGGAGATAAATATCGACGAAGTATTCGAAAGTCGTTTCATTGAATTGGGACGATCCTGACGGATCTAACATCAGCTCGCCGAGATAGTAGGAAATAAATAGGCCTAAGAAAGAGCGCAGGAGAGCTGCTGCGGGAAGGGGGCGAAGAGTAGATTGTTCTTCCAAGAAACGTTCGATGAGTTTTACTCCTCGGGGCAATACGCTCGACATGAGTCCTGCGAGATGGATGCCCTTGAACTCAACGAGTTCAATGAATATCAATTTGAGGAAATGGGGTCGGGCTTGAAGGGCTTGCAGCATTCGAACTGCGGCATTTCGGACCAGGGCTTCTGGTGTATCCCCCTGGGCGTGTTCCAAGATAGGGAGGACCTCATGATACGGGTGATTATTTTCGAAAATGATCTGGAATATTTTCTCCTTACTTGTGAAGTGGTGATAGATCCCTCCTAAAGCGATCCCAGCTTCCTGAGCGATCTGTCGCATAGAGGCTCCATGAAAGCCTTGTTCGATGAAGAGGTGCTGGGCTGCCTCCAAGATTTGAGTACGGGTATCTTGGGTTTGTGTTGTGAGTATTTCATCCATGCTATTTTCTACATTACGAACGAACGTTCGTTCGTATCATAGCAGGAAGTGAATACTCTGTCAACCCTTTAAGAAAAATGAAAGTCCCAGGTGTTGGAAAGCTTGGATGCGATTCAACGATCGCACATGATCCTGTGGATTTCCTCTGTTGGTTCTCCCCTTCGATCCAACAGCCAAGAAGGAGGCGGTATGAGATTTCAGGTCCAAGGTAGAGGCAGTGTCTATTTCGTTTCCGCACTTGGCGTTGAGATATTAGGGATTGCCTATGGTGGACAAGGCTGGGATAATTCACATAGGAGGTTGCCAGCTGATCAGCCACTACATGTCATCCGCAGCAAAAGTATTAGCTGTGTTCTCCCTTTTCATTCCTTCGTCCTGTAGCAGGATTGCCCCTCCTGCTGCAAGCACACCCATACCAAGTCCTGCCCCCTCTGAAACTATCCCGGTCGTTCCTTCGCAAACCCCTTTCATCCCTGAGTTGGAAACGCCCACACCTACCATCCTGCATCTTTGGCTGTCACCTGCATTGCCCAGCCTGTTAGGGGATCCACTTGTCGAATTGACTTCAATCGCAGGTCGACCAGTTGAAATTGTTCAGGAGCGAAGCGATGCCGATGTCCGGGTTGAGCCCTGGGCGGAGGTGCCTCTCACCCATTGGATTTATGCCCTGGTCGTTCCCTTTCCAACCCTCAAGGATGGGATCACTTCAGAGGAACTTGGTGCTGTTTGGAAGGGCGAACATCCTGAACTTCAGACTCTTTTTCTACCTGAGGAAAACCTGTTTTCCATTGAAGTGATTTTTGAAGGAGATCCGGCAGAGAACGCTGTAATCGTAGAGACTGAAGAACTGAGCGAGCAAGCCTGGCTCAGTCCTCAAGCGGTCGCAATCGTCCCCTTTGAATCCTTGGAACCAGATTGGAAAGTTCTTGAAATCGAAGGGGTTTCCCCCATCCGGAAAGACTTCGATGCGGAAAGCTATCCCTTATCCGTGACTTTCGGTTTGAGCGGCGAACCCAATGCTATCGCTGTTCTCATAGAATCCTTGGGATGGCCTTTGTCGAATCGGGATCCGGACCGGCTCACAATCCTTGTGATGACAGGTGTCACTGCCCTGACGCGGGCAACAGCCTGGACGATGGAACAAAAAGGTCTACAGTATCCAGCGGAAAAAATCGCGCCTTGGCTGCTGGAAGCAGACATCACCCACATCAGCAATGAAGTTTCCTTCTTCGATCGTTGTCCTCCACCAAAGCCAGTCAGGGAAGGGCTGACCTTCTGCAGCGATCCAGACTATATCGAACTCCTCCAAGCCATCGATGTGGACATTATTGAGCTGACAGGCAACCATTTAAAAGATTATGGAGAAGAGCCCCTCTTGATGACCCTGGAATTGTATCGCCAGAATGACTGGGGAATTTTTGGCGGGGGGTCCAATCTAGAGGAAGCTTTTGAGCCGCTATTAATTGAGCACAATGGGAACAAGCTTGCCTTCCTGGGCTGTAATTCTGTAGGACCCATCTATGCCCTGGCCAAAGAGGCTTCAGCTGGGGCGACCCCCTGCGATTATGAGAGGCTTTATTCACAACTGCAGCGCTTACGGTCAGAAGGATACCTGCCGATCTTCACATTCCAATGGGAAGAGTATTACCAGGCTAAGCCCACAACGAAGCAGATGGAGGCATTCCATGCTGCGATTGATGCTGGGGCAGTCCTCGTAAGTGGCAGCCAG